>DASXEW010000003.1:1222196-1527745 GCA_036489885.1 Candidatus Baltobacteraceae bacterium
CAGCGCTCCAAAAGCGCGGACACAAGAAATTCCGCTCGACGCACCTCGGCCTTACGTCGAATATCGATTTGCACGGTACGCGGCTGAACGTTCTCGCGGCGCGCGCCAACATGACGAAACAGGCCATGTGGGAGCTTGCGAATGATCTCGAAAAATGCGGCTACGTCAAGCGTCGCATCGACGAAAACGATCGTCGTAACCGGATCATCGCATTCACCGATGCCGGATGGAAGCTGAAGATGGACAACATCGAGGTCTTTCGCGAGATCGAATCCGAGCTGCAGAGCAAGGTCGGTAGAACGCCATACGAGGCGCTGCGCGGGACGCTGCGCGCGATCGCAGCTTTAGGAGAAGAGGAATGAAGGCGTTGAAAGTCTCTTGCGTCCTCGCATGTCTGGCTCTGATACTTGCGCTGCATCCGGCGCGGCCGCTAGCAGCCGAGACAGCTCCCGCGCACGTCGCGATTGCATATCAGCCCGGCCTCGGTTATGCGCCGCTGCTGATCATCAAGCAGAACAAATGGATCGAGAAAGATTTTCCCGGCACAACGGTTGAGTGGCGCGAGCTCTCGAATGGCGCAACGATCCGCGACGGCATCATCTCCAACACGCTCCAAGTCGGAGTCGTCGGCACTGCGCCGTGGATCGTGGGTTGGGCGCGTGGCGTGCCGTGGAAGCTTCTCGCTTGCGCATCGAACATGGACATGTGGCTCAACGTGATGGACCCGAACATCAAGAGCCTCAAAGATCTCAAAGCCGGCGACCAAATCGCGCTGCCTGCGCCGGATTCGATTCAAGCCTTTGCGCTACGCAAAGGTGCGCAAGAGATTCTCGGCAACGCGCACGCGCTCGATACCAACATGGTGGCGATGGCGCATCCGCTGGGATTGCAAGCGCTCGTCTCCCATCAAGTCGTGGGACACTTGACCGCGCCTCCGTTTGAGTACGAAGAGATCGACCGGGGCGCGCACACGATTTTCAACACGCACGACGTCATGGGCGACACCTGCTTCACGGCCGTTACGATGCCGACGGCATTCGCAAGTCAGTATCCGGCGTTCACGGCGAAACTGCTCGGATACATGCAGCAGGCCGACAAGATGCTGAAATCGAGTCCGGCCGACGCCGCGAAATACATCGCGGACGCCGAGAGCAAGCCGGATCTTGCGGCGCAGTACAGAGCCTGGCTCGGACGTCCCGGCATCGCTTACACCGTTACGCCCAGTGGTTTCTTGAAGTATGCGACGTTCATGAAGCAGATCGGAAGCATCGACAAGGTTCCATCCGATATCAAGGAACTCGAGTTTCCCGCTCTTGCGCCGCTCGGCGGGAGCTGATAGGAGAAGCACAATGGCAGTCGCGACATCACAGAAGCATGCGGTGACCAACCCCTCGACGCTCGAGCACGTCGGTGAAGTCGAGTTTTCGTCGGTCGGCGACGTCGCGCGCAAAGTCGTTCGTGCGAACGAAGCGTTTGCGAAATGGCGCAGCACGCCGTTCACCGAGCGCGCAGCTATCCTGCGCAAGACGGCGGAGTCGCTGCGCAAGTTCAAATCCGAAATCGCCGCGACGCTGACGCGCGAACAAGGCAAGCCGGTCAAGGAAGCCGCGATCGAAGTCGAGCGCACCGCGGACACCTTCGATCTCTATGCCGGCGACGACATGGGTGCGCTTGTCGACTCGGTTGAGCTGCCCGGCAAAACCGCGCGCGTCGTGCGCCGTCCGCTGGGCGCGTGCGCCGCAATCGTGCCGTGGAATTTTCCACTGACGCTGATGGCGAACAAGCTCGTTCCCGCGCTTGCGACCGGCAACACGGTTGTCGTCAAGCCTGCGCCGACAACGCCGCTCGCAGCGCAGCGCTGCATCGAACTGCTGTATGAAGCCGGATTGCCCGAAGGCGTGGTCGAGATCGTCATCGGTGGCGCCGACGTCGGCGCGGCGTTGATCGAGCATCCATTGATTCGCAAAGTTTCGTTCACGGGCTCGACCACGACCGGCAAAGCGATCATGGCGCTGGCGGCCAAAGGCCTCAAGCGTCTCACGCTCGAGCTGGGCGGCAACGACGCGATGATTGTCTGTGAAGACGCCGACATCGTCGGTGCGGCGCGTGCGGCCGCGGTCGGCCGATTCTTCAACGCCGGTCAAGCCTGCATCGCAACGAAGCGCATCTACGTTCATCGCTCGAAATACGACGAGTTCGTCGAGCGTGTCAGCGAGCGCGCCGCGAAGCTTCCCGTCGGCGACGGCTTCGATTCGAACGTGCGCATGGGACCGCTGCATTCGCAACCGCAGCGCGAAAGCGTCGAAGGTTTCGTGCGCGACGCGCTCGAGCACGGCGCAAAGGCCACATCGGGCGGCAAGCGCTCCGATAAAGGCAAAGGCTACTTCTTCGAGCCGACCGTGCTCGTGGGCGTTCGCGACGACGCGCGTCTCATTCGCGAGGAATGCTTCGGCCCGGTGCTTCCGGTGATGGCGTTCGATTCGATCGACGAGGCCTTCGCGCGCGCGAATGCGACCGTGTTCGGTCTGGGCTCATCGATCTGGACGAACGATGCTGCCTTGCAAGAGCGCGCGGTGCGCGAACTGGACGCAGGCTACACGTGGATCAACGACATCGCGACGGACTACGACCGGTTGCCGTTCGGCGGCGTAAAGGAGAGCGGTTTTGGTAAAGAACGTGGCACCGAAGTTCTCAATGAATACCTCGAGCTCAAATCCGTCGTCGCAGGGGCGGCCGGACATGGCTGATCCCGCCTTCGGCTTCCTGAAAATCGGCCGTTATTCTTCGCAAAAGCCGCGCACGACGGCGATGACGATCTGCATCGACGGCATGGACAGCGGCTTCATCTCGAACGCGCAGGTCACGTCGCTCGGTGATTTCGTAGCACCCTACATCGACTACGCGAAGCTGGGCTGGATGATCCCGCGCCTGACCTCGAAGAAGATGCTGGTCGAGAAGATCGCCGCATATCACGCGCAAAACATTCGCGTCTTCTTCGGCGGCATGGCGATGGAAGTCGCGCTGATCCAGGGCAAAGCCGCCGAATACGTCGAGGCCTGCGCCGAGTACGGCGCCGACGCGATGGAAATCTCGGCCAGCGCCTCGTTCATCTCGGCGCGCGTTGCCGACGAATCGATTCGCCGCGCGAAATCTGCGGGACTCAAGGCCTTTCTCGAAATCGGCCGCAAAGGCGAAAACGCTGCGAATCCGACCGTCGACGACGTACGGCGGCAATTGGACAGAATGCTCGTGGCCGGCGGCGACGGACTCATCATCGAATCGGAACGCCTTGAATCAATGCATCACGGCGGAACGCTCGAGGGTTTTCTCGAGGGTTGCGGTGATCTCGATCTGGCCAAGCTGATCTTCGAGCTGCCGTACGGCTTGCCGTTTCCGCAGCTGCAGCCGATTGCAACCCGGCTCTTCTCGGTGCTGGGCGGCGAGATCAACGTCGCGAACGTCGAGTTCGCGCACGTCATGGGGATCGCAACGATTCGAACCGGCACGTGCTTCGGCGATCTCTTCGGCCTCGTTCCAACGGAGGTCACAGCGTGACCGAGACGCTCGAATCCGGACGGCATTTACGCATCGGCGTCCTTGCCTTTTGGCTTTCGCGCGTCGCGGCCATCGCGTTGCTCGTACTGCTCCCGCTCAAGCTGTACTCGGGCTGGGTGCGCATCGGAAAAGTTCCCGGGCCACCGGGACTGGCCGCACTGCATTCGGACGCAGTGCTCGATACGTTGCTCTTGCTCGCGCTCTTGACGCACGCGGCGCTTGGCGTTCGCGTGCTGTTGCTCGAGTTCGGCCTGAGCAAGAACGGCGACCGGCTCTTTTCGACCGTTGCCGTCTGCGCGGTCGTTTTGTTTGCGGCCGCGATTTACATAACGATCGCAGGTTAGCATGGCGCACGCACGCATCGATCGGTTCGAAGCCGGACGGCGCTGGACGCAAGACTACGAGCTCGAGCTGCCTCCTCAAAGCACCGTCCTCGATTTGCTCTTCGAGATCCAGCAGCGCCTGGATCAAACGCTCTCGTTTCGCTATTCGTGCCGCAACTGGATGTGCGGAAGCTGCGGTATGCTCGTGAACGGCCGCGAGCAGCTTGCCTGCCGCACGCGTCTGGCCGATCTTGATGCGCCCGCCGTGCAGATCGCGCCGCTGCGCAATCTTCCGGTCGTCAAAGATCTGATCGTGGATCTCGCGCCGTTCTTCGAGAAGTGGAACGCGGTCGGCGTCGCCTTCCCGGATCAAAGCCAGAAGCCGATTGCGAATCCCCAGAAGACGCAGCAAACGATCGATGCGCATTCCGACTGCATTACGTGCGGCTTGTGCTACTCCGCGTGCGACGTGCTCAGTCACGCCTCCGATTTTCTCGGTCCCGCCGCGCTCAACCGCGCATATACACTGCAGCTCGATGCGCGCGACGTCGCGCACCAGAAGCGCGGCGCGACGATTGCTGCCGACGGCGGCGTCTTCCGCTGTCACTCGATGGGACAGTGCACGAACGTTTGTCCCAAAGGCCTCGATCCGCTCGCCGCGATTGCGGCGCTCAAGCGAGGCGCGTGATGGAAGAGCTCGAGACCGACATTCTCGTTCTCGGCAGCGGCGGCGCCGGCCTGATGGCCGCGCTCTACGCGCTGGATACGAATCCGAAGCTGAACGTCACGCTCGCGACCAAAGGCCTTTTCGGGAAGAGCGGCTGCACGCGCATGGTCCAAGGCGGCTACAACGTCGTCCTCAGTCCGAACGATTCGACCGAGCGGCACTTTCAAGATACGATGCTTGGCGGACATTGGCTCAACAATCACATCTTGGCGCGCACGCTGGTCGAAGATGCGCCGGTCGTCGTCCACGAGATGTGGGAAAAGGCCGGCGTGCGTTTCGCGCGCGACAAAGACGGCAATCTGCACCAGAAAGGTCTGGCCGGACAAACCTTCGATCGCACGGTGCATCACGGCGATCTCACCGGCATCGAGATCGTCTCGCGCCTCTCGGAACAAGTCCGCGCGCGCGGAACGCGAATTCTCGAAGAGTGCCGTGCCGTCGATCTGCTCGTGGAAGACGGCGAAGTCTTCGGCGCCGTGCTTTTGCCGGCGCGCACCGGCGAGTTCATTGCCGTTCGCGCCAAGATCACGGTGCTTGCAACCGGCGGCTCGGCGCCGATCTTCAGTGTCTCGTCGGCCTCGCTCGAAAAGTGCGGCGACGGCTACGCGCTTGCGTACCGCGCAGGCGCGACCTTGATGGACATGGAGATGAGCCAGTTTCATCCGACCGGACTGGTTGCACCCGGTTCGCGCTTCAACGGCAGCGTCATCGCTGAAGAGCTGCGCGCTGCCGGCGGCCATCTCTATAACTCCGAGAACGAACGCTTCATGGGCAAGTACAATCCGCGTTTTGAAAAAGCGACGCGCGACGAAGTCTCGCGTGGATGCTATTTCGAAATTGCGGCCGGACGCGGAACACCGAACGGCGGCGTGTGGCTCGACGTTTCGCATCTGGGTGCAAAAGCGGTCGAAGAGCTTTTCCCCGGCATGCTCGAGCGCTGCTTTTTGATCGGGCGTGATTTGCGTAAGGAGCCGATCGAAGTTTGCCCGACCTCGCACTTCGAGATGGGCGGCGTGCGCATCGATCGCGATTGTCATTCGGATTTGCCGGGCTTGCTCGTCGCGGGCGAAGACTCGGGCGGCGTTCACGGCGCAAACCGGCTGGGTGGAAACGGCGTTGCCGATTCAACCGTGTACGGCCGGCGCGCAGGTTTGCGCGCGGCGAATACCGCCCTGGAACGCCGCATGAAGAAGGTCGATCCGTCGCGTTCAATTTCGGCGGCGCTTTCGCCATGGGAACGCACCGGCGGCGAGCAGCCGCAGGCGCTGCACGCCGAGTTTCGCGACGTGATGTGGACGAAGGTCGGCGTGGTTCGTGATGCCACGGCAATGAGCGAGGCAATCGACGCATTGCAAGCGTTGCAACAACGGATCGACCATGTATCAGTGACGGGTTCGCGTGCATACAATCTGACGTGGCAATCCGCGCTCGACGTCCGCAACGCCGTGACCGTCGGTCAAATGGTGGCCCAGTGTGCGCTCATCCGGCAAGAAAGCCGGGGCGCGCACTACCGGAGCGATTTTTCGAGTGAAGACCCGTCGTGGACGAAGAATCTCACGGTGCGGCTTGAAAGCGGTCAGATGCGTTTTGGCGAGCAAGAAGTCGTTCGGGAGCCGGCAGCCGCGCGATGAACCGCGCTGCGGGCGTCTCGCCGCTTAGCGGCGTCCGCTATTGGGCGCGTCTCGACCCGTCGCGCGAGGCGATCGTCGACGGCGGCGTGCGGCTAACATACGCGGACCTGCTCGCGCGAGTTGACGCGACCGCTGCGTACTTTCAATCACGCGGCGCGCGACGCGGAAGCATCATCGGGATGTCGCTCCGCAACACGCTCGATGCGCTCGTCATTCCGCTCGCGGCAGCCGCGCTCGGCGCGCAAATCTCGCCGGTCAACTTCCGGCTGAAGGCGCGCGAGCTCGGCAACATCGCTGCGCACCTGAACGCAACGGTCTTCGTGTACGGCGACGACCTTGCCGATGAGATGCAGCGCGCAAACCTGAACACGAAGCCCGCGTTCGTTGCGCACGCCGACTTCGAGGTTGAGCTGCAGGCGTTCGAAGGCAAGCGCGCGGGCGACGGCTTTGCGACGCCCGCCGATGCCTTCACGCTGATGTGGACGTCAGGGACGCGCGGTCTGCCGAAGCCGTGCCGCGGCTCGCTCGCTGCGCGCATGAATTGGATCGCAACCTTTCCGTTTGTGTACGGCGTGCGTCCGCACGACAACTATCTGGCCGTGATGCCGGTCGTGCACTCTGCCGGGATGACGTTTGCGCTCGCCTATCTGAACTTCGGCGGCACGGTGTTTCTGTGCGCGCATTTCGATGCGTGCGAGACCTGGCGCCTGATTCGCGAGGAGAAGATCGACGCGGGCATGTTCGTGCCGTCGATGCTGCAGATGTTGATCGAGGAGGATCCGTCTCCCGAAACTCCGGTGCCCGAAACGTTCCGCACGATGATCACGGCAGGTTCGCGCATCCGTCCCGCACTGCACGCGCAAGTCCTCGAGCGTTTTCCGAACCGGCTTTTCACGTATTACGGCTCGACCGAAAGTCCGAGCATGACCGTCTTACGTCCGCACGAGCAAGCCGCGTATCCCGAGTCGGTCGGCCGTCCGTATTTCGGCGTCGAGCTGCAAGTGCGCAATCCCCGCATGCTGCCGGATTATCCCGTGCGCGTCGGCGACATCGTTGCGCGCAATCCGTATGCGATGGATTCGTACGCCGTCGAAGGCGTCCCGATCCCGGTTTCGCGCGACGGCTGGATCGAAACCGGCGACATCGGCTATTTCAACGAGGACGGACTCTTGCACGTGTTCGGACGTGCAGCCGACGTCATCATCAGCGGCGGTCTCAACATCAGCTTGCCTGAAGTCGAGCGCGTCATCGCTGCGCACCCACTAGTGAAAGAGGTGGCCGTCGTCGGCATCGAGGACGAACGCTGGGGCGAGCTGCCCGCAGCCGCGATCGTCCCGATCGACGCGCGCGATGCCAACCGCATCATCGAAGCCATCGATGCCCATTGCCGCAGCGAGCTGGCAGGCTACAAGCGCCCGCGACACATCATCACGCTCGCGGAGCTGCCGCGCACGGCCTCAGGCAAAGCTTCGGTTTCCGAGATTCGCACGCTAATCGCCGTACGGGTGCAAGCATGAGCGAGCACGTCACGTACGCAACGCGCGAAAAAACTGCAATTCTCACCCTGAACCGCGCGGACAAGATGAATGCGCTCACGCCGGAGATGCGCGGCGCGCTGCTCGAGTATCTTGCGCAAGCCGAGACCGATGCAAATGTCGCGGCGATCATCTTGCGTGCCGAGGGCGAGCGCGCGTTTTGCGCCGGCGCAGACTTGAGCGAGCTGAAAACGCGCACCTGGAAAACGGAGATGAGCGACGCCGCCAAGCTGCGGCGCGCATTGCCGCGCACGCTCGAAGAGATGGGCAAGCCCGTCATTGCAGCACTGCACGGTTACGTTCTCGGCGCGGGCCTCGAGGTTGCGATGGCGTGCACGATTCGTGTCGCGGCCGATACGGCGACCTTCGGCTTACCGGAGCTCAAGCACGGCGTCGTCCCGGGCAGCGGCGGCACGCAGCGCTTGCCGCGTCTCGTCGGAATGAGCTTTGCGATGGACATGATGCTCACGGGACGCTCGCTCGACGCGCAAACCGCGCTCAGCGTCGGGCTCGTGAGCCGGGTCGTACCCGCCGCGCGATTGCTCGATGAAGCGCACGCGGTTGCCGAAACGATTGCGAAGCTCGATCCGTTTGCGGTGAAAGCCGCCAAAGCCGCGACGCTGCGTTCGTTCCGCCGCGACCTCGACTCCGATATCGAAGAAGAACGCCGCTGGTTCGCGCTTTGTCTCGTGGAGAAAGAGTCGCAGAAGTGATCGCGGTCGATCGGATCGAGCAACTCCGGGCGTGGCGTCTCTCGTTGCCGCTCACGCGGCCCTATCATCTCTCGCTCGGTGCGATCGAGGCGTTCGATACGATTCTCATCGAAGCGAGCGACGGACGCCACTCAGGAGTTGGGGAAGCGACGTATCTCACCGGGTACACCGACGAAACGGTCGACGCGGCTTGGGAAAGCGTCAAAGAATTATCTGCGCTCGTCGCCGGCAAGACCGCTACTGCAGCGCGCGCCCGTCTGGGAGATCTGCTTTCGAGCGCACCGTTCACGGTGACGGCGTTCGTTACGGCGCTCGACATGCTCGAAGAGAAGCCGCTCCTGCGCGTGGACGAGCTCACGCGCGTGCCGCTGCTCACGCTGCTCCAAGCCGAGACCGGCGCCGAGATCGAAACGGAGATCGCGGCTGCGATCGAGCGCGGCTTTTCAACCCTGAAAATCAAAGTTGGTTTCGACGCCGATGTGGATCTGGGCCGCGTCGCGACGATTCAGCGCATCAATCGTGGACGCTGCGCATTGCGTCTCGACGCCAATCAAGGTTATACGCGCGAGGATGCGATTCGGTTTTCCACGTCGCTCGATCCCGATGCGATCGAGCTTTTCGAACAGCCCTGCGATAAAAGCGATTGGGACTCTGCCGTCGCGGTTGCGCGCGTTTCGAACGTCCCGATGATGCTCGACGAATCGATCTACGGTGCTGCCGACATCGAACGCGTCGCGCAGCTCGATGCGGCGCGCTACGTCAAGCTCAAGCTCATGAAAGCCGGCTCGGTCGACACCTTAGCGCGCGATCTCGCGAAGATACGCGCGCTGGGTATGGAGCCCGTGCTCGGCAACGGTGTTGCCTGCGACGTGAGCAACTGGATGGAAGCCTGCGTCGCGCGCGGCCTCGTAACGAACGCTTTGGAATCGAACGGATTCCTCAAACCTCGCCGTTCGTATTTGAAAACGCCGCTACTGTTCGAGCGCGGTGCGATCGTCTTGGAACCGAACTGGACACCCCAGCTCGACATGGATGCCGTTCAAGCGCAAGTCCAGGCACATACGGAATGCCGGGCCTAGGCCGCACGCTCGTCACCGGAGTTATCGGATCCGACACGCACATCGTCGGGAATCGCATTCTCACGATGGCGCTCGAGGAGGCCGGCTATAAAGTCGTCTCGCTCGGTGCGTTGACGCCGGCCGGGGAATTCATCGCAGCGGCGGTCGAGACGAATGCCGACGCAATCCTCGTCAGCTCGCTCTACGGTCAGGGAGAGCTCGATTGCCGCGGCTTTCGCGAATTGTGCATCGAAGCCGGATTGCAAGATATCCTCATCTACGTCGGCGGAAATCTCGTGGTCGGCAAGCAGCCGTGGGAAGAAGTCGAGCAACGTTTTCTCGCAATGGGCTTCGATCGCGCGTTCCCGCCCGGCACGCGAACCGAAGACGTCGTTGCGATTCTTGCACAAGATTTCACCGCACGGGAAAAAGTCGGATGAACGCGCACGCTGCTCTCTTGATCGATTTCGGCAGCACGTACACGAAGCTGCGCGCCGTCGATCTCGACGAGGCTCGCCTGATCGGAACCGGTCAAGGTCCCTCGACCGTGCGCACCGACATTCGCATCGGAATGCGCGCGGCGCTGAGCGACCTCGAGGCAAAGCTGGGCGCACTTCCGCGCTTTCGCTACCGCCTTGCGTCGAGCAGTGCGGCGGGCGGCTTGCGTATGGTGACGATCGGTCTCGTCCGCGAGCTGACCGTCGAAGCCGCGCGCCAAGCCGCGCTCGGCGCCGGCGCAAAGCTGGTCGGAACGTTCACCAACAAGCTCACGCGCAGCGACGTCGAGGCGATTGACGCGCTTGCGCCCGACATCATTCTTCTCGCCGGCGGAACCGACGGCGGGAACACCGAGGTCGTCGTCCACAACGCGAAGATGCTGGCGCAGATCAAGACCGATGCGCCGATCGTCTACGCCGGTAATCGTGTCGCAGCCGACGATGCGCGCGAGCTTCTCGCCGGGCGCAGCTTGACGGTCGCCGACAACGTGATGCCCGAGCTCGGGAAGCTTGCATCGGAATCGGCGCGCGATGCGATTCGCCAAATTTTCATTGCGCGCATCGTGCACGCCAAGGGAATCGATCGCGCGCAAGAGATGTTCGACGACGTTTTGATGCCGACGCCCGCCGCCGTCATGGAAGGCGCGCGATTGCTCGCAGACGGCGCCGGCGGCGAACCGGGACTCGGCGAGCTGCTCGTCGTCGATCCCGGCGGCGCGACGACCGACGTTCACTCGATTGCAAGTGGCGAATCGAGCAGCGGCGCGATTCAGAAAGGCATGCCCGAGCCGCGCATCAAGCGCACCGTCGAAGGCGATCTCGGCATGCGTCACACTGCGGCCTCAGTCGTTGAAGCAGCGGGCGTCGAGCGGATTGCGCAGCAGGCAAACATTTCCGTTGCCGGCGTCGGCGCAATGCTCGAGCGCATCGCCGAGAACGTCGAGATGATTCCGCAAACGCCGGCGGAGCATGCCTTCGACCGCGCGTTACTTGCAACGGCGATTGAAATTGCGGTACGGCGGCACGCAGGAACGGTTGAGACCGTGTACACCACGATGGGACCTGCGACGGTTCAGTACGGCAAGGATCTCACACGTATCGAGTTCGTCGTTGCGACCGGCGGAGCGCCGATCCATCTCGGCGATCACGATGCGCTGCTCGAAGCCATGCGTTCGGCGCCTTCGGATCCACGCTCGCTGCGTCCGCGCGCACCGCATCTGTACCTTGACCGCGACTACATCTTATACGCGATCGGTTTGCTCGCCAGCGTCGATCCGCAAACGGCGCTACGCCTTGCGCGGCGTTCGATCACGCCGGCCGATCGCGCGAAAGAAGTCGCGCAGTGAGCACCGTCGCGCAAACACTGCTCTCGCAAGAACGGATCGCGGACGACGTGTTCGCCGCGATGCGGCGCGAAAATCTCGCGCGCTGGCCGACCGGCGCGGGCGTCGATATCGACGAGGCAGTCGCGTACCACAAGGGCATGCCCGACCACCGGCGCTTGGCCGGCGTTTTGCGGCGCGCCGACGCGGAGAAGCGAACCCTAACTCAGCCGCGCGGCGGTTTCGGTACCTTCGAGCTGCAGAAGAACCTCATGCAGATGCTCGATCGCGAGGGGCTCGCCGATATCGTCCCGACGACGACCGACAGCTATACGCGCAACGAACATTTTGAACAGGCCCAAGAAGGCGTCAACGAATCCGAACGGCTCGGACGTTCGATGCTCAACGGCTATCCGATGGTGAACTACGGCGTGCCGACCACGCGCAAGCTGATCGAAGCCATCGAAAAACCGGCCGTCATGCTGACCGGGACGTCGATGCCAAAACTCACCGGCGAGATCGGATTTGCTGCAGGCTACAACGGCTACCTCGGCTCCGGAATCGCGTACACGGTTTCGTACACGAAAGAGCTTTCCGTTGAGCAAGGCATTCGCAATTATCAGTATCTCGACCGCCTCGCGGCCGAATATCTCGCGCACGGCGTCGAGATCCACCGCCGCCAGCCCGGATTTTTGACGGGAACGAACATCCCGCCGTCGATTGCGATCGTCGTTTGTATTCTCGACATGCTGCTCGCGATGGCGCAGGGCGTTCGCAACTACGGCCTCGAGCTCGGGCAGACGCTGCATCTCATTCAAGATGCGGCGGCACTCGCGACCTGTCGCGAGCTGTGCGAGGAATATGCGCGCAAAGCCGGCCACGCGGACACGTTCACGCCAGTAACATCGTTGCATTGGATGGGCGCGTGGCCGCACGATGAAGCGCAAGCTGCCGCAATCGTCTCGTACGGCGGAACGCTGGCTGCGATCGGCGGCGCGGTCAGCGTGACGACCAAGAGCGTCCACGAAGCCTTCGGGATTCCAACGCCGGAAGCAAACTGCGAGGCTTTGCGGATGACGCGCATGGCGATCTATCTCGCGCGCAAGATCCGGCTCGAGGGGCTTCCCGAATACGAGTTCGAACGCGACCTGATTCGGCGCGAGGTGCGGCCGATCGTCGATCGGGTGCTCGAGCTAGGCGAAGGCGACGTCGCCAGTGGAACCGTTCGCGCGCTCGAGGCGGGGGTTCTCGACATCCCCTGGTCCCCGAACCGGTTCGTTCGCAGTCGCGTCATGCCGGCGCGTGACGTCGACGGCTACTTGCGTATTCTGGATGCCGCGGCGATGCCGTTTCCGAAAGACGTGCTCGCGGTGCACGAAGAGCGTCTGCGAAAACGTGCCGAGGCCGAGCACGTCGCATATGGACGCGACCTCGCGGTGTCGAGCGTCTACGAGCTCAGCGAGCCGATCGCGAAACTGCTTCCGTCCGAACGTAATCGTTAAGAAAACGTTTGCGATGCGTTCGGCAGGAAAAGCGCGATTCGTCATGGAGCATGACAAATGCTGCTGAGGGGTAGACTGCAGCGGTCGGCAGCCTATGCAGTGATCTTATGCTGCGCCGCCTATTTGTATTTTCTCGCGCAGCGTTTTCAGTTCGAGCTAGTGCCAGGGCGCGTCGGTCCCGACGCGTGGCCGAAGATCGTACTCGGCCTGCTGCTCGTGACGTGCGTCTGGCAGCTGGGAAGAATACTGATCGTCGGCGCCGCGCCGGCAGCCTCGGCTGACGATGAGCTTCCGCTCTCGGATGGCGGGGGCGATTACACGCACCTCGCGTTGCTTGCCATCGGCGTGACGGTCGTCTACGCGTACGTTCTGCCGGCTCTCGGATTTTTCGTTGCGACGGTGCTCTACATGGGCGCCATCGCCTACGTTAGCCGCTTTCGTCAAGTGGTGCCGCTTCTTGCAACGAGCATCATCGCGCCGCTCGTGCTGATGTTCGTCTTCATGAAGATCGTTTACGTCGCGCTGCCGCTCGGTGCCGGCCCGTTCAAAGCGCTCACGCTCGCGCTGCTCAAGATGCTCGGAGTGCACTGAGCTCGCATGGACGTGCTCAACAGTCTCGGCTCCGGCCTCCTGCATGTCTTCTCGCTCGGAGACTTTTCGATGTTGTTGCTCGGTCTCTTGATCGGGATGGCCGTCTCGATTATGCCGGGCTTGGGTCTCGTCATGGGCGTGGTGTTGGCGCTGCCGTTTACGTACCGCATGCCGATCGAGCCGGCGATCATCTTGCTGACGGCGATCTACGTTTCCGGAACGTACGCCGGATGCTTCACCGCGATCTTGTACCGGATTCCCGGCGAACCGATGGACGTTCCGCTGCTGTGGGACGGCTACAGCATGACGCAGCGCGGGGAAGCTGCAAAGGCTCTTGGTTGGGCGCTCGTCGCCGCACTCACCGGCGGTCTGATCTCATCAGCGGTGATGGTTGCGCTCGCGGTACCGTTTAGCAACGCGGCGCTCAAATTCGGACCGCCCGAATATTTTGCGGCAGTGTTCTTCGGATTTACATCGATCGCTGCGCTGGCCGGAAAATCGTTCGTCAATGCCTTCATCAGCTTGCTGATTGGACTCTGGATCGCAACGATCGGCGTCGATCAGACGTACAGTGCGCAGCGCTTCACGTTCGGCATGCCGGTTCTGATGGGCGGTTTGCCGTACGTCGTGATCCTGGTCGGCATGTACGGTCTCGGCGAGCTCATCAGCCGCGTCGGCCGGGGTCTTCCGAAGATCGAAAAACCGCCGGACGACGTCGCCGTCGGTACGTCGTTCCCGTCGCTGCGTGAAATGTGGTCGATCCGCTCGACCTTCATTCGCAGCAGCATCTTGGGCACGATTCTCGGGATCGTTCCGGGCGCCGGCGCGACCATCACGTCGTTCATCTCGTACGGCATAGAAAAGCAGTACGGCAAGCGCCGCGATCAGTTGGGCAAGGGCGTCCCCGAAGGGATCGTTGCACCCCAGATCGGTTCGACTGCATCGGTTGCCGGTCACATGATCCCACTCTTGACGCTGGGATTACCCGGCAGCGGTGCGACGGCGGTCATCCTCGGCGCGTTCTTACTGCATGGCGTGCAGCCGGGACCGCTGCTCTTCACGCAGCCCGATTCGAAGATCGTCGTCTACTCTATCCTCGCCTCGTTGTTCGTCGGCGTCATCGGCATGTGCGTGATGGGCTTCGTCTGGATCAAAGTGGTCGTCAAGGTGCTCAAGATACCGCAGCCGCTCTTGGTCGCGATTGTCATGGTCTTTTGCATCGTCGGCGCTTATGCGGATCGCAACAGCATGAACGACGTCTGGATCATCGTCGTCTTCGGCGTTCTCGGTTTTCTTTTCGAACGATTTCGGTTTCCAATCGCACCGATGGTGTTGGGCGTCATCCTCGGTCCGCTCGCAGAGAGCTCGTTCATCCAAACCATGGTGAGCTACAACAATGACTGGACGATTTTTCTGCGGCACCCGATCAGCGGGACGCTGATCGGACTCTCGATCGTCGCACTCGCCTACCCGCTGGTGCGCGAAATTCTGGGGCGCAAACCTAAACCTATTTTGCTGGGAGGGGAATCATGAAACGAACCACATTCACCGCGAGCATGCTCGGTGCGCTCGGCGCAGCGACGGTCGCTACGCCGCAGTTGGCGCGTGCAGAAGATGCGTATCCAAGCCGTCCGATCACGTTGATTGTTCCATGGGGGCCGGGCGGCGGCTCCGATCAAGTCGGACGCGCGGTTGCCAAGAATCTCCAAGACGTTCTGAAAGGGACCTCGATCCCCGTCATCAACGTCCCCGGCGCCGACGGTAACGACGGGATGGTCAGGTTGGCCGGCGGCGACGCCGACGGCTACACCATGGTCATTTTTATCGCGGACACGTTCGTCGGCAACATAACCGCGAAGACGCCGCCGGCTTGGCACTTGAGCGACATCACACCGCTCGCGATGATGAACACCATGCCGTTTGCATATTATCTTTCGAAGGACAGCCCATACAAGGATTGGGCCTCATTCGAGAAAGCCGCGAAGACTACGCAGATGCGCGTCGCCATCACCGGGTACGGAAGCGCGGAGGATATTGGAACCAAGTACTTTGCCAATAAGGGCGGCTTGAAACTTACACAGGTCGCATTTGCGAAACCGGGCGAACGCTATGCGGCGCTGCTCGGAAACCAGGTCGAAGTCATGTGCGATCCGATCGGCAATGTGAGTCATTATGTCGAATCCGGTCAGATGAAGCCAATTTGCGTCTGGGCCGAAAAACGTCTTGGGGTCGTCCCTTACTGCCCGACGGCGCACGAAGTCGGCTACAAGGTCGTCCTGGAAGAATGGCGCACCATCGCCGTCAAGGCGGGCACCGATCCGAAGAACGTGGCGTTTCTCGATCGCGCTTTAGCAAGCGCGTACAAAACCGCGGACTTCCAAGCGTTCTTGAAGTCGTCGTGGTCCGATCCCGACAGCTATGTTGCGGCGAAAGACCTGCCAGCGTTCTTTGCTGCGCGACGCAAGGACGTCGACACACTCATCGCAGCGACACACTGACCTTCGAGCCGCCGGCAAGGCGGCAAGCGATCTGGAACGTCTGCTTCACGCCGAGCGACTGCGCGATGCCTCGACCGGCGATGTCGTAGGCCGTTCCGTGACCGGGAGTCACGACGGGGAATGGGAGACCGCCCATGAGGGCGACTCCCTTCCCAAACCCAAGGAGCTTCATCGCAATTCCGCCTTGATCGTGATACATCGTCACGACCCCGTCGTACGAATGCGCCTGCGCACGTACAAACACAGAATCAGGCGGGAACGGACCGTCTACGTCAATGCCGAGTTGGCGGGCGTCGGCGATCGCCGGAGCAATGCTCTTGATTTCTTCGTCGCCGTAGAGGCCGCCGTCACCGGCGTGCGGATTCAATCCGGCTACCGCGATTTTCGGCTTCGTCTTTTTCGCGGGGGCAATGGTCCGATCGAGGAGTTGGATCGATTGCAGCACATTTTCTTTGGTGATCAGGTCAGGCACGTCACGAATCGAAGCGTGACCTGTGATGCGCGACATCCACATCGGTTCGAGAACGTAGATCCAGTTCGTATAGCCTTTGAAATCCAGTTGGGCGCAGAAAAACTCCAGATCGTCGTTTTCGCGTAGGCCGCCCAGATGCATCGCCTCTTTGTTTACCGGTGCGTAGAGAATTGCGTCGATCTCGCCGCGCTGCGCGGCTTGAATCATTTGCTTCCAGGTGTCAAGGACTTCAGAACCGGCAGTTGAGCTTACGCGTGCCTCACCGGCGCCTTCGGAAGGCCGCGATTTTGAAACGAATCGGGAAACCGCGGCTTTTGAAACGTTTGCGACCCGCTGTCCGAATTCGAGTACGGCGGGATCTCCGAACAAGACGATCTTCCCAATCCGATCGAGGTCGGGTTCTGCGAGAAAACGTGCCGTGATTTCGGGACCGATTCCATGTCGATCTCCCATCATCACGCCGATCGTCGGGGTCATTACGCTCCCTCAATTTCTTGTATCTGCTGCTGCGATCTCCGGTAGAAGGCCGGGACATCTTTTGCAGACACGTAGCTGTCTTTGGCAGACCAGGTGTAATCCATAAATTGCTGATAGTCAGCCGATTTATAGACGCGAGCAAACGCGTCGGATAAGAACGCAACGATGCGCGGGTCCGTCCCCGCCTTTACCACGAAGGAGCGCCAGAACAATGGTGCCACCTTGTAGCCGGCCTCGATCGCGGTCGGTACGCCCGGCATCTGGGGAACTCTCTTCGTGTCGAACACCATCACCGGCCGCATCTGTCCGCCCTCGATGTAGCGGCGAAGGTTGCCGTCGGGCTCGGTCATCAGATCGACCTGATTTCCCAGGAGCGCCGCGTAGCGTTCTCCGGGTTTCGCAAACGGAATCACCGTAAGTTTCACGCCCCTGCGGGCCAAGAATTTCGTGAGCAGATCTTCACAGCTGCCGAACCCGTCGATCGCGATTTTGATCTGCGTCGTTTTGGAGGCTTTCTCGAGATCCGCCCACGACTTGTACGGGCCGGTCGACGATACGAAATACGTGTACGGCTGACGATTCATCACCGCCAGCGGCGTGATGTCGCTCATATGCCACGCGGCCGAAGTCTTCGACGTCATGTTGCCGACGAACGTGTCCACGATGAACACGGCCATCGTGTAGCCGTCGGCGTCGCTGCCGACGAGCTTAACCATGCCGTCGTTACCGTCGGCGCCGGGCACGTTGATGACTGGGACCGACGTCCCTTTCAGGACGTCTTGCAGAGATTTAGCGACGGCACGTCCGACCTGATCGGAGCCGCCGCCGGGTCCCCACGGAACGATCAGCGTGATCGGACGGCTTGGAAATTCATCTGCTGCGCGTGCAATTCGGGGCGCGGCTACGGAAGCTGCGCCGAGCGCGCCGAGCATGCTTGTCGCGAACGAGGTTCGGTTCATAGGTCCTCGCAGTTCTGCCGGTAGGGCAGCATTTGTCAAGTTCCATGACGAATCTTTCTTCCGTGGTACCACGACGAGCACTTGCCGAAGAACGCAAGCGCTCGCGCTCGACGCCGTGGTTCCAGCGCTTATCTCAAAACGCGTGGTTCGATAAGGGATTCGCGCGGGCGCTATACGCGCGTTACTCTTGACCTCGCGGCACGATCGTATCTAAGTAATCCGTCCGGCCGGCTGCAATCAATTGTTGCTGTGCAGATCGCAAGAGCTTTCCGGCCTCCGTCTGCTGGAAAAACCACGATTCCGTCGCGCGCGCTTCCGGCACATGATCGGCGAGCGCGAGCGCGGCCTCTTCGTAATACGCGCGGACGTCGAGCGCGGCGCGATGCGGCTCGCTCGGCAGCCCCGCATCGTCAGGTGACGTGCCGGCCGCGATCTTTAAGAAGGCTTCGAGCAGCGCCGGGATCGTTTCGACGCCGCCGGTTATCCCAACCGACGTGCGTCCGCTGCGCTTGAGCTGACGTTCGTATGCGGAGCGCAGCGCGCGCGCTTCGTCGATTACCGAAGACGTCGCTCCATTGAATGACGGCGGCAGCGTGCACGTCATCGGCGTGTCGGTGGCGTCTGCGATGCGCTCGGGAAAATCTTCGAGGATCGGACCCTCTGTGCTCGCGAGCAATCCGAAGGCTGCCATGATAACGCTGCGCTGAAACGCTGCATCGTTTGGTTTTCCGAGCGGACGCCCGAACGGAAATTCGCAGTACAATGCGCGCGGCGGTTTGATGCGCTCCGTGTGACCGCGCACGGACGAAAGCTGAACGGTCGCGAGCCCTTGTTGTTCGAGCACGTGTGCGAGCGCACCACCTGTGCGCGTGCACATCGGTCAAGCTCCGGTCAGTAGCACCACGCTTACGCCGTCGTCGCGCAGCAGCTTGGCGGCTGCGGGTCCGGTGTCCAGACGAATCGTCGAGAGCGTATCGTGCAGAGCGCCCATGAATGAAAGATGCCGTGGCGCGACGCCGCCGATGATGCCTTCGGCCGCAAGCTCTTCGAGGCGGTCGATCGGATAGAGCACGTTGATGTCGCTCGTAAAGCCGGTGCGATCGAAGTTGAGACTCCAATGCGCCATGCGGAAGGCGCGCTGGGCGCGCGGGAGTACGCGAAATGTTTCCTCGCCTTGATTCCAATCCGCGTGACCGTCGCCGACGAGCGCGCCGGTCGTCACGATCGCTACCGTCGCTTGCGATAGCCGCGGCGGTACGGTGAACGCGGTCGTCGCAAATTCGAGGACGGGCATCTGTGCGGCGTTTGCGCGCGTTTGCGCGTCAGAGTTCATGTTCAGCGAGCTTCCCGCCACCACGGCAGCGCCCAACGCATGAGGAGCAGCAAGACCTGATCGAACGCTAGGCCGAGAAAGCCGATCGTGACCATGCACGTAATAATGATGTCGGTGCGCAGAAAGTTGCGCGAGTCCCACATCAGAAATCCGAGGCCGGTTCGTGCCCCGGTGATCTCGGCGGCGACCAGCGCCATCCACCCGATGCCGAAGCCGACGCGCAGGCCGGTGAAAATCTGCGGCAGTGCGGCATTCCACGCGACGCGAAACAGAATTGCGCTTTCGTTGGCGCCGAGGCTGCGCGCCGCGCGAATCATCTGAAGATCGACGGAACGAATTCCCGCGATCGTGTTGATCAGGACCGGAAAGAACACCGCGAGAAAGATAATGAACTCATTTTCCGTATTGCCGACGCCGAACCATAAGATGCCGAGCGGAATCCATGCCAGCGGCGGCATCGGCCGCAGCATCTCGGTCAAAGGAATCATCTGATTGTAGAAGCTGCGCCACCAACCCATCGCCATGCCAAGCGGAATCGCGGTTAGCGCTGCGGCTATGAATGCGACCATCTCGCGCTCGAAGCTCGCCCACGCCTGAATTCCGAGCTCGCCGGTGACGACAAGCTGGTAGGCCGCGACGGCAACCGCCGACGGTGGCGGCATCAGCGTCACGAACGACGGATGCGTCTTCGGAAATACGTAGCCGCTGAAGAATTGCCACACGATCACGACAATCGCAACGAAACCGAAATTGCGCACCCAGGCAATGCGCCGAAGAAGCTCCATAACCTACAAAGCGCTTTCGACGAAGTCCTGAAAGATCAGGTCGCGGATCTGCTCCTTGATCTCAAGGAAGCGCGGGTCGGTCTCTTTACGCGGCCGCGGCAAGTCGATCGCAAACACCGAACGGACGCGGCCCGGGCGCGGCGAGAGAACCAGGATGACGTCCGAGAGTTTAACCGCCTCCTCGATGCTGTGTGTCACCATCACGACGGTCTTGCGGTCGCGTTGCCAGATGCGCTCGAGCTCGTCTTGCATGAACATTCGCGTTTGTGCGTCGAGCGCGGCGAGCGGCTCGTCCATCAGCAGGATCAACGGCTGCACGGCGAGCGAACGCGCCAGCGAGACGCGTTGCCGCATGCCGCCCGACAGTTCGCCCGGATAGCGATCTTCAAAGCCGCGCAGTCCAACGAGATCGATGTAGCGCGCCGCGATCTCTTTGATCTCAGACCGCGGCAAACGTTTCATCTCGAGGCCGAACGTGATGTTCCGGTATACCGAGTACCACGGGAAAAGCGCGTGCTCTTGAAACACGATCGTCTTCGTCCAATCGGGCGAGACGATCGGCTTTCCATCGATCGTCAAAGTTCCGCTGGTCGGCTTCTCGTGCGCCGCGATCATGTTCAAGAGCGTGGTCTTCCCGCAGCCGCTATGGCCGAGCACGCTATAGAACTGGCCGTCCTCGACCGTAAACGAAATGTCTTTGAGGGCGACCAGTTCCGTGCGCTCGCGCGCGAGGCGAAAGACTTTATTGACGTGATCGACGACGAGCTTGGCCAAGCGTGTCCCTATAGATTACGGTTGATACGTCTTACCTTCAAATTGCCAAGCCGCGGTTAGATCACCCTTTTCGGGCCACGGCTGCGGCTTTTTCAATGTTGAAGTGTTGTAATAGGTCGGATACGGTGGGTGGCCGATTCTCCCGGGCCAGTTTTTCGGAATCCAAGGCGGCGTGCTCGGTACTTTCCAGCCGAGCTTCTTGAACGTCGCGTCCATGTAGTGGGGATCCCACGCCACGAAGTAATCTTGAGCGGTCAACAAGCGCGTGACGGTCTTATTCTTGTAGAGAAATTCTGCGATGCGTGCATTCTCCGTCGCCCAATACCGGGGGAACGGATATGCGGCGGTCGGCTTATACAGGTTGTTGTAATCGAGTTGCTGCTGCGCGAGCATCGCTTTCGGAAAGTGCTTGAGCATCGGGTCGACGCTCAGCCAGTCAACGACCTCGTCGGGATGATAGCGAATGTAGAGTGTCGCTTCCATGAACGCGTCGGTCAACGCTTGCGCGACGTCGGGCGCATTTTTTACGACATCCGCGGTGACGTAGTAATTGCCCTCATACATGCTGTAGGCGTAGCTTTCATCCATGATCCTGCCCGTCTTCAGATAGTCGGCCATGAACGAGCACGTCGGCTCCCAAGGAACGACGCCGGCGATACCGCGCGGCATTGTGATCTCGTCCGCGACCGGCATGTTCACAAGCGTAACGTCCTTGCCGATCACGACGCCGTTGACGCGCGCTGCGTCTTGGAAATAGAACTCAGGCGACGAGCCGATCAGCACTCCGACGCTGAGCGGCGTCTTTTGATTGGCCCAATCTTTGAGGGACTTGTACGGCGAGTCATTCGGCACGACGACGCAATGCAACAGATTCGGGCTAAGCACCGCAAGATCGACGACGGGGAATTGCTTGACGAGCAGCGTCGTGAACGGGAAGTTGCCTTCGAAACCGACTTGCGAGCGGCCGGCGAGCATCGACTCGTTGATCGGTGGGCCGCCGATGTATTCGGTGTATTTGGCCTCGACGCCGCGCTTTTGAAGCAGCTGCAGATGCTCCATCGCCGTTGCGATGCTGTCCTCACCCGACCACGGCCCCGTCCACGCGATTGAAAGCGGCCAATACCCCTTCGATTTGAGCCAGTCGATCGACTTCTGTGAAACCTGGTCGTACGGCTGCGGCCAGCCCCACGGTGTAAACGTTCGCGAAGGCGCCGCGTAGCTTGCGCTGCCGGCGAGCGACATCAAAATCAGGAAGCAAATGAATTTCTTCACGCGGGGTCCCCTCCGGCGTTCAGTGTGCCGACCATCCACCATCGATGGGGATGATCGAGCCTGTGATCGAGCGTGCGGCATCCGAACAAAGATAGGTACAGAGCTGACCGATCTCGCTTGGATCGATGAAGCGGCGAGTCGGCATCGTTTCGAGAAACGCGCGGCTGAGCGCTTCCTCCTCGGAGATGCCGCCGCCGAAACGTTTGACGTATTCCGGTCCTTGGCGGGTCACCATTTCCGTAAGAACGGCACCCGGGCAGATTGCGTTCGCCGTAATTCCGGCGGATGCGCCTTCGACGGCGGCCGCGCGGGTCAAGCCGACGACCCCGTGCTTTGAAGCAATATAGGCAGACTTGAGCGGCGACGCCACGATACCGTGAACGCTCGCCAAGTTGACGATTCTGCCCCGGCCGGCTTTTGCCATATACGGCCACGCCGACTTCACCGTGAGGAAAGTTCCGAAAAGATTAACATCGTTGATGAACTTCCACTTGTCTTCCGAGAACGAGGCCAGGTCGGAGAGATATTGCACGCCGTGAGCATTGACGAGATGGTCGACCGAACCGAAATCCCCAGCGGTTTCCTCGATGGTGTCGGCAAGGGAGCCGGCCTCGCGAATGTCCAGACAATAAGCACGCGCTTGAACGCCGTGCGTCAGTGCGATCGAACGCGCGATGTCACCGGCGTCCGCCAGATCGAAGAGCGCGACGTTTGATCCGGCTTTGGCGAGCTCCGCGGCTGTGGCTCGACCGATACCGCCCGCCGCGCCCGTAATGATCGTCGTGCGGCCTTTGAGGTCAATAAATGACACGGATCATGCCAGGTTAGAGCCTCCCTTAAAGGGTCTAGCTTGCCCAAATTAAAACTGATTTGCTAAAATTCGTCAAGCTAAATGACAAATATTTCATCCGTAGAAATTGTGGATTCCACGCTGACGGCCGGGCAAGCTTCGCTATGGGCCGGAATGATGACGAACGAGATGCTTCTGCCTATCGTTCCGAGGCTGGACAAGGCTGGATACAAAGCGGTCGAGTTGCTCGACCCGTTTGTTTTCATCGCGTGCGCGGATCGGCTCGGTGAGGATCCTTGGGAGCGTCTGCGCTTGGCAGCGAAGCGACTCTCGCATACGCCTGCCAGCGTCTCGCTGGCCGGCAAGTATCTCTTCGGCACCCGACCCGTCGGCAGGAAGACGCTGCGCAAAACGCTGCGACTGCTGGCGAAGAACGGCGTCTCGCGCGTCGATTGCTACGATCCGTTCAACGACGTCGATTCGCTCGAGCCGATCGTTGACGAGTGCAAGAAGCTAGGCCTGACCGTTTGCGGCGGCATCGTGTACGTGCTTGGCGAGGCGTACGATGCAAACTATTTCGCCGCGAAGGCGCAGAGGCTCGTGAAGTTCGGGTGCAACGCGATCGCGCTGCTGGATTTCAGCGGCATCTTACATCCCGAGTGCGTGCAAGTAATCATCGGAGCGCTAGCGCGGCAAATTCGTGCGATCCCGCTCGAACTTCGGACGCATTGCCGATCGAGCCGTGCTGAAATCTCATGTTTGTCGTCACTCGATTACGGTGTCTCGGCGGTCCATGCGGCGACGGAACCGCTTTCCGGCGGCGTCTCGTTGCCGTCTGCCGACTTCTTTGCCGAGCATCTTGAGCGTGAGGGCTATCATTCGGAGGTCGACGGCGCTACGGTCGCGGCGATTTCAGATTATTTTCTCGGCGTTGCAGACTACTACGGTCTGCCGAAAGGCGCTCCGGTCTTGTACGACGTTGAAACGGACCGGCATCAATTGCCGGCCGTCTTGCGCGAACGTGATACGGGCCGGCTCTTCGAGGCTGAGGTCGCGCGGATCCGCGCCGGCCTTGGCGATTCGCCCATGGCTCTTCCGGTTGCGACGTGGATCTGCGAGCAAGCCGCTTGGAACCTCGAGAACGGCGCCAGCGGGCTTTCGCATCTTCGTACGAAGCTGCGCGGAGAGAAGGCAAATGACGTCGCGAGCGAAGACGACGTTACGGCGTTGCACCTCAGCCAGGGAGCGATGCGAACGTTCACCGGGGCGCGCTCACAAATCGATCGCACCGCTTGGGACGTTTATGCCGATACCCCCGCCGCACAGTTGTTAGCCGAGCTTGCACGCCGCCCGTGGGTGCGCGAGATTGTCGTGGAACACGCATGATTCGACGCGTGTTGATTGCAAATCGCGGTGAAATTGCGGTGCGCGTCATTCGAGCATGCCGCGCCGCCGGAATCGAAACGGTCGCCGTCTATTCTGAAGCCGACACGGAATCGATGCACGTCGAGCAAGCGGATACCGCAGTTTGCATCGGGCCGCCGCCCGGCCGCCGCAGCTATCTCGACATGTCGTCCGTCGTCGCCGCCGCGCTCGGCACCGGCGCAGATGCGATTCATCCCGGCTACGGCTTTCTTGCCGAGAACGCCGAGTTTGCGGCGCTCTGTGCGTCGCAAGGCGTGATATTCATCGGACCGTCGCCGCAAGCCATCCGCGCGGTCGGCGACAAGATTATTGCGCGCGAGACCGTCGCGAAGGCCGGCGTTCCCGTCGTCGGCGGAACGAAGGACGCGATCTCCGATCCCTCCGAAGCTGCTGAAATGGCGCGCTCGATCGGCATGCCCGTTCTCTTGAAGGCGCGCGGCGGAGGCGGAGGGCGCGGCATGCGCGTGGTCGATGATGCTTCCGGGGTCGCCGCTGCATTTCTCGATGCGTCGCGTGAAGCCGAAGCTGCCTTTGGCGACGGCGGAATGTACATGGAACGCTATCTTGATGCAGTCAAGCATATTGAGATTCAAATCCTCGCCGATCAGCACGGCACAGTCGTCGCGCTCGGCGAGCGCGATTGTTCGACGCAGCGCCGGCATCAAAAGCTGATCGAAGAGGCGCCCTCGCCCGGATTGGATCAGACGATTCGCGAGCGGCTGTGCACGGCAGCCGTCAACGCCGCACGTTCCGTCGGCTACTTCGGAGCGGGAACAGTCGAGTTTCTTTACAATCCGAAGACGCGCGAGTTCTTTTTCATCGAGATGAACGCGCGAATTCAAGTCGAGCACCCCGTAACGGAAATGGTCACCGGAGTTGACATCGTGAAGGAGCAGCTGACCGTAGCTTCAGGCGGCAAGCTTTCGATCGGGAGCGACGTTCCACTCGCCGGACACGCGATCGAGTGCCGTATCAACGCAGAGGATCCGTCGCAAAATTTCATGCCGTGCCCCGGCGTCCTCACGCGATACCTACCGCCGGCCGGTCCCGGCGTGCGCGTCGACAGCCACGCTTACGAGGGTTATTGCTTTCCGCCGAACTATGATTCGCTGCTCGCGAAGCTTATCGTCCACGGCAAAGATCGCGAAGAATCGCGCACGCGAATGCAACGCGCGTTGAACGACTACGTCATCGAAGGGATCAAGACGACGATTCCATTTCACATCGCAATGTTGGATCATCCGGAGTTCCGCGCCGGCAATATCACGACGCAATTCGTCGGGAAAGGGATGATGACGTGAACGCGGGTGAGATCCTCGCGCTCTTGCAGCGGATTCGCGAGCTCGGCTACAAACATTTCCACTTCGCGCAGGGCGACGTCGTGCTCGAAGTCGACGTCGAGAGCACCGGGCGCATTCCGCAAGGCCGCGGCCGCGCTGCGCAGGCCGCAGGAGCCAGAGAGCAGCCTGTTCCAGCCGCTGCCTCGACGCAATCGCGCGCCGATTCGGATCTCATTGCGATCCGCGCGCCGATGAGCGGGACCTTTTTCCGTGCGCCGGCGCCGAATGAGCCGCCATTCGTCGAAGTGGGTAGCCGCGTGAGTGCTTCCGATACGGTCTGCATCGTCGAGGTGATGAAGCTGTTTAATACGATCTCGGCCGGCGTCGCGGGCACCGTCGTCGAGATCGCCGCCGAAAACGAGCAAGCGGTCACAACCGGGTTGCCGCTCATATGGATCAGGCCGGGCGCATGAACGTCGAATTGGCGTACGGCAAATTGACCTATCGCGACGTGCGCAAGATTCTTGCGCTTCTCGAGGCATGGCCGAGCGGTGCGCTGCACTTCGAAGAAAATGGACTCGTCGTCGACGCGATTACCGCGCGCGGCGACGCGCCAATTGCTACGGAGGTCGCATCGCCGGCGGTTGGGATTTTCCGCGCTGTCCCGGGCGACGGCATTCCGTCCGACGGCTGCATCGGACGCATCGAGGCGCCGCAAAAATCGACTCCCGTGCTTGCGCCAAGCGGCGCGCGGATCGCGGCGCATCTGGTGGAAGACGGCGCATTTGTCGAATATGGTCAGCCACTCGTCTTGGTGATGCGGTGAGCTCAGATACCATCTGCATTGTCGGCGTTGCCGAGTCCGATGAGATCGGCGATCTCCCGAACTGCTCCGGCCTCGAGCTACAGACGCAAGCCGCGCGCAACGCGCTCACCGACGCCGGTCTGACCAAAGGCGATATCGACGGTGTCGTTGCGCACACGGGCGGGCGAATGGCGGCCCTCAATTTTTCCGAGTACATGGGGCTTACACCGAAGTGGTTGGAGGAGACATTCGTCGGCGGCGCTTCCAACGTGTCGCACATGGACACGGCCGCAGCCGCAATCCGCTCCGGCATCTGTTCGACCGTTCTTGTCGCGTACGGAACGACGCCGCGGCAAGGCGAGTACGTCACCCTGACGCCGGAGTACGCCGATGATTTCGAGCGTCCGTTCGGCATGTGTTTCCCGGTCGGCGCGTATGCGCTTGTCGCGCAGCGCCACATGTATCAATACGGGACGACGCGCGCGCAGTTTGCAAAGCTCGTCGTTGAGAGTCGCCGCTGGGCGGCGCTCAATCCAAAGGCGATCCGCCGTAAGCCGATTACTATCGAAGAAGTCCTTGCCGCACCGGCCGTCGTCGATCCAATTCACCGGCTTGATTCGTGCCTTGTGACGGACGCGGGTGGAGCGTACGTGTTGACGACGCTCGAGCGGGCGGGCAAGCTAAAGAAGAAGCCGGTCGCGTTTCTTGGTGCCGGCCATTCATATACTCACCGCTCGATCGCGCAGAAGGAAGATATCACGACGAGCGGCGCCGCGATCTCTGCGCCACGCGCCCTCGAACGCGCCGGACTGACGCTCGATGATATCGACGTCTACGAAATTTACGATGCGTTTACGAGCCAGCTGCTGATCATGCTGGAAGACATCGGTCTCTGCAAAAAGGGCGAGGGCGGGACGTTCGTCGAGCGTACCGATTTTGGTCCGGGTGGCGATATTCCGCTCAATACCTCGGGCGGCGGTCTTTCATACTTGCATCCGGGTGCATTCGGGATGTTTCTCGTGATCGAAGCCGTGCGTCAGTTGCGCGGTGAGTGCGGAGAACGCCAAGTGCGTGGCGCTCGTCACGCGCTCGTGCACGGCAACGGCGGTGTCTATTTCAGCGAGGTCACTGCGATCCTCGGAGCGGTCGCATGAGCGAGTCACCCAAAGAGCTGCGCACGCTCTATAAATCGGAGCTCGCGGGAAGCGCCTATCAACCAACGCGCTCGCCCGAGGCGAAGCCGTTTTGGGACGGCTGCCGCGAGCATCGCTTGATGCTGCCGCAGTGCACGGCGTGCAAGCGTTTTCATTTCTATCCCCGCAAATTCTGTCCGTATTGCGATTCGCGCACGATCTCGTGGGTGCAATCGTCAGGGACCGGAACGATTTATTCTTTTGCTGTCGTGCGCCAGAAGATCGAACCGGCCTTCGCGCATCTCATTCCCTATGCGATTGCGATCATCGACGTGAGCGAAGGCATTCGCATGCTCAGCCGCATCCACGGCCGGATCGACGACGTTGCCTGCGGCAGACCGGTGCACGTGACGTTCGAAGAGCTCTCACCGGCAGTGACGGTTCCCCTGTTTTCGATGTCCCGAGGTGAACATGCGTAAAATCAAGCTCATCGACACCACGATCCGCGACGGCCAGCAGTCGCTTTGGGCGACGCGCATGACGAACGAGATGGTCCTTCCGTATTTGCCGCGCATGGACGAGATGGGTTTCGACTATATCGATCTGCTGGGCGGCGCGGTGTTCGACGTCTGCGTCCGGTTCTTGCGCGAGGATCCGTGGGAGCGCATGCGCCAGGCTGCGCGTCTTGTGAAGAAGACGCCGCTCAACGTGTGGACGCGCGGACAAAGCTTGTTTACCTTCGAGATGTTCCCGGACGACGTCGTCGAGTTAGCCGTGCGTCGCGTTGCCGCTACGGGAGCGAAGCGCTTTACGTGTTTTGACCCGATTCATGACATTCGCAATATCGAGCTTTCCATGCGCGTTGCAAAAGAATGCGGAATGGAAACCGTCGGCCACGTCGTGTACACGATTAGTCCGATTCATACCGACGAATACTACGTCGCAAAGGCCAAAGAGATTCTCGCCTTGGGTGTCGACGTGCTCGGCATCAAAGACCCCGGCGGTTTGCTTTCGGTCGAGCGCGCGCGGACACTCGTTCCGGCGATTCGCGCGATCGATGCGAATATTCCGCTCGAGCTGCATTCGCATTGCCGCGGCAGCGTCGGGGAGCTCGTACTACTCGAAAGCGTCCCGCTGGGTGCCGACATCGTGTACACCGCCGTTCGTCCGCTTGCGTCGTCCGACGCGTTGCCGGATGCACTCTACTGCACTCGCAACTTGCGCCGCATGGGCTATGAGGTCGGTGTTTCTGAAGACGGTCTCCTCGAGATGCAAGATCACTTCACGGAAGTTGCGATCAAGTACGGCAAACCAATCGTGCCACCCAACCGGTACGATCCGTTCCTTTACAAGCACCAAGTCCCGGGCGGCATGATCTCGAATCTGCACTCGCAGCTGCGCGAGCTCGGCATGGAAGATCGTATCGGCGAGGTGATGGATGAAGCGCCGCAAGTGCGCGAAGACCTCGGATACCCCGTGCTCGTGAGCCCCTTCGCGCAATTCGCGATCACGCAAGCGACGATCAATGTCGTCAGCGGCAAACGTTACGGCACGATCCCGGACGAAGTCGCACGCTACGTCCTCGGATACTACGGTAAGCCGGCCGGACCGATCGCGCCGATCGTCCAAGAGCGCGTCGCGGAAACGACAAAGGGAAGGGCGGCGATCACGCGGCGGCCAGGCGAAGTCATCGAGCCGCGACTGGAAGCGACGCGCAAAGCGCGCGGACCGTTCCTCTCGGACGACGATTTGCTCTTGGCCGTGTTCTATGCGCCGGCGCAGCTCGATCCGCTCTTCGCAGCGCGCGGCGCGGCGAGTACGTCCGTGTTACAACCGTCGCTAAAAGCGTTGCTCGCGAATCTCGAGGCGCTGCCGCGCAAACGCACGTTCCGTCTGGACGTTCCGGAATTCGTCGCGGAGGGCGCCCGATAAAAGCCCTCGACCTGAGTGCGATACTGGAGCCGCGCAGCGTCGCAATCGTCGGCGCGAATCCCGATGGCACGCGTATGGGCGGCGGCTTCGTCTTGCAGGCGATGCGCCGCCACCAATACAGCGGGAAAATTCTCCCGGTCAATCCGCGCTATTCCGATATCGACGGTTTAGCGTGCGTCGCCGATCTGGCGAGCGTCGACGGTACGGTCGACCTTGCGGTGTTCGCAGTCCCCGCCGCAACGATCCGCGCCAGCATCGAGGCCGTACCGAACGGAAAAATCACGTCAGCGCTCGTGCTGTCCTCCGGCTTCTCCGAAGTCGGAGAAGAAGGCGCGAAGCTGGAGCGCGAGCTGGTCCAAGCGTTTCGCGCAAAAAATATTCGGATGGTCGGTCCGAACTCGGTCGGCGTCGTCAATTTGGGAAACGGTCTCGTCGCCACGATCAGCCAGGCCTTCGATCGCACCGATTTTCCTAAAGGCGACGTCGCGCTCGTTTCGCAAAGCGGCGCGTTCGGTACGGCAGTCGTCGCGCGTGGGCTGCAAGAAGGCCTGGGGTTCCGCTTTTTCATCAGCACCGGAAACGAAGCCGATCTTCAGTTCACGGATCTGGCGCGCTCCCTCATCGTGCGCGATGACGTTAGCGTCCTGTGCGGCTACTTGGAAAACGTTCGCGATGGGAGCGGCTTTGTCGAGCTTGCCAAGCTAGCGGCCTCGATCGGCAAACCGATCGTGGTCCTGAAAGCCGGTACGACGCAAGCAGGTTCGGTCGCCGCCAAATCGCACACCGGCGCGCTCGTCGGATCCGACGAAGTCGCGCAAGCAATCTTCGATGCTTACGGCGTCGTCCGCGCGACCGACGGCGAGCATCTTCTCGAGCTGCTCAAGATGTTCGAACGAACGCCGCGTGCCAAAGGCAAACGGCTCGCGATCGTTTCGCATTCGGGCGGAGCCGGCGTCTTGGCCGCAGATGCCGCAGAGACCGCGGGTGCTGCCCTGCCGTTGCCGCCTGCCGAAGTGAAGGAGAAATTGTCCGAAAAGCTTGCCGCTTTTGCAACGATTTCGAATCCGCTCGACATGACGGGAGCTGCGTCGTTGCAAGCCGGCCTAATGGTGAACTGTCTGCGTACGATGCTCGAGAGCGACGCCTACGACGCAGGCGTTTTGTGTGTCGCATTGATTTGGCGCGAAGGCGAGATCTTGCTCGCCGAGCTGAACGCGCTTGCGGAAGAGTGCGCTAAACCGTTCGCCGTCTCGTGGTCGGCGCCGAGCGAAGCGCTGGCTCCAAAATTGCGCGCTGCACGCTTTCCGGTTGTGGCCGATCCCGCCCGCGCCGCAGGAGCGCTGGCGCGAAAGCTCGTTCACGACGCGACCGCGCATTCGAACCTGACGCATTCCCGCGAAGCGCGTGGCCGCGTCCGCGGCGACGATCTCGCGACGACGGCCGGACAAATTGCAGTCCTCGTACGTTACGGCATTGCGCTTCCGCGCCAGCTGCTCGCGGCGTCGCTCGAAGAGGCGGAGCACTTTCGCGCGTCGGTGAACGGTCCGGTTGTCGTCAAGATTGCGGCACCGGAATTGTTGCACCGTACCGAGGCCGGCGGCGTCGCAATCAATATCCGTTCGGCGGACGAGCTGGCGCAAGCGTACGAGCGCGTTCTCGCGAGCATTCGCGCAAATCATCCGGACGCGCGCATCGACGGCATGTTGATCCAAGAGATGGTCGGTGAGGGGACGCATGCATTCGTCGGCGTCAAACGCGATCCGACGTTCGGGCCCATCGTCGCGATCGGACCAGGCGGAACGTTCGTCGAGCTTTTCGGAAAGCTCGCGATGCGGCCGGCGCCGCTCGACCCGGATCAGGCGCTTTCGATGTTGCACGGCACCGTGCTCGACCGGCTGCTCGCGGGATTTCGCGGCGCTGCGGGATTCGATCGCAACTCGTTCGCGCAGCTGATCGCAAATGTGTCGAAGCTGGCACTCGAGGCTCCTGACGTGCAGGAGATGGAGTTCAATCCGGTCATCGTGCGACCCGACGGCAGCGGCTGCGTCGCGGTCGACTACAAGTTCGCGCTTACGTAGCGCGTTTACGCGTCGTGCGTTTCGCGCGCAGGTGTGCGAGCGAATGCAGCGTTTTGCGCATGCTCGTGTACGTCGAAGCGCCGACGACTTGCCGGAGCTCTGCTTCGATTTCCGAGAGCGCGTCCATGCATTCGAGCATCAAGTGGTTGCCGGCCTCCGTTAACGCGATGATCCGGTTACGGCGGTCGCTCGCGTCGATCTTGCGCCGGACGTAGCCGAGGAGTTGGAGCTCGTTGGCGAGCTGCCACATCGCCTGCTTTGTCATACTCGCACGGGTCGCGAGCACGTTGAGCCGTGTTCCCTCGAAGTCGATGTGCGAGTAGAGGTTCAAATGCGTCGGCTTGAATTTCTTGTGCCCGCGCTGCAAGAGCAGCGCCGTCATGTGCGCGTTCACCATGCGCGACGTCGCCAGCAGGAGCTGCCGCAGGTTCATAGCTCTCTGAGCCGAGAGCACCTTGAGCGTTGACGCTTTTGGTTTCGCCACCTAACGCTTCCGCCAGGCTTCGATCATCGCACGCATCTCCGCGGAGGCAAAACCACTCGCCTGCGCCATCGCTTCGTAATCCAGCGCGGCTTCGAGGCCTTCGAGCTTGCGCCGCGTGAGCGCGCGTTTTGCCAGACGCATCGCTTGCCCGGGTTTGGCCGCGATCTCGCGCGCCATCGTCATCGCGGTCTCGCGCACGGTCTTGGCTGCAAGTGCCTGATTCACAAGACCGATTGAGGCAGCGTCGCTCCCGGAGATCAGCTTGCCTGTGAAGACCAGCTCGGCTGCGCGCGCATCACCGACGAGCAGCGGAAGAAGATGCGTCGTTCCCATACCCGGATGTAGGCCGAGGTTCAGAAACGTGAAGCCGAGACGCGCCGATTCGGACGCGATCCGAATATCATACGAAAGCGTAAGCGTCAGGCCGGCGCCGATTGCGTCGCCTTCGATGGCTGCGATCGCCGGCACGTCGAGTGTAAGCCCGGTGAGATACGCGCGATAGAAGCGGCCCATTTGGCGGCGATTTTTCTCGGGCTCCCACGTCAGCTGCTCCTCGAGCATTCCCATGTCGCCGCCCGCGCTGAATGCGGGTCCGTTCGAGGCGAGCACGACTGCGCGCACGCGAGCGTCGCGCCGGATCTCTTCGATCGCAGCCGCATAGGCGTGCATCAGCGCTTCGGTGAGCGGATTGCGTTTCTCGGGCGCGTCGAGGACGAGCAGCGTCACGCCGTCTTCGTGCGTGACGCGCAGGGCGCTAGACAATCTTTTGCTCTTGCAGTTTCGCGATCTCGGCTTCGCTGTATCCCGATTCGCGCAGCACTTCGCCGGTGTGCGCGCCGCGCTCCGGCGCCGCCGTCACGAGCTTGCCGGGCGTACGCATCAAGGTCGCAAACTGGCTGAGAATCTTCAGCCTTCCGAGGCGCGGATGCTCGACCTCGCTCGTCACGCGCAGATGCTGCATCTGCTCGTCGGCGAAGACTTGATCCATCTTGTAGATCGGTCCGCACGGAATCTCGGCCGCACCCAGGATCGCAACCCACTCGGCGGTCGTTTTCGTTTTCATCGCGGCATCGATCGTGTCGTTGAGCGCCTTGCGGTTTTTGATCCGGTTCGGATTGTCCGCGTAATCCGGGTCCGCAAATAAATCGGGACGCCCGATGACGTCGCACAGGCGCTTCCAAAAGGCGCTGCCGGTTGCGGCGATGCTGACGTAACCGTCGGCCGTCGTATACGCCGACGACGGAACGTTGGTAGGATGATCGTTGCCGACTTGAGCCGGAACTTCACCCAGCATCGTGTAGCGTGCAGCTTGAAAATCGAGCACTTGCAAGCCGGCTTGCAAGAGCGTCGATTGCACCCACTGGCCTTCGCCCGAATGTTCGCGCTCGAGCAGCGCTGTCATGATGCCGAGCGCCGCCAGCAAACCCGCGGTCACGTCGCAGACCGCGGCCCCCGCGCGCATCGGACCCTCGCCCGGCGCCCCCGTTACCGACATGATCCCGCTCATGCCTTGCGCGATTTGATCCAGGCCCGGACGCTCGCGGTACGGTCCGTCTTGTCCGAAGCCCGAAATGCTCGCGAGAATGATGCGTTTGTTGACCGCGCGCAGCGATTCGTAATCGATCCCCAAACGTGCCTTGACGTCGGGCCGGAAATTTTCGACGACGACGTCGGCCGTCTTGACCAGCCGCATGAAGACCTCGCGGCCTTCGGGCTTCTTCAGATCGAGCGTCAGCGAACGTTTGTTGCGATGGAGGTTCTGGAAATCGGGGCTCTCACGCGGCGCGCCGAAATCTTCCGCGACCGTCGCCTCGATCTTAATGACGTCGGCGCCGAAATCCGCGAATTGCTTGACGCAGGTCGGCCCGGAACGGACGCGCGTGAGGTCGAGAATCCGGAGATGCGAGAGAGCAGGACTTGCAGTTATTGCAGGCATTATTACCTATAGTACGCGAGAAGGAAGTGAAATGGAACGCGCCTGGGACGTCATCGTTATCGGAGCCGGCGCTGCTGGATTGACCTCGGCAAAAGAAACGGCCTCCGCTGGTTTACGGACGGCTTGTATCGAGTCGTTGATGTTCGGCGGCTTGATCGTGAACGTCAACGAGCTGAACCCCAGCCTCGACGGCGCGAGCGGTTCAGGTGTCGACTTCGCGACCGAGCTGATGACGGCGGCAACGGATGCCGGCGTCGAGTCGCTGAACGGAATCGTCGAGCTGGTCGAAAACAACGGCGACGGATTCGCGGTGCGCGTCGACGGCGAGGTGCACACTGCACGCACGGTCATTCTCGCCTCAGGCGCGCGTCTGAAGCGTCTGGGCATTCCCGGTGAAGAAGAGTACGAAGGGCGCGGCGTTTCGCAGTGCGCGGATTGCGATGGGCCGATGTTTTCCGGCAAAGACGTCATCGTCGTCGGCGGCGGGGATTCGGCGATACAGGAAGCGCTGACGCTCGCCGGCTTGTGCAGTACCGTGTACGTTGCGCATCGCGATGAGGCGTTCACCGCGACGCCGGAATTCGTCGAAGAGCTGGAACGCTGCAGCAACGTTCGGATTCTCTGGAACACGATCGTCGAGCGGCTCGAAGGCGAAGAGCACGTCGAGAAAGCCGTCGTCTGGGATACGAAAGCCGATGCAAGCCGCGAGCTGCCGTGCAGCGCGATGTTCGCATATATCGGTCTCGAACCCAATTCTGAATATCTCGACGAGGACGTTCCGCGTGACGAGCACGGCCGCGTCATAACCGACGGCTCACTGCAAACGAAGATCCCCGGTCTCTTTGCTGCGGGCGCCGTTCGCGTGGGCTGCGGTGGTTTGCTGTCGGACGCAATCGGCGAAGGCCGCGCCGCGGCGTCAGCGGCCATTCGTTTCGTGGAACTAAGCTAAGCGAGTTTCCCAACCGCTTTCTGAAGCAGATCGAAGGCGGCCGGATCGTATTGCTGACGCCACTGCGCGTAAAGTCCGGCGCTGCGAATGACTTGCCGGAACGGTTCGAGTGCCGGTGCATTGAACATCATGCCTTGTCCGCGCAGCGTCGTTTCGAGATTCTGCTCTTGATCGGCCATGCTGAGCGTCGCTTCGTTTGAAGCTAGGGCGAACTCACGATCGACGATCTCTTGCAGTTTCTTCGGGAGGCGCTGCCACGCAGCCAGATTTCCGAGCAGCAGATAGTTGACGTAGCTATGTGAGGTCAGCGAACAGTACTTCACTTGTTCGTAGAACTTGAATTTTTCGAACACCGGCAGCGGCACGGTCAACGCGTCGACGAGATGCGTTTGCAGCGAGGTGTAGACTTCAGCCAGCGAGACCGGGGTCGGCGATGCATCGAATGCTTTGAACATTGCAATCGCAAGCGGGCCGGGTGGGACGCGGATCTTGAGGCCTTTCAGATCGCCGGGAGCGTTGATCGGTCCGAGGCGGCTTTGCGTTTGAAACAGCCCCGCGTAAAACGCATTCGGAAACTTTCGAATGCCGGCTTTCTCCGCGAGTCCGGCAACGTAGGCGCCGTACGCGCCGCCGGTCGCGCTCTCCATTTGCTGGTATGAGTTGAATGCGAACGGCATCGTACCGAGTGCCGCAGCCGGGACGATCGCGCCGAGAATGTCGTTGCCGACCTCGATGAATTCGACGGCTCCGCTGCGCACTTGCGAAAGCAGCTGCGGATCGCTGCCCAGCGACGCGTTTTGGAAGACGCGAATCTCGAGCTGGCCGCCGGAGGCATCTTGAATGCGCTTGACGGCCGTTGCCGTGGAGACATTGAGCGGATGCGTCGGAACGGTGTCGTTGGCGAGCTTGTACGAAAACTCGGCTGCATCACCGCGAAAGCGCAGAATGCCGACGGAGGCAAACGCACCTGCCGCAGCTCCGAGAACCTGTTTGCGTGAGACCTTCATGTAATATCACTCCAAAAGTTTGCGCCACCGCGGGCGACGACGTCTTCTCCAAGTTTTCGCGCCCAGTGCGATTCCGAACCGAACTCGGCGCGCCACGACCATAACCTGCGCGTGGCAAAATGCAGCGTGTGTTCGCGCGTCATCCCGATCGCGGCGTGAACCGCGTGCCCGATCGTCGTCGCGATCCCGGCCGCTCGTCCGGCGCGAATTTTTGCGACGCCGGCTGCATTGCTCTTCGCATCGCTCGCCAGCTCGCGCCACGCATACGCCGACGCCACCTCTGCTGCGATTTTCTCTTCCGTGAGAATCGCAAGCTGATGCGAGATCGCCTGATAGCTGCCGATCTGCTTTCCGAACTGTTCGCGTTCTTTTGCGAAGCGCACCGACTGCTCGAGGATACGATTGACGGCACCCGCCATTTGCACCGCGCGCACGAGCGCACCGAAGCGTTGCACAACGTCAGCCGGCAGATTGCCGGGCAGCGCGGCCGACTTAACCGGACCCGCGGCCGCGGCGTCAAGCGTATCGCGGGGCTCATCGGCGGCGTTTTTCCCCGGCGTCACGCGCAGATGCGCGATCCGGTACAGCACGACCGAGCTTTCAAGCGCACCGGGAATGACCGCGACGGCGTGTTCGGCCGCGCGGCCCCACGGAACACCTTGCATGTGTGCCACGTCGCTCGCGTCCGGAACGATCGTGAGCGGGCCCGGCGGTTGTTCGATGCCGGCCTGCCGCAAGAGCCATCCCGCAATCAACGTTTCAGCGAGCGGAATCGGTGCGAGCGCTTCGCTTGCTGCTGCGATAATCGGATACGCTTCGTTCCAGGTTGCGCCGAGCTCGTCGTCGTCGAACAGCGTCGTGTAACCGCTCTCTTCGACGTGCTTCCACAGCGCGCGCGGCCACGTTCCGCCCTCGGCGGCACGCAGCGTGTTCTCGTCGACTTCGCTTGAGAACAATTCGTGCGCGCTCTCTGCGAAGAGCGCTTGCAGCTCGGCCGTCATCGCAAGAGCTCCCGGCCGATGAGCGAGCGCAAAATTTCGCGCGTTCCACCACGCAACGAAAATCCCGGCGCCATCTCGGTCGTGACGGCTTGCACGCGCGTGAGATCGTCGGTTCCGAGCAGTTCGCGTCCGAACATGTCGTGAATCGCGTGCGGAATGCGCTGCTCGAACGTGACGCCGAGGTCTTTCACCACGGCGGCAGCGATGCCGGTGTCTTTGCCTTCGCCGAGCATGGCGGCGACGCCGAGCGACATCTGCCGCAGCGTCACGAGCTCGGCATACATGATTCCAAGCTCCGTCGTCACGCGCGAGTCGCCACGATCTGCCGCCCCGATCGCTTCGACGAGTAACCGGAAGCTGCTGAGATAACGCTCCGGTCCGCTGCGCTCGAGCGCAAGCTCGGAGACGACTTGCGACCAGCCACCGCCCTCGTCACCGAGCAATGAGTCTTCGCGAATGACGGCGTCGCGAAAAACGACCTCGTTGAAATTGTCGTGGCCGCCAAGCTCGCGAATCGTGCGAATCTCGATGCCTGGCGTGTGCAGATCGATGACGAACTGCGAGAGCCCTTTGTGTTTGTCGGTTGACGTGCCGCTCGTTCGGAAGAGTCCGATCATGTAATCGGCCTGGTGCGCGAACGTCGTCCAGAGCTTGGTTCCGCTCAGCTTCCAACCACCGGCGACGCGCTCGGCACGCGCTTGCACGCTCGCCAGATCGGAGCCGACTTCGGGCTCGCTCATCCCGATACAAAACGTCAGCTCGCCGCACGCGATCCGAGGCAAGATCGACTGCTTCATTTCCTCGGTGCCGCAACGCAAGATGAGCGGACCGCTTTGCCGGTCGGCGACCCAATGCGCGCCCGACGGTGCACCCGCCGCGAGCAGCTCTTCGAGCACGACGTAGCGCTCGAGCGAGGAACGCTCGTGACCGCCGTACTGCTTGGGCCAGGTCATGCCGATCCAGCCGCGCGCCCCCATGCTCCGGCTGAACGCACGATCGTAGCTCATCCAGCTAGCCGCGCGAATCTCGGCCGAGTACTGCGGAACGTGCTCTGCAAGAAACGTGCGAACGTCTTTGCGAAGCTGTTCTATATCTTCCCCGAGTGGTGGCGCGAGTGCAATCACCTTCACGGGAAAGTTTTTGGCGCAATAGAAGCGCATATCATGCCTTCCATACTCGTTTACGATCCCACGGCCGAAGAAGACAAAAGCCAGTCGAAGCTCGCGGCACGCTTGCCGTCGCTCAACGGCAAAGTCATCGGCCTGCTCGACAACACCAAAGATTTGGTCGGTGTGTTGCTCGACGAGGTCAGGCAGCAGCTGCAGAAAGACTATCCGCAGGCGCGCTTTCGCAACTTCCGCAAGGAATCGGTCTCCGGCATCAAGCCCGACCTCTTGGAACAGGCGCTGACCTGCGACGCAATCGTCGGCGCGGTCGGTGATTGAGGCTCTTGCGCGTCGTGGAGTTGCCGCGACTCAATGATCTTCGAAGAACGCGGGATACCGACCGCGACGTTCATCACGCACTCGTTCGAAACGTACGCGCGTGGTTTGTGCCGCATGCAAGGTTGGGAAGCGCTTCCGCTCATTGTCATTCCGCATCCGATCGCGGCGCGGCCGCAAGACGAGCTGCGCGAAAAAGTGCGTAAAGTATCCGAAGGGATTGTTTCGGCGTTGACCGTTCGCGCATGAACCCCGACGTCGAAGTCGTCGATTCCGTCGAAGGCGCGATCGCCTACTTCGAACGTGCGTACGAAAATGGTTGGACCGACGGCTTACCCGTCTTCCCGCCGACGAAAGAACGCGTCGACGCGATGCTCCAGCATACGGACCGCGATCCGGAGGACGTCGTCGGCAAGATTCCGCCTCGCAATGGTGTGGCGACCGTTCGCAAGATCGCGATCAACGCGGTGATGACCGGCTGCCGGCCCGAGTATATGCCGGTGCTGATCACCGCGATCGAGTGCATGCTCGATCCGAAATACAATCTCTACGGCCGTCAGACGACGACGCATCCCGGCGCGCATCTGTTGATCGTGCACGGCCCGGCGCGGGCGGAGCTCGACGTGAACTGCAAGTTCAACGTGCTCGGTCACGGCTGGCGCGCAAACGCGACGATGGGGCGCGCACTGCGTTTGATGATGATCAACATCGGCGGCAACAAGCCGGGCGTCACCGACATGGCGACGCACGGACATCCCGGCCGCTATTCGTATTGCATCGGCGAAGACGAAGAAGGCAGTCCGTGGACACCGTTCCACGTCGACCGCGGTATCGAAAAGGACGTGTGTGCCGTGACCGTCGTTTGTGCGGAAGCGCCGCACAACGTCAACGATCAGGTCAGCAAGACGCCCGAGCGGTATCTGGGCTCCGCAGCATCCGCGATGGCGCACCTCGGTGCCAACGGCATCTATCGCGGCGGCCTGCAGAGCGAGCAAATTCTCGTGGTCACGTCGGAGAGCGCTAACTGGTTTCAGGGCTTCGGCTGGGGCAAAGCCGACGTGCAAAAGTACATCTTCGAGCACGCGCGGCAGCCGGTTCGCGAGCTGCGCGATCGCGGCGGCTGGAACACGGCGCCACTTCCGTCCTACGTTAATAAGGATGACGACGACGCTATGGTCGGCATCGTCGAGCGTCCGGAAGATATTCTGGTGCTCGTTGCAGGCGGTCATCTGCGCCACATGAACGCGATCTTGACCTCGGCGTACAACCTCAGCGTTACGCGGCCCGTCACGCGCAAAGACGGAACTCCCGTCCATTCCGTGAAAGAGCTTTTCCGCTAAATCGATGGACGAGAACGAGCTCAAGAAGCTGACGCAGGAAACTGCGAAGCGGCTCTTTGGAACGCCGAAAGACGGCGAAGGCGTCTACGCGCTGTGGAAAGAGTTCGATCCCGAGCTGGCGCGGCAGTTCTCGATGTTCGTCACTGGCCGCTTGTACGCGCGCGAGATCCTCACGCAGAAAGAGCGCGAGCTATGCGCGGTTGCGGCGCTCGCTGTGCTGAATTTCTGGGACGAATTGCGCATTCACTGCGGCGCGGCGCTCAACGCCGGTGCGAACGCAAAAGAAGTTGCCGAAGTGATCTTTCAAATGTCGACGTACGGCGGCGTGCCGTGCATGGTCGAGGGCCTGCGCACGCTCAAAAGCGTTCTGCAAGAACGCGGCGAGTGGCCTAGCTAACCGGCGCACGACGCGAGGATTACCGGGCGCGCGACGCGAGGATTACCGGGCGCGCGACGCGAGGATTACCGGGCGCACGACGCGAGGATTACCGGGCGCGCGACGCGAGGATTACCGGGCGCACGTACGATGACCGCAGTTAAGCGATTTGCGCGCAAAGGGCCGCCTCAATACCTGTCATCCCGAGCGTAGCGCTCCGCAGGGGCGCGTAGTCGAGGGACCGCGACAACCTGTGCCCTCGACCTTTTCACATCGTTTCGCCGCCTGCATCATCGGAACGGTCCTTCGACTTCGCGACGCTGCGCGTCGCTACGCTCAGGATGACAAGGGTGGCTGCGAGCGCTACGCTCAGGATGACAAGGGTGGCTGCGAGCGCTACGCTCGGGATGACAAGAAGGGCGGCGTGCTACAGGAGGCTGAGCGCGGCTTCGGGGTCGTGACCGGTGAAAAGTGTCGCTGGTCGAATCATGTCGATGCGCTCGAGCGCGCCGATCGCTTGCAGTAGATTGATGTGGATGCCGGTGGGAATGCGCTCGACGTAGCTGCGGTTCATCGGAATCGCATCGCCCGCGATGACCGATTGGCCGTTGTGTCCGTCGACGACGACCATCTGCGAACCCGGCGTGTGGCCGCCGACTTTGAGCGCTTCGATCCCGGGCACGATCGTCTCGTCGCCGTCGAGCAAACGAAAGCGTCCGGCATCGGCCATCTTCGTAAACGTGTTGATGTCGCTGTAAAAACGGCCGATCGTTTTCTCGCCGAGCAGCGGGCTCGTGAGCCATTCGAGCTCGGCGCGTTGCGCTACGAACGTCGCTTTCGGAAAGCGCACGGCGTTTGAAGCGTGATCCCAGTGCAGATGCGTGAGCACGACCATGCGAACCGCATCCGCGTCGACGCCGATTTCGCTCAGCGCTGCGGCGACGTCTTTCGCATCGGTGATCCCGCGCCGCAAAGCTTCGTCGGGCGGGAGCCCGCTATCGACGACGATCGTCGAATCCCGGCCTCTCACGACCCACAAACGATAGTGGATCGTGAGCTGCTGATGGGGTTCGGTGAGATAGTAGAAGAGCGAGCTGTCCGCGCGACGTGAGCCAACGTGGACGGGAATGACCTCAAACGTAGGCTGCCTGCTCGATCGGAGCGATTTCCGTGAAGCCTTCGAGCGACGTGTCCTTCGATTCGGTTCCGAGGAGCAGCATGAGGATGAACGCGACCGTCGATACCGCCGCGAACACGTACACCGTGATCGAAAGCCCGAATGATGCAAGCAGCGTCGGCAGCATCAGAATGCCCGCGATTGCACCAACCCGTCCCGCAGCCGACCCGAGACCGACGCCGAGCGAACGCAGTCGCGTCGGGAACATCTCGGGCGCAGTGACGACGACGACCGCGCCCGGTCCCCAGAACGCCGCAAACTGGAAGAGACAGAAGAGCGTGAGCAAGAGCGGGAACGCGATCTCTTTTCCGATCGTACCGACGGTCGCGATGATGGCAGCCATGACGAGGAATCCGCCGGCCGCGAGCGTCTTTCGACCCCACTTGTCGACCGTGACCGTCATCAAGAACGCACCGACCGTTGCGCACAATCCGACGAACACGCCGCCCAGAAGTGCGCGTTGATCCGTGTAGCCGAGATGTTTGAACACGATCGGTGTGAAGAAACTTATTCCATATGTTGAAACGGTGACAAGCCCCCACATCGCGACGATATAGAGCGTGCGTTTGGCTTGCACCGGATTGCTGAAGAGATCTTTGAACGCCGGAAGCTGCACTTTCGGCGTGGGTCCGATGACGCGCGTATCGAGCGGTGCTTCGTTCGTCGCGCCGGATAGCGTGTGATCCATCGCCTCTTTCGCTTGCGAGGTGAGTCCGTGCTGGAGCAGCCAGCGTGGCGTCTCCGGAAGTGCCCGCCGTCCGATCAAAACGAGCAGTGCGGGAATCGCAGAGAACGCGAACACGATGCGCCAGGTATTCGGTCCGGCGATCGGCAGCAAGAGATAGCTGATCAGGAACGACGCGAATGCGCCGACGCCCCACAGAATCATCGTCGAGCCGTTCAGCTTGCCGCGTGACTTGCGCGGTGCAAATTCGCCGATGATCGTGAAGCTCAGCGCTTGGTCGGCGCCGATGCCCGCGCCCAGTCCGACGCGCGCAAGAAAGAGCATCGGATAGCTGAACGAAACCGCACTAAGCAATCCGAAGAATGCGTACGCGACCACGTCCCACATATAAAGATGACGGCGGCCGAAGCGATCGGCGAGATATCCCGCGCCAAGCGCCCCGACGACCGTACCGAGGTACGTCGAGATTGCAAGCCACGACGTCGTGAGCGGCGTCAAGTGGTAGTAGGGAATCAGGAAGACGAGCGCTGCACCGATGTTGGTGAAGTCGTAGCCTTCCAAAAAGACGCCCATACCCGAAAGAAACGTCACCAGGACGTGAAAGCGATTGACCTTCGCTTGATCGAGTTCGGCAAAACTTGCAACCACTATTTGCTCCGATCGTCGAGTGTGAGGTTCAAGAGCCTCGCAGGATTGTGCCAATAGGCTTTGTCGAGAACGCCGGGAGCCCAATTGAATGTGGTCGTATCGCGCACGGCTTCAGCGTGTCCGCGACTCGGATACGCCGTCCCCCAAAGCGTGCGCTCGGATAGAAAACAGTTTGCAGCGTCGATGTACGTTTGCGCGCACGGCATGTATGCCGTCGAAATATAGACGTCCGGTGAGACGTAAATGTTCGGGCACGTCAGCGCGATCGAAACCATCTCGGCGGCGAACGGCCACGACGCGTGCGAACAGATGATCGGCAGCTGCGGATATTTGAACGCGACGCGCTGCACCGGAATCGGGCTGCACCAGGTCATGTCGTGGCCCGCTAGCGCGCTGAGCAAGCCGCTCAGCGATATCGAAATCGGAAGCTTCAGCTCGGATGCGAGATCGTAGATCGGCATGAGGGCTTTGTCGTCGGCAAGGCGCGGCGTCTTCGAGGAGCCCGGCTCGATCGAGATGCCTTTGACGCCTTTGTGCCCGGCCAGCTCGCGCACGTGCTTGATCGACTGCGGAATGTTCTCGAGATCCATTCCAAGGAAGCCGAGAAAACGATTCGGCCACTTCTCGAGCGCGTCGATCATCGACGCGTTGTCGAAGCTGCCGAGCGCGCCGGCGCCAAACGAAGCGCGGCCGATGATGACGCCGTAGCGGATGTTGCTTGCATCCATCTCGGCGAGCAGATCGTCCATCGATTCGTTCCAGGCAGAACGCGCGCCCAGAAATCCCGGACCTTTACGCGCGTACCACATCGCACTCTTGAATGCGTCGCTTCCTGCCCACTGCGGCAGCGGCGGACGCAACCGCATGTCGACGATCGGTACACTCATTCCATTCCCCTCCAACCTGAGTGCTCGATGCGCGCTAGTGCGCGCAAAACGGTCGAGCGGCTAAGCGCAGCCGCAAGCTGCGCGTCACGTTCGTAATAGGCGCGAATCAAACGCTTGCGATCGGAGCGCGATTCGTTCATTCCGCCGGGAAGCGAGATGCTGTAGTGGCGCAGCTGCTGCACGCGCAAGCCCAGCGAGTCGAGAATCTGCCGCAGCTGCGAGTTATGGCAGATCCGCGCTTCAATCTCGCGGAACGCGACGTTGGCCGCGAAGAAGCGCTCGAGATCGTGCGCCTCGGCGGCAGTCGCCAGCTCTTCGTAGCAAGCGCTCAGGAGCTTCAGCTCGTCGTCGCTCGAGTTTGCGACGATCTGCTCGGCGACCAGCGCGTACAGCGCAGCGCGGACCAGGTACAGCTCGCGGACCTCGGCCCGGCTCCAGCGCCGCACGCGCGGGCGCCGGCGGGACTCGATTTCGACCAGGCCGGCTTTCTCGAGCATGAGGAGCGCCTCGCGGACCGGCGTGCGGCTCGTATCGAATCGGCGGGCCAGCTCGACGGAGTTCAGGTCGGCCCCGGCACGCAGCCGTCCCGCGACGATCTCTTCGGCGAGCGCTGATGCAATCGAGGCTCTTATGTCGACATTTAGGGAATTTGAGCTAGACAATATTCGCTAAACCCCGTATATTTTGGTTCGGCAGTTCCGACGAAGTGTCGACACTCCTGCTCGGGGCGGTAAGAATTTCGACGAGGAGGCGCTAGGCGTGGAGATTGGGTTCATTGGCCTCGGGGCGATGGGGATGCCGATGGCGCGCAACATCGCGGAGCGCCTGAAGCTTCGGCCCCGCGTCTACGACGCGAACCCGAAAGCGCTGGAAGCTGCGAAGGCCTGGGCCGAGGTCTGCGCCTCACCGCGCGACGTCGCGCGCGAGGGAGGCATCGTGCTTTCGATGCTTCCGGCCGATGCGCACGTCAACGCGGTCGCGCTCGGCGAGAACGGCATCGCCACGTTGACCGGCAACTTCACGTACGCCGATTTCAGCACGATCAGCCCCGACACAATCAAGCTCGTCGGCAAAAAGCTTGCGCAGCGCGGCGTCGCGACGATCGGCGGCGCGTGCACGCTCGGCGTCGCCGCGGCCGAAAAGGGCACGCTGACGATTTACGTCGACGGCGACGAGAAGCTCGTCGACAAATGGCGTCCCGTGTTCTCGGCATTCGCCGAAACGATCGCGTACATCGGCGAGCTCGGTCACGCGAAGCTGATCAAGCTGATGAACAACTATTTTGCAGCCGTCAATGTGGCGCTAACCGCAGAAGCGTTGCAAATCGGGATGAAAGCCGGCATCGATGCCGAGACGCTCGTCATGTCGCTGGAAAAAGGTTCTGCCGACAGCTTCGTGCTGCGCAATCATTTCGAAAAATTCTATTTGAAAGACGACGTCGGGCCGGGACGATTCGGCATCGACTACATGATCAAGGACATCAACATCCTGATCGAATATTGCCGCGCGAATCACGCGCCGCTGATGGTCGGCGCCACGGCCAATGCGCTGTATCGCGGAGCCTCGGCCGCCGGCTACGGCAAGCACTATTATCCGGTCATCTTGCGCTGGCTGCAAGAGACGACGGGAGCCAAAGGATGAAGGTTGGAGTTATCGGCGTCGGCGCGATGGGCACGCCGATCGCGCTCAATCTTGCTCGCAACGGCAACACCGTCTTCACGTACGATCGCAATCATGCGCGCGGCGCCGATCCCGATCTCAAAGCCCACACCACGTTTTGTCCGGACGTTGCGTCCGTCGTTCGCGCCTCCGAGCTGACGATCACGATGACGACCAACGACGACGCCGTATTCGACGTTGCGCAGCAAATCGTCGCCGAACCGAAACGCACCACCTCGATCTACGTCGATTTGAGCAGCACCTCGCTGGATGCGACGCGCAAGCTCGACGCGATGATGCAAAAAGCCGGCATTGCGTTTCTCGATGCTGCAGTCTACGGTCTCGGCGTGCAGGGCGCTAAAGACGGCAAGTCGCCGATCGTGATCAGCGGTCCGCGCGCAACCTACGATAAAATCGCAAGCGTCATCGCGCCGCTCGGGGACGTTGACTACGTCGGCGAGCTCGGACGCGCGAAGATCATCAAGATCCTGAACAACCAGCTGGTCGGCGCATTTTGCGTCGCGGCCGCGGAAATCGTGACGATCGGGCTCGCGGCCGGGATTCCGATGGAGAAGATCATCGAGAGTCTGACCGCAGGCTCGGGGACAAGCTACATTCTCGAACGCTACTATCCCTCATACATTCGCAGCGGATCGTTCGGACTCGGATTGATTCCGATCACCTACATGATCAAGGACATTGCGCTTGCCTGCAGCTTGGCACAAGAAGTCGGCGCGGAGGCGACGGTGACGGAGCTGTGCCGCCAAATCTATCAGGCAGCCGAAAACACGGTCGGCGATTTGCCGTTCCCCGAAGTCTTTTCATTTTACAAGCAGCTTAATAGCAAGAAGCGCGAAGAGGTCCCGGCATGACCGAAGGAGCCAGCAAAACCCGCGTTGAGGCCGACGCTCAGGGAAAACGTGCAACGTACGATGAGATCGTCGTCGGGACGGTCCTCGGCGAGATGGATTGGGTCGTCACCGAGGACATGGTCGAGCTGCAATGCCGATTGGATCTCGACTACGACGAGTTCTATACGCTCGATTCGCCGTATGGCGGACGCATCGCACCGCCGCAAATCACCTATCGTCCGCCGCGTTGGCTGCTTTCGCGCACCTACAACGTGCGCGGGCTCTTCTACAAGTGGCAGATGGAGAACGTCCGCCCGATTCGGATCAACGAGCAGCTGCACGTCATCTGCCGCATTACGGACAAGTACGTGAAGAACGATCGCGAATACATCGTCTACACCGCCGAGGCAACCGATGTAAAAGGTGACGTCGTCTTTCGCACGGAGCGCGTGCACGTGCTCGACGCGCTCGAGCGCACGGCGCCGCGCGCGGGCGAAGGGATCGACACCGGCATCAAGGCGGAGCGCATCTAATGGCGGTCGCAGTTCTGAAATCGAACGTCGCCGCCGGCGACGTGCTCCCCGAGATCGCGCGGCAATTCCGCCTCGACGATTTCAAGCGCAAAGACGAGCAGACGATTCACACCGACATGGCTGCCGCCCAGCGCGAAGGTTTGGCCGCGCCCGTTGCGATCGGTCCGCAAGTTGCATCCCTGATCTTCCGCCAATTGCGCGAAGCCTTCGGACCCGGCTGGCTCGAGGGCGGCACGTGCTCGCTCACGTTTCGGCGTCCCGTACTCGTGACCGATTTCTGCGTTGCACGCGGCAAAGTTACGGGGATGTCGAGCGAAGCCAAGGGTGTGCGCGTTGCGTGTGAAGTCTGGATCGAGAATCAACGCGGTGAGAAAGTGATCGTCGGCTCGGCCTCAGGGATTCTGCCGAAAACGTGAAGCTGGTTGACGCCGGTCGGGGTCTGGCTGCAGGGTATGCATCGCGCATGCTCGCGTCTGCGGGCGCGCGTGTCACACGCGTCATCGACACGAGCACGCCGCCCGATCCCCATCGCGATGCAGATCCCGCCGTGCATGCGTACTTCGATCGATCGCAAAACCACATCGAAGTCAATTTGACGACGGCCGAAGGCAAGCGCGATCTCAAGACGTTGTGTTTGGACGCCGATGCGCTAATCGACGATCGCCGCCCCAAGGATAGTGAACCGCGCGGTCTCGATTTCGCAAGTCTCTCGGCCGTGAACGCGCAAATCGTCGTTGCGAACGTCACGCCGTTCGGCACGACCGGACCGTATCGCAATTACCGCGGCAGCGACGCCGTCGTCGCGTTCATGTCGGGTCTAGGTTACATGAATCCGCGCGACATGCCCAAAGAGGGCGACGGACGCAAGCAGCCGCCGATCAAGCTGCCCGGTTCGCTCGTTTCGATCTACGGCGGCATCAGCACCGCGGGTGCGGTCTTGGCCGGCTTGCGCTTGCGCGAGCAAACCGGCAAAGGCCATCACGTCGACGTCTCGATGGTCGAGACGCTCATTCCGACCATGCGCCGCGAGCTTTCGAAATATTTCTACGAAGGCATAATCTCATCGCGCTTCATGCGCGTCTGGAAGCTGGCGCCGTGGGGAATCAAGAAGTGCCGCGACGGTTACGTCTTCTTGCAAATCGTCGAAGAGCATCATTGGCTTGGGTTCGTCGACATGATGGGCAACCCGGGATGGGCGCTCGACAAACGCTATCTCGACAACGACTATCGCTACGACAATCGCGTCGACATCGAGAAGCGCATTGCGCCGTGGCTCGCCGCGCACCCAAAAGCCGAGATCGCATGGGAAGCTCAAAAGCGATCGGTGCCGTTCGCCGCGGTCAACACGCTGCGGGACCTCGCGCACATGCCGCAGCTGGCTGCGCGTGAATTTTTCGAACCGTACGCCGACGGCGTGCTGCCGCCGCGCTTGATTCCGGGGGAGCCGTATCCCGCATGATGCCGCTCGATGGAATTCGCGTCATCGACTTCGGACACGTGTGGGCGGGACCGTATACCGCTGCGACGCTGGCCGATCTCGGCGCCGACGTCATCAAGATCGAAAGTCCGAAACGCCTCGACGTCCATCGTCGTCAGGGACCGTATCCGGACAACGAAGCCGGAGTCAATCGCAGCGGCGTTTGGAACGCGCAGAACCGCAACAAGAAGAGCGTCGCGCTCAATTTGACCGACGATGCGCAGCGCGAACACGCCAAGGGGCTCGTGCGCCAAGCCGATGTCGTCATCGAAAATTTCTCGCCTGGTGTGATGAAGAAGCTGGGGCTCGACTACGCGACCTTGCGCGAGATCAAACCGGATCTCATCATGGCCTCCCTCTCGGCGTTCGGACAGCAAGGCCCGCAAAGCGCTTACGTCGGCTACGGTCCCTCGCTCGATGCGTGGTCGGGCTTGTGCAGTTTGAACGCATATCCGGACGAGCCGCCGCTTGCGGTCGGCGGAATGTTTCCGGATACGGCATCCGCGCTCTACGCGTCGTTTGCCATCATGTCGGCGCTTCGCCGCCGCGCGCGCACCGGAGAAGGCACGTACATCGATCTCTCCGAGCTCGAAGTCTCAGCGCTCTTGCTCGCCGATCTACTCGTGCAGTTTCCGGGTGAGGATATTCCGCAAGCGTGGGTCGGCAACGCCGATCCGTACATGCGCGTGCAAGGCACGTATCCGTGCAAAGGCGATGACGCCTGGATCATCATTTCGATTGATGACAATGCAGCGTGGCAAGGTTTGTGCACGGTGCTCGGTGGCGAACCGAAGGGCGATGTCGATAACGCGATCCGGAAGTGGACGCGCACGCGCACGGCGGATGAAGCCTTCAAAGAGCTGCAAGCGCACGACGTCCCGGCCGGCGCCGGGCTCAATATCGCGCAGCTCTTGGAAGACGAGCAGCTGCAGTCGCGCGACTTCTTTCGCGTTGTGCAACATCCCGAAGTCGGGCAGCAGACGATCTACGCGCCGATTTGGCGCTTCGACGGCGTTGCGGGCGAAACGCGCGCCGCACCATTACTTGGACAAGACACCGACGCCGTGCTCGCGGCGCTCCACGAGGTACGATGACTACTCGAAAACAGTTCCTTGGTTCGACCGCAGCCTTCGCATCGATCGCCTTTGTTCGAAGCCCGGCACTCGCGGCGCAATTCGAATGGAAGTACGGTAACGATCTGGATGCATCGCATCCGCTCACGGTGCGCGCGGTCGAGGCGTTCCGCAAAGTTTATGCGGAGACGAACGGCGGTCTTTCGATCAAGCCGTTTGCGAATAGCGCTCTCGGCGGCGATCCCGCGATGATCACGCAGCTGCGAAGCGGCGCGCTCGAGATGGTCGGCATGCCTGGCGCGCTGATGGACACGATCGTCCCGGTTGCGGCGATCGAGAGCACGGCGTACGCATTCAAAGATAAGCCGACGGTATTTAAGGCCTTCGACGGCGACCTCGGCACGATCGTGCGCAACGAGATCGCATCCAAGACGGGGATCGTCGCGCTCGATCGCGTTTGGGACGGCGGCTTTCGCGATTTTACGACGAGCACGAAGCCGATTCGCCGCGCCGAAGATCTCGCGGGTTTGAAAGTCCGCTCCGCACCCGGCAAGCTGCGTCTCGATTCGCTGCGTTCAATGGGCGCATCGCCGACGGTGCTCGCGACGCCGGAAGTTTATACTGCGCTGCAGACGCACATCGTCGACGGTCTGGAAGCGCCGCTCGTGACGATCCAGTCGCTGCGCTGGTTCGAGGTTCAAAAATACGCCTCGCTCACGCATCACATGTGGAACGGCTACTGGATCATGATCGGCGGAGAGAAGTGGAAGTCGCTGCCGCCCGAATATCAAGCGAGTTTGCGCAAAAACCTCAACGACGCTGCGCTGTTGGAACGCCACGACGTCGACGTGTTGACGCGTTCGGTGCAAGACAAGCTCTCGCGCCAAGGTCTTAAGTTCAACGCGTGCGATCGCGCCAGCATCAAAGCGACGATCACCGCGAGCGGTTACTATAAACGCTGGCATACGGAATTCGGTGATGCTGCGTGGAGCGCGCTCGAAAAATATGCCGGTAAGCTCGATTAAGCGGAGGATCGATGGATAAGTTCGCGCTCGTATTGATGGATTATCAGAATGCCGTTTGCAAGGGCATGGCGGCAGCCGAAGTCGACAAGCGCGGCGTGCTTGCGAAGGCCAAAGCCTGCCTTGAAGCCGCGCGCAAGCACAACGTTCCGGTCATCCACGTGCACGTCGGATTCGACCCGAAACACTCGGTCCGCACCAGCCGGACGAAGCGCTTTGATTCGTTCGAAACGTCAGGAGGCATGCGCCTCGGCAGCCCGGACACGGAGTTCTGCGACGAGGTCAAACCGATCGACGGCGAGCCCGTGATCCACAAGGGCTGCGTGAATCCGTTCATCGGAACGGCGCTCATGGAGCTCCTCGTCGGACGACGCACGGGAGAACTGTATTTAGCAGGCGTGGCAACGAATATGGTGGTCGAGTCGGCGCTGCGGCACGCGGCGGATTCGGGCTTTGCCTGCAACGTGCTCGAGGATTGCTGCGCGAGCTTCGACGGCTCGATGCACGACTTTGCGATCCAGAAAATCTTCCCGGCTTACGGCGAGATCGTGGCTTCACACGATTTTATCAAAAAGGCCCAGGCGAACTCGTAAAAGTGATGCAGGACTGTCGACAACCGAAAACAATGTTTCGGCAACGCCCTGAGGTGGTCGCGCCTTGCAAAATCTCTCCCACGCGTCTGTCGACACGCCGCCGGAGTTTAGTCGCTCCGAGTCTTTGGCTGTCTCGTGCTGGCCCAACTCTTTGGTTGGGAACATCGCAAAGGAACTCGCAGCCGACATCGTTGCCGGCCGCTTACGCGCCGGTCACGATCTCAATTCCGTTGACCTCGCGCGCCGCTTCGATACGAGCCGCACGCCGGTACGCGAAGCGCTGTTGCTGCTCGAGAAAGAAGGCCTCGTCGAGATCGAGTCGCACCGCCGTCCGCGCGTCAAACGCTGGACGTGGAACGAAATCTGCGAGCTGTATCAGGTCCGAGCGATGCTCAATGCGCTGGCTGCCGAGCTCATCGTCGCAAATGCGACCGACGCACAGCTCGCGATCCTCGATGCGATCTATGCCGATCTTGCGGCCGCAAACGAAAAGTTCGACGTCGAAGCCTACTTTCGCGCGAACGTCGCCTTTCGCGATGCTGAGCTCAACATCAGCGGAAATTCGCAGCTGCGGCAAATCATCGAACATCTTGGACTCCGCGTGCTGCAGCTGAGACACTACAGCGTCTCGCTGCCCGAAGGCATGCTCGAATCGTACACCGATCGCGGCCGCGTGCTGCGCGCCTATCACGAGCGCGACTCGGCGCTCGCCGTCGCGCTGAGCCGTTCCGCCGTCTTGCGTGGTCTCAACCGGATTCAGCGATTTGGGTGGAAAGGCATGGAGTGACCGGCCAAGAGCGCCGTACCGATAGACTCGACCACCATCGCATCGCCGACTTAGCGGCAATCCTCGACACCACGCTCGAGACGATCTCGCCGAACAAGACGCTCCCGCCGCTCGCGCAGTGGTTCTATTTCAATACCTGGGCGCGCGAATCGGAGCTCGGCGAAGACGGACATCCGCGCCGCGGCGGTTTCATGCCGGCGATCGCGTTGCCGCGCCGCATGTTTGCAGGCGGCCGCATCACGTTTCATCGCGAGCTCGAGCTTGGTGAGACGGTGGAACGCGTCGGCACGATTCTTTCCGTCAAGGAAAAGACGGGAACCTCGGGTGAGCTGGTGTTCGTGACGGTGCGCTACGAGATTTCCGGACGTGCGGGACTCGCGATCGAAGAAGAACAGGATATCGTCTATCGCGGTGCTGCGACTCCCGGTGCGAAAGAAGCGCCGAAAGATCCGCCGCTTGCGCTCGAGCCCGGCACCGTTACGCGGCGCGTCAACGTCGATCCGGTGCTGCTGTTTCGCTTCTCGGCATTGACCTCAAACGGCCACCGCATTCACTACGATCGTCCGTATGCGATGAACGTCGAACACTATGCGGGGCTCGTCGTGCACGGCCCGCTGCAAGCCGTGATGCTGGTCGATCTCGTGCGCGAGAAGATCGGAAAGCCGATCAAACGCTTCACGTTTGCGGCTCGCCGGCCGCTGTTTGATATGACGCCCTTCGATTGCGCCGCGCATGCCAAAGACGGCGGTGCCGATTTGATGACGCTTGACCCGGACGGTCAGGTTTGTATGAGGGCCTCGGTCGAGTTTAGCTGACGAGCCGATCTCCTACGCAGGAGTCATTACGTGTGCCGGCTCGCGGTATCGCTCGAGGAGACGCGTCGGCGTTAAGAGCGCGTCGCGACGGTAGGGCTCGCACAAGATCTTCGGGTCGACGTGAATGTCGAGAACTGCAGGCCGTCCCAGCGCCATCGCCTCCTTGATCGCCGGTCCAATCGCGCTCGGGTCGTGGATTGAAACGCCGTGCGCGCCCATTGCACGTGCAATCTCGGCGAAGTCCGGATTTTCCAAATCGGTGAAGAAATAGCGCTCGCCGAAGAAATCGTATTGGTTTCTTCGTTCTGCTCCCCATACGCCGTTGTTCATCACGAGCGAAACGACAGCAATGTTCTCACGAACCGCGGTCATAATCTCCTGGATCGTCATGCTCCAGGCGCCGTCGCCGCTGATTGAGAGCACGGGGACGTCGGGCATCGCGCGCTTGGCTCCAAGCGCCGTCGAATAACCGACTCCGATACCGCCGAGGTTTCCGGGCCCGAGATACTTTCGCGGACTATTGAAGTTGAAATACGAGTTTGCCTGTCCCGTTATGTTGCCGACGTCGAGTGTGACGATCGTATCCGGCGGAATGGCCTGGGAAATTTCCCAAAGTGCGCGGCGAGGCGTCATTGGCAATGCATCGCTCCTCGAAAGGTCGGCGAGCTCTTTTTCCCATTGCATCTTCTCGAGGGCTATCTGATCTAGGCGTTGCTGCGATGATTTGCGGGGTGATTTGTCGATCGCCGCGACGAGTTGACGCGTGACCTCACCTGCATCGCCGAGCAAGCCTGCAGCGAGCGGCCAGTTCATTCCGAGATTCATGGGATTGATCTCGTTTTGGATCAGCGCCGCCGTCTTTGGAAAGTAGTCGAAATCATACTGTGGGATCGTTCCGAAGGGATTCAGGCGGGTTCCGAGTGCGAGGACGACGTCGGCTTGACTGATGAGTCGCATCGCAGCCTTAGAGCCTTGATAACCGATCGGCCCAACTGCGAGCGGATGCTTTATTGGAAATGCGTCGTTGTGCAAATACACGGTACCGACCGGTGCGCCGAGCTTCTCAGCCAACATGGCAACGTCGCCCGCGCACTCCGATTCGATCACACCCCAGCCAACCAAGATAAATGGTGACTTTGCGTTTCTCAGAAGTTCCGCGGCGCGGCCGATTTCCGAATCCGGAGCGCCGCCACGACGTGGCAACACGCGATATTGCGTCGGTTCAAGATCCGCGTGTTCGAATTGTCCATACCAGTAGTCGCGCGCGATGTCGACTTGCGCCGGACCTTGCAGCGCAATTGCAGCTCGAAACGCGTTTCGCATCGCCCATGCAATCTTGTCCGGTCGATTGACTTGCGTTTGATAGACGGTGATCTTCGAGAAGAGCGACATCTGTTCGACTTCCTGCATCGCCGTTTTACCAAGGCCCGCGCTGGTCACCGAGGGCGTGATCACGATGACCGGAACGTGATTCAAGTATGCGCTCGCGATGCCGGTCACGAGATTCGTGACGCCCGGGCCATTTTGGCCGATACATACGCCGGGTCTCCCCGATGCGAGACCATAGCCGGCAGCCATCAACGCTGCGTTTTGTTCGTGTCGTACCGAGACAAAGCGAATTCCGGCTTGTGGAAAGAGATCCAACGGATCCATGAACGCAGATCCCACGATCCCGAAGATGTCGGTGACGCCTTCTTTTCGCAAGACTTCAACGAAGGCTTCACTACCGGTAACGACGCTCATGGAATTCCTCTTTCTTACGCGCGATTTAGCAAATTAACGGAGACGAGTTTCTTGGAGGCTTTTTCTCTGAGCCGCCGCTGTTGCACGATGCCCAATATCACGACGAGTACAGACGCGATGAGAAACACCAACGCAATCGGACTCTGCACGAAAGGCATGAAGCTCCCGTCGCTCACGTACAGTGCCCGCCGAAGGTTCGACTCGATGATCGGCCCGATGATCAGGCCTAATATCATTGCAGGTACTGAAAACCCGAAGCGATCCATGACGTAACCAAGTACGCCGAAGAAGAAGGCCAAGACGATATGGAATGGATTTGATTTTTGGACGAAGCTCCCAAAAATGCAAAGGACCAAAATTCCGATGGCCAGCGGACGACGCGGGATGCTTAACGTTCGAACCCATAGACGCGTTGTGGCTAAGCCGAGGATCCACAATGCGGCCGTCGAGATGATGAGGCCGAAGAAGAGCTCGTAGACGATGTTCGCGTTGTTGGTCATCAAAAGCGGTCCCGGTGCGAGACCACCGATCATCATCGCGCCCATGATTATCGCCGACGTCGGTGTCCCAGGTATGCCCAGCGTCAGCATTGGGATCAAGGTCGAGTGCATCACCGCCGCGTTCGTGGCTTCCGGTGCGACGATTCCCTCAGGGATGCCAGTGCCGAATTCTTCCGGACGCTTTGACGCCGAGCGCGCGATATTGTAGGTGATCCAAGGTGGAACGCTTCCTGATAGACCGGGAAGCAAACCGAAGAAAAAGCCCACTACGGATCCCATGATAGTGGTGGGCAATACGGCGCGAAACTCTTTCCACGATAACCAGACGCGATAGCGCCCCGGATCTTTCGCATCATTTGATACGAGATTCGAACTTTTCGCCGACAGCAAACGCAAAGCTTCAGCGATTGCAAACAGTCCGACGAGCGCCGGCAAGATCGACACTCCGTCGCTCAACGAGACAGATCCGAACGTGAAGCGAGGCGTATTCGTCACGAGATCGAGACCTACGGTGCTGAACAACAGACCCAAGACGGCAGAAGTCAGACCCTCGAGCGGTGCTTTTGCCGTGAGGCTCGAGATTGCCGCCAACGCGAAGACGCCGAGTGCTGCGAACTCCGGCGAGCCGAGTGCAAGCGCCACGGCGCTGATCGGCATTGTTAACGCGAAGAGTCCGGCAATGCCGACATACGAACCGAAGATTGCCGACCAGAGCGAATAGGAAAACGCTTTGCCTGGCTGTCCGCGCTTCGTCATTCCGTAACCATCGGGAATCGTCGCCGCGGAATTCGGCGAACCCGGCGTTGCGAACGCGATCGCCGTGATCGACCCTCCGTATTCAGCTGCTTGGTACAAGCTCACGTAGAACAAGAGCGCGTCGCCAACCGGCAGGTAGAAGCTCAGCGGCAGCAAGAGCGCGATTCCCACTGCGGGGCCGATTCCAGGCAAGGCGCCTAGGAACAATCCCGCGACCGTTCCGAGCAGCAATGCGAGTATGCCGTGAAGGCTTAAGATTTCGTGGAGAATTTGTCCCATGTCATAGGAACCCGAGGTTGAGCCACGGCGGTGTGGGGAATTGCGTCTGCAATACGTTGTGAAGCAAGAAGTAAACGAGCGCAACGAAGGCGACGAGTCCGACGAGCGCCACCCGCCGGTGCTCGCGCACCGTGAAGACGACGAGCAAAACGGAAGCGATCATCGTGTCGAGGAGAAATCCAAGAGGTCGGAAGAGCGCGACGTAGACGATCATGACCAAAATGGCGCTGGCGAATTGTTTTGGATCGTACTCAGTCTCGCTCTGCGTTACTCGTGCAGGGCGAATGAGTCCGGCAATACCGAGCAAAACGAGACCGGCTCCAAGGATAGATGGGAGAAGCGCGGGGCCGTAGGTGCCAAATTGACGCGTTGGATCAAAGGTTTGGCTGGCGGCAAGCGCGCCGGCCCCGATCACTGCAGTGCCGAAATAGCAGGCTCGTTTGAAAACCGAGAGCCTGCGCTCGACGCCCATCATTACTTACCGCAGACGGCGGGATTCGCGCGGCGTGCTTCGTCCACGTCGTTCACGAGCGTCTTCCCGAAGTCAACGGGTCCCGCGTAGGTGCCAACCTGGACCTGACGCTGTTCGTAGTCTTTCCATTCTTGCGTCGTCGTAACGCTCTTGATCGCTTGTGCCATGCGTTGGACGAAATCGTCGGGAGTGCCGCGACGTGCTACGATACCGCGCCAAAAGAAATCCGTGAAGTCGTAACCGTATTGCGAAAGCGTCGGAACGTCGGGAAGAAATGGATAGGGATGGACCGGCGAAGCGACGGCAAGAATGCGAATCTTACCGGCCTTCGTCAAGTTGTAGAAGTTGCTCGTCGTACCGAGGCCCGCGTCCGCGTGTCCTCCCAAGACGGCGGCGACTTGCGCCGGGCCGCCTCCATAGGGTACGCACTTGAGGTCAATTTTTGCGGCGGTCTCGAGCTTTGCAACATCCTGCGCGAGCGCGCTCAACGTGCCAAACGTTGATACGGTTAGCCTTCCGGGATTCTTGCGCGCGTAATCGACGAGGTCGGGAAGCGTCTTGAACGGGCTGTCGCTGCGCACGTAAAACGATGTCGCCTCAGCAGTGAGCTCCGCAATTGCTTGGAAGTCGCTCACGGGATACGACGTCTTCGGATTGGCCCACGGATAGGTCGAGTCTTTCGTCACGAAAAGAAACGAGTAACCGTCGGCCGGCAGCTCCAAGATATCCTTGAGCGATATCTCGGCATTACCACCGGGAACGTCGACGACGACGACAGGCTGTCCTAATATTTTGCGTAGTCCCTGCGCCAACTGTCGCGCTTCAAGGTCTGCCGGCGTGCCTACCGGATAGCCGACATAGATGGAAACGGCTTTCGTCGGCCACGCGTCGCTCGAAGAGACAGGCTTCGGCTGCGTGCCGAGTGTGAAAACGATTGCAGCCGTCAGGAAAACAAGACCAATGCGCATTGACGTCCCCTCGAAGCGCTGGTAGCGCTATGCTCTTGGTGTTTTTGAGTCTATTTCAAATGTTGCGGCGTAAACGAAGCGATCGGGATGATACAAAGAATTTCCAGTCATCACGATTCGGCCGTCTTCCGTTTCTAAGCGAAGGTCGCGATCGAGTACGGGCGCTCCGATAGCGAGACCAAGGAGTTGTGCTTCCTCCTCGGAGACCGTGGAAGCGCGAATCGTAAGCGTAGCCTGACGCAGCCGGCCGGCGAGACGTTGTTGAATCAATCTCATGACACCGGTCTCGAGAATTTCTTCATCGCTGAGATCTGCGTTGATATCTGCAGGAAGATAGCGATTGTCGAGCGCGACGGCATACCCATCGACGAATCGTCGTCTCCGAATATACGCAACGAGCGTTCCGGGTTCGACGCCGAGCTGACTTGCAAGCCACATGTTCGCCGCGACGAGATTCCGCTTCAGGATCTCGACTCTAAAGTCGCGCCCCGGAAACCGCCAGCGCTCGAGATACCGTTCGAGCGAGTTCAAAGAGCCCTGAACCGGTGTGCGCGCGATGAATGTTCCGCGACCGCGTTGGCGCACGAGTAGTCCCTCGGCGACGAGATCCTGAACGGCCTGGCGTACCGTCATCGGGCTCACCTTGAACTCCGCGACGAGCGCCGTATCACTGAAGTCCGTGTCCTGCCCTTGGGCTATGCGTTGCCGAAGGACGCCGGCGATTTGGGCCCAGAGTGGAACTGTTGCGCGCGGCTTCTGTAGCGGCATCTTATCAAACCTCTAGAGAACTCACAGGTTCTTCAATAACATCTAGAGAAATACCCCTTTAACAAGTCCAATGCTCTAGAAGAACCAGGGGGAAGCGATGGCCGTGGCAACGACAACGGAAAGGCCGGCGGAGAAACCAGTTGGGGCCGACGATCCGCGGTTTCAGAAGCGAACGCAGCGCTACCATCCGGTCATCCTCAAGTTCGAGCTGCTCGCGCAAGGCTTACGCGTGGCGCCGAACGCCGCGGAGCGGATCGGGAAAACGCAAAAGCCGGATCACGCTGTCGGCGCGGTCGGTAAGCATCCGCTGGACATGATTTTAGAGCCGGGCAAAGTCTACGTCGGCGTGCCGGTCGGCGAAGCAGTGAACGGGCATTTCACCGCAGGCACTCCCTTTACGCTCGAGCTCGACGGAGATCAATTCTACATCGGCAAGAAGCCGGCGCGTCTCCTCGACGATGGCCGCTGGCAGTGTTTAGACGACAACGCCAAAGCCGAACGCCTCATGAACGCGATCTTACCAGCGCGTCCGCACTACTATGAGATGAAGACGTCGCGCGGTCTACCTATGCGGAACATCATGCCGATGACGGGCGATTTCGGCGGTGCGACAATATTTCCGCATTGCTTGTACTTCGGGCGTTTCCTCGAAGAGTACAAAGGAACGGAATGCCGTTTTTGCGGGATCGATCAGAATCTCGAGTCTGGTCGGGACGCATTTCCGAAGACGCCGGAAGACTTTCTTGAAACGATTGCCGAGGCGCGTAAGCATCCATTCTTTCGCCATGGCCCGGTGTTCGCGGGCGGCTCGACGCCGCCACCGGATCGTGGAGCCAAAGTGCATGCAAAATTCCTGAAGCCTATAAAAGAAGCGTTTCCGGACAACTGGCTTCGCCTGACGATTGCGCCACCCGACGACGAGCGTTACGTCGATATGCTCTTTGAAGCGGGCGCCGACATGGTTGGTTACAACTACGAGATTTTCGATCCGCAATTGTTCGCGCGTCTCTGCCCCGGTAAAGTGAAAGACATCGAGAACGGGATTCCCGGTCACGCAAAATATGACAAGATGATCCGGTACATGGTCCGGACGTTCGGAACCGGACATGCGAATGCGAATCTCTTGGCTGGGCTCGAGCCTGTACAGAGCACGGTGAATGGGATCACGCATCTCGCATCGATGGGCGTCATCCCGACGATCTTCGTCTTCGTTCCGCTCAAGGGAACGGCGCTCGAAGATCAACGGCCGCCCAGCGTACGCGAGATGATCTACATCTTCATGAGGCTCAAGGAAATTACCGAGCGGTTTGGTGTTGATACTTATTGCGCGGGATGCAATCGTTTCGTCATCAACACCAAATATTATGACGGCATCCAGCCGACGATGCCTTCGATTAGCGAGGCCGACATGCGGTACGCCGGCCTTCCCCCCGAGGACCTGAACGAAGCTCCGCCCATTCCGTTTGTCTTGAACGCCAAGTGGTGAGGTAGGCATGTCTTACGTCGTAACGGAGAGCTGCATTCGATGCAAGTACATGGACTGCGTCTCCACCTGCCCGGTGAATTGCTTTCGCGAAGGCGAAAATATGCTCGTCATCGATCAACTGACGTGTATCGATTGCGCGGCATGTGAGACGGCGTGCCCGGTCGATGCAATCGTTTCGGACGCCGTAGCTGGAACCGCTACATGGGTTGAGCTTAACCGTAAGTACGCAGCGGTCTGGCCCGTCATTCTGGAGAGAGGCGAAGCTCCTCATGACGCGGACGCGTACCGTGAGGTGGCGGATAAACTCGCTTTGTTAAATCAGGCGCCCGCGGCTAGGGCGTAATCCGACGATAAATCGACCGAACGAAGCCTGAATCAAACCAAGCATTCTTCGCAAGACGCCCAAACCACGGCGTCGCCCGCGAGCGCTTCCGCTCCGCCGATTCAAGGGCGCTCAAGTCTCGCAGTTGATGTAAGGCGTGGAAAAGCAAGCCGTCATTGACTGGCTCTTCCACGAATCGGCAGCCGTCCCAACCCTTTGCCTCGAGCAGCATCGGCAAGTGTTCGGATTCATACCACGCCAGAAACTCGTTACGATAATCTTCGGGGACGCGCAGCGCGAGATAGAATAGATGGGGCCCTGCTGCCGCGCCATATTCGCCGCGGGTGAATAACGGCGTAACTGCATGCGTCTTGCCGGAGGGCGCGTCGATTGTACGTTCGTTCGTCACGGCGAGAAGCCCATCGCCATCTTCGCGGCTATACCATTCGATCGATCCATTTTTCGCCTCGACGCGGGGCGGTGGGTTTGCTTTTTCGAATTCAACGATCAGCATTCTATCTCAAATCTTGGCGTACACCTGACCGAAAGCACCTTCGCCGCCAAGCTTCGCGATCTTCGTATCGTCGTAATCTAAGAGATCGCGCAAGATCGTCGCAGCGTGCTCGTTGCGCAGCGGCGCGCGATGCGCTTCGGGGACTTCCGCGCCGACTTTGACGGGTGTTCCGACCGAACGCACGCGCCCGAGCGTCGGGTGATCGTATTCGACGATCATGTCGCGCGCGGTCGTGTGCGGCTCGGCCAGCGCTTCGGGGATCGTGTTGACGGGACCGCACGGCACGCCGGCTCCACTCAGGATTGCGAGCCAGTCGGCTGACTTCTTCGCAAGCATAACCGGTGCGATGATCGCTTGTAGCTCGGCGCGGTGCTCGCGGCGTGCGGTGAAATCCGCGTAGCGCGCATTCTGCGCCAGATCGCCGCGTCCGATCGTCTCGGCAAATCGCTCCCAAAACTTTTGCTTGGCGCATGCGATCACGATCCAACCGTCGGCAGTCTGAAAATTCTGGAACGGAAAGATCGAGGGATGCGCCGAGTGTCCGATGCGCTCGGGAACGTCGCCGGCAGAGAGATTCCAGGTTGCGAGATAATTCGTCATCCCGATTGCAACGTCGAACAGACTCGTGTCGCAATCCACGCCTTTGCCGTCGCGTCGCGCGGCGTGAATGCCGATCATCAGCGCGAGCGCGGCGACGTAGCCGCCCGCAAAGTCGACGACGGAGAGTCCGGATTTTGTCGGCGGCCCATCGGGCTCGCCCGTGACGCTCATCCAACCCGCGATGCCTTGCAGAATGTAGTCGTAGGCGGGATCTTTACTGCGCGGTCCGGTCATACCGAAGCCGGAGAGCGAGCAGCACACGATGCGCGGATTCGCGTCTTTGAGATCGTCATACGTGATGCGTAGCTTTTTCGGAATGTCGCCGCGCAAATTCGAGAAGACCGCATCGCTCTTGCGCACAAGATCGAGAAACACGGCGCGTCCGGCGTCGGAGAGTAAATCGAGATCGAGGGTGCGCTTGTTGCGATTGAATGCTTCGAAGAATAGGCTGTCCGAGCCGGTCTGATGCGGCGGGACGTAGCGCGAGACGTCGCCGTTCGTGCGCGGGTCTTCGATCTTGATCACGTCCGCGCCGAGGTCGGCGAGATGGATCGTGCCCCACGGTCCGGCGCCGTACTGCTCGACCGCGAGGATGCGGACGTCTGCAAGCGGTTTCATGCTGCAAGACGTTCGACGTTCGAGCGTCGAAAGACCCCGGTCCATGCGTCTCTCAGGCAAAGTTGCGATCGTGACCGGCGGCGGCTCCGGATTCGGTGCGGAGATCTGCCGGAAATTCAAGGAAGAAGGCGCGCAAGTCGCCGTCCTTGACGTGAATGCGGAGGGCGGCAAGCGCGTCGCGGATGAGATCGGCGGCAAGTTCTTTCGCTGCGACGTGAGCAAACGCGAAGAGATCGCAGCCGCGGTCTACGGCACGCTGGTTGCGTACGATAAGATCGACGTCTACGTGAACAATGCCGGTATCACGCATACCAACAAGCCGGTGCTCGAGATCGAAGAAGAGTGGTTCGACAAGATCTTCGCCGTGAACGTCAAGGCGATTTTTCTTTCGGCGCTCGAGATGGTGCCGATCTATCGCAAGCAAGGCGGCGGCGTGATCATCAATATCTGCTCGACCGCGGGCGTGCGCCCGCGTCCTGGGCTTGTCGTCTACAATTCATCGAAAGGCGCCGCGATTACGATGACGCGCGCGCTTGCGATCGAGCTCGCGCCGGATAACATTCGCGTCACCGCGATCAATCCGGTCGCGGGCGAAACGCCGCTGCTCAAAGAATTCATGGGCGGCGACACGCCCGAACTGCGCGAGAAGTTCCGCAGCACCGTCCCGCTCGGCCGTCTCTCGAAGCCGCGCGATATCGCGAACATGGCAGCGTTTCTCGCATCCGATGAAGCCGAGCTGCTTACCGGCGTCGCCATCGAAGTCGACGGCGGAAGATGTATATGATTTGTCATCCCGAGCGTAGGGCGCGCAGCGCCCGTAGTCGAGGGAGCGCGGTAATGCACGCATTATCGGGCGCACGTACCACGCGCGCGTTACCGGGCGCACGTACGATTGCCGCCAGAGTCCTATTACGCGCAAAGGGCCGCCTCACGCGACGATCGCGAGCAGCGGCGCGATGTGGCATGGCACGGTGTGGAGAGGCACGATAGTGTTGCTTTGTCATTCCGAGCGTAGGGCGCGCAGCGCCCGTAGTCGAGGGACCGCGATAATGTTCGCTCTCTTCCTTATATGCACGTCATACGCGCGCGCCAATAGTCAAGAGATCGTCCACTTCCCGACGATCCCCGCGAGCACGGTAGAACTCGACGGCTACCTGTATCTGCCCTCAACACCGGGACAACACGCCGCCGTTGTTTTCTTGCACGGATGCGGCGGGTTGATGTCGCGCTCCACACACAAACCCGAATCGCGCCAAACTGCGTGGGCGAAAGTCCTGAACAACCTTGGCTACACCGTGCTGATGGTCGACAGCTTCACTCCGCGTGGCGTCAAGAGTGTTTGCTCGCCGAAGACCTGGAGCGACACCGTCTATGCAGCGCGACCGTACGATGCATATGCCGGCCTCGCATATCTCCAGTCGCGTCCCGACATCGCCTCCAAACACATCGGCGTAATGGGTTGGTCGAACGGCGGCGGCGTGACATTGCTGTCGGTCGGCACGCGCGCTCCGCACAATCCCTCGGGTTTTGCGGCCGCAGTAGCATTCTATCCCGGTTCGTGCTCGACTCTGCGTCTCGGTGAGGGTTGGTCGAGTACGATCCCGCTGCTCGTACTCGTTGGCGGAAGCGATGTCTGGACGCCGGCCGGCCCATGTGCAATCGCGCTAAAAGACAGCCCGAACACGCGACTTAAAATTTATCCCGGCGCGTATCACGATTTCGATTGGCCAGGCATGGCCGTCCATTCGTCGCCGGGTTTCACGACGAGCGCGGGCGTTGTACCAATCGAAGGCGAGAACCCCGAGGCCCACGCGGACGCGCTCAAGATCGTCGCCGAGTTCTTCGCGCGCTATCTCCGTAGCTGAAATAATCTTACAGCGACGGTTGATAGCCGTCGGGCACTCCAAAAATGGCATCGTCGACCGGGACAAGGCCCTTGTACGACTCGAGCGCCCCAAGACTTCGAATAGTCATTGTTGTCGACTGAGTAGGATGCGCCGTCGTGAGTCGTAGGACGCTCAAGTTGCCAACTGCAACAGGTAGCCCGCGGAAGGGTTCTTGTTGCTCTCCCATATCTGATCCGGTTATAGGATCGATATACGCAGTCCAGCCGTCTCCCGCCGACGATGCATGCCCCTCCGTAAGGCAGCCTGCTACTCCGGGAAGAAATTCAGACGACGAGATGCCGTGGTGAGCGAGCAGCCCGCCTACGATCTTTGTCCTTCCGTCTGAAAATCGAGCGACTTTTACGCACGGAGGTGATTGATAGGCGGCGTGGCCACTGAACGATGGCTCCCCCACTCGCAACTGCCGTAGCTTGTAGGTTCTTTTGAGGTTGTCGAGTTCGAGAACGACGTTCTTTGCAGGCAAATAGATAATCGAAGTGTTTGCGACGACCTTGCCGTCTCTTTCGGTGATCGTATCTTGACGAGATGCGGCCGCCGAGACAGTGAACGTCTGCGTGCGAAGAAACTCAAGTTTCGGCAAGGTTGTGGTCACTTGCTCCACGTGAGAGCTCGGGGTCGCGCTCGCGCCCGTGCTCGTAGCGTTGGACGGCATCAGCATTCCGGCGTACAGCTCGCCTAACTTTGGCGCAAGAGGAGCAACGGCAGGCCCCATGCTCGCGACCGTAGTGCTGAACTGGTTACCGAGAAACGAGCTTATCAATCCCGATAGTATTCCTCCGATCGCCGGTTGCGCCGATTGCGCCGGTTGATCGTTGATAACTGTTGATGAAACGCTGTTGAATTCGTCAGCTGACGAAGATTGCGTGATGTAGACAATTGCATTGTGCGCGGGCACGGGGGGTGCAATGCCTTGGGCGGGATCGAAGCCACTCGGCGTTGCCGGGCTCACCTCAAGGGGCGCGCACGAAAAAATAAGAGATAGGCATAAGGCGATCCGAACGAGCAGCGCCATCCGGTCCTCCGATCTACGCCGCGCGAATTCGACGCCGGTTCATCCTTTCCCGGATGTCCGTTGCTTCCAAGTAATCAATTCAGAATTTGAAGTTCCGAAAAATAGCGCCGAAAGAATCCACGATCGCGCGTAAGGAGCCGGCCGCCGCGAACGTACGCATGCGCGCCGATCAGGAAGTCCGCAATCAAACGCGTGCGCGCCCCGCCGCTGCGACGATACTCAGACCAATGCTGTCCCGCCACATCAGCACATTGCTGATCGAAAGAGTCGAATTGGATCTGAGCGTCTATGAACGAGCGCTGCATGCGCTCCGCGTCTTCGAAGAAGCCGCGCATCTCTGCCCAAACAACGGGACACACGATCAGGCGACCCGCCTCGAACGCGGAACGCAACGCGGATAGCGAGGAAGCTCGGTGTTTCGGGTCGTCCGTGAGGACGTCCAAGAGCACCGAGCTATCGACCGCGGTTACCACGAGTATCGTCCAGCTCACGGCTCCAGGCCGGGCCTCGCAGCTCCTCGAGTGCGGCGTCGACGTCCATGCGAGGCAACACTCCGACTAGGGCGCTCAGCGGATCGCGCTTAGACACGCGCCGTGCGACAAGCTTGCCGTGCTCTTCCTCGAATTCAAGCTCTGTGCCCGGACCTATGGCCAAGCTGTCCCGAAGGGGCTTGGGAATCGTCACCTGCCCCTTCTCGCTGACGATGCTCTTCATACTTGTATGGTAAGAATTCCTACCTCGAAAGTCAAGCAGCGAACGTTGGCGGTTAAGTGATCGCGCATTTCGACATCGACGCGTTCTACGCGAGCGTCGCGCAGCGCGACGATCCGTCGCTGCGCGGCAAACCGCTCGCGATTGCGTGGAATTCGCGCCGCTCCGTGTGTCTGACGGCATCGTACGAAGCGCGCCCGTTCGGTGTGCGCTCCGCAATGCCGCTGCATCGCGCGCTGCAGCTATGTCCGCAGCTTCTCGTCGTGCCGCCGGATTTCACGAAGTACCGCGCCGCGTCCGACGCAGTCTTCGGCATCTTCGGCGAAGGCGGACGCGCTGTCGAAGGACTGTCGCTCGACGAAGCCTTCGTCGATCCGAAGACCACGGTCGCAGAAGAAGCCGTCGAGTTCGCCAAGCAGATTCGCGCGCGCGTGAAAGCCGAAGTCGGCTTGACGGTGAGCGCCGGCGTTGCCACCGGCAAGATGGTCGCGAAGATCGCGTCCGATTCGTGCAAGCCCGATGGCCTCGCGCTCGTCGAGCCGGGAACCGAAGCATTCTATCTCTCGCAAATGGACGTCGGCCGGCTCTGGGGCGTCGGCCCCAAGACGCGTGCACATTTAAATGAAGCCGGCATCACGACGATCGGTCAGATCGCGGTGCTCGATGATCAGAGCTTGTACGAGCTCTTCGGTCGCGGCGGCAAATCGATGCGCGAGCTGGCGCAAGGCATCGACACGCGCACGGTCGAGAGCGATCGCGAGACGCGCTCGGTCTCAAGCGAAACGACCTTCGAACATGATGTCAGCGAGGAGGCGAAGATGGCCGAAGTGATTCGCGAGCTTGCAACCGACGTCGCCCAGCGCTTGCAAAAGCACGGACTTTCCGGAACGACGATCGGCGTCAAGATCAAGCGTGCGGACTTTTCGATCACCGGTCGCCAAACGAGCCGTGCCGAACCGACCGACGATGCCGGCGTTATCGGTGACACGGCATTGCTGTGTCTGCGGCGCGTCGAGCTTGCCGGCGATCGCGTGCGCTTACTCGGCGTGCGTGTCGCTGGTCTGACGATGGAACCGCAGCGACAGATGCGCTTGGTCTAGCGCTTGACGTTCGTCACGATCAAGTCTTTGAGCTCGCGGATCTCGCCCGTAATGTCGCCGATCTCGGTCCTGAGACCGCCGATCTCGCTCGTAAGTTCAGTCCGCAGCTCGCCGATCTCGCCCTTGAGTTCGCTGCGGAGGTCATCGAAACGGACGTCGACACGATCGAAGCGCCGCGTCATCTCGGTGCGCAGGCGTGACTCGCTGTCCAGGATTCGCCCGGTCACGGCTTCGAATTCTGGGCCAAGCATGTCGCGTAGGCCTTCAGGCGTCAATTCCGGCATATGTGGACGATGCGGCTTCGATATGAATGTGGTGTTTCTTTCATGTGGATAACTCTTGTCGCGCGGACGCTCGTGTGCGCGATGCTCGCGCTCGCGCCTGTTGCGGCTGGTGCGGAGACCGTGCAAAAAGCGCTCGTGCACCATCAAGTGTCGACGGCGAATCCCGCCGCGCAAGAACTGTTCGATGAAGGCCTCACGCTCGTCTACGCCTTCAGTCGCGGCGAAGCGCAGAAACGCTTCCGCGAAGCAGCCGCGGCAGATCCGAAGCTCGCGATCGCCTGGTGGGGCGTAGCGCTTGCAGCCGGACCGAATCTCAATTACGGCATGACTGCGGAAAATTGGAAGACGGTCGCGGAAGCACTCAAGAATGCGAATGCGCTTTCGGCAAACGCGATGCCAGAAGAACAGCGCCTGATTGCGGCTGTTGCCACGCGTTATCCCGCTGGGGCGAAAGAACCAGATGGCAAGAAGTATCGCGACGCGATGGCCGCCGTCTATAAGGATTATCCGAGCGACGACGACGTCGCGACGCTGTACGTCGAGAGTTGCATGGACGTCGACGACTGGGGCTACGACAGTAAAGGCAAGCCGATCGGCAAGACGGCGGAGCTGTCAGATATTCTTAAGACGGTAATTACGCACAACTATCTGCACCCAGGCGCCAATCACTACTTCGTGCACTTGCACGACTACACGAGTGTCGCGAAGGACGCGATCCTAGAGGCCGATCGCCTCGCAAATTTCCCGGCAGAGCCTGCTGCGTCGCATCTCAACCACATGGCCGGTCATACGTATCTCGACGTCGGAGACTATGCGGGAATAGTGGAGACGGGTCGAACCGCCGTTGGAGAAGACCTCGAATACGCGAAGTCAATCGGCGTCACTCCCGGCAAGCTCGACTATTTCTATCACAATCTGGACTTCTATTCGGGTGGCGCGCTCATGATCGGCGATGTCGCCGACGCCGAACGCGGTGCCGATCTCGAATGGGAGAACAATAGCGACGTCGCGCTGCTCATCTACGCCCGGCTCGGCGAATGGTCGAAGGTGCTCTCCATGGGCGCTCCCGATCCGAAGATGCCGCTCTGGCGATCGGCGTGGCCGTACCACTATGCGCGCGGTATCGCGTTTGCATCCGAGCACAATCTCCCCGGAGCCGAAGGCGAGCTCGCCGCACTTCGTGAGAGTGTCGGCAAGGGCGGAAAATGGCCGAACTTGTTGGTGGAGATGCTTTCCGCCCGCGTCGACTATCTACAAGGCAATGTGTCGACAGCGAGTCACGAGCTGCGCGACGTGATCGCGGGTTCGGCGCAATGGCCACCAGAAGTTTTCCCCGCGTGGTACTTCCCAGCCGGCGAATGGCTTGGGTGGATATTGCTGCGAAGCCGTAACACAACCGACGCCGAGGCTGCGTTCCGCGCCGAGCTAGTTCGCACACCGCGTGACGCGCGTGCGCTTTTCGGCCTTGAGCGCACGCTCGGAGCCGAGGGGAAGGCCGCCGATGCCACTGGAGTTGGCGAGCAAATGACCGCAGCCTGGCAAGGCCCCGCGGCGGGGCTGCAGTCGACGTTTTAATTTTCTTAGGGAAACCACTTAGGATTATTGCGTCGCACCGTAATGAAAAAAGGTTCGATCGTCATTTCCCCGGGCTGTCTTCCTCAGACCGTTTCCCTATAGCCACCAGCGAAGCGGCAACTTCCGCAAACTCGGCAACGGCGGCTTGGAGGTCTTCGACGATCTCAGCGGCGAGAACGCGTGGTTCGGGAAGGTTCGCGGCATCTCCGATCGAGTCGTCGCGCAACCAGAAAAGGTCCAGACTCACCTTGTCGCGCGCGATCAGTTCGTCGTAGCTGAAGCAGCGGAAGTGCTCGGATTCCTCGCGCGCAGCGCGGTCATCCGCGCGGTAGTGGCTCACAAAGTCGTCGAGATGCTCACGGCGCAGCGGGTTCTCTTTGAGCGTAACGTGTACGTTCGTACGCAGGTCGTAAACCCAGAGAGCACGTGTCGAGGCTGCTTCCGATGCGGCTTTACGATCGAAAAACAGGACGTTTGCCTTCACGCCTTGCGCATAGAAAATGCCGGTCGGCAAGCGCAGCAAGGTGTGAACGTCGCAGTCGTGTAGAAGGCGGCGGCGGATCGTTTCGCCAGCGCCGCCTTCGAAGAGGACATTATCCGGCACGACAACTGACGCGCGGGCGCCTATCTTTAACAGGGTCTTGACGTGCTGGACGAAGTTAAGCTGCTTGTTTGAGGTCGTCGCCCAGAAATCGTCGCGCACGACAGTTAGGTCGTCTCGGCGCGACTCGCCGTTCTCTCCGACAATCGTCACCGACGATTTGCGTCCGAAAGGGGGGTTGGTCAATACCATATCGAAGCGCAGGCCGGGGTCCGCTTTCAGCGCGTCGTCGACGCGTATCGGACTGTCGGCGTCGGCCGCGGAAATTCCGTGAAGCAACATGTTCATCGCGCACAGGCGCGCGGTGTTGTCGACAATCTCCCAGCCGGAAAACGCTTCGTCGCGGAGTGCCCGCTTCTGATCGGGATCGAGGACACCGCTGCTCGCGATGTATTCGTATGCTGCGAGGAAGAAGCCGCCCGTCCCGCAGGCGGGGTCGCAGATCGTCATTTTTGCCTGCGGCCGCATCACGTCGACGATCGCACGAATAAGCGGACGCGGCGTAAAGTACTGTCCCGCACCCGACTTCGTATCCTCGGCGTTTTTCTGAAGCAGTCCTTCGTAAGCGTCGCCCTTTACGTCCGCGTCAAGCATCATCCATTGCTCGCGATTGATGAGGTCGACAATCAGACGCTTAAGCTTTGCCGGATCCTGGATGCGGTTCTGTGCCTTGCGAAACACGATCCCAAGCATTCCGGGATGGCGGCCGAGTTCAGTAAGAACATGACGATAATGGACTTCAAGTTCGTCGCCATCGAGCCTGAGAAGCGAAGCCCAATCAAGGCCTGCAGGCGTGAACGACTTACGCTGGAACGGCGGCCGCGTTAGCTCGTCGGCCATCTTGAGGAAAAGCAGATACGTGAGCTGCTCGACGTAGTCTCCGTAGGATAGCCCGTCGTCTCGCAGCGTGTGGCAATATGCCCATAACCTACCAACGAGGCCCGTCGATTCAGAGCTCAATCGCTGCGGTCCCCTGAGGCACTGCGATCCAACGGGCGTCGCCTGGGACCGAGGGTTGCTGGAAACGGCGCATGAGCCGACCGGAGAGTGCTGAGCTAAGAATTGCTTTCCGCAACTGTTTTTGCTTCGCTTCACAAATTTTCAGAGCGCTAGAGAGCCGCTCGTAGATGAAGAGTGTATCTTCCACCACGGTTACTATGCGCCGCTGCTCTTCGATGTCGAGAACAGGAAGGTCGAAAGATTTCAGCGTTGTGAGGTTCAGTGACGCAAGGTTTGTCGTTTGCTTGCCTCTGGCCTCAAACCATTTCCGGCCGACCGTGTTCGCGTAGTGGGAAACGAATCGAGGCAGATATCTCTCGGTATCCAGGCGAGCGCGGAACACATGATTTTGATGAATACAAATTGAGATTTGCCCGTCCCATACCCAGCCACGACCAAGCTTGTCTCGATCGCCGCCCTCGTTAAACAGGACGTCACCGGGGAGTAGCTTGAGGTTATTGACCTTTGCCTCCGTAGTCCTGATCGTCGCAATATCGCTCAGATCGAGGTAACCTCGCTGCACATTCGCAACCCGCAGATACGGAACTTCAACGAGACCATCGACAGCCTGCTTTGCGCTGTCTTTGGCTAGGCCGCCAACCACCTCGGCAACGTGAGCAAGTTGCACAGATTTGGACGGATCTACGAAATGAGCCTGGAAGCAAGAACTGATGCCCGCTTCAACGCGGCGTCGGGCCGCTTCGAGTGCTGCTACAGCGCCGTCGAGGCGCGAGAATTGCTCCTCGATGATTTCGACGATCCGCTGCTGTTCGGCCATTGGCGGTAGTGGTAAGGGAATATCTAGGATTGTCTTTGAGGATAAGTGTTTCACCGTAACTGACGACGTGCGCTCGTTGATGGCTGCCAGATAACCCGGAAGTGCGAGGAACAGAAAGCGCTCGTCCAATATGGCCGACTCTCTGACGCGTATTGTACAGACGCGCTGGTTTAGGAGCGCTTCCTGACCAGCCCAGCGGGCAACGCGAAATTCGCCATCCATTCCAACTACGATCTCACCATGACGAACGCGTGGCACTCCGTCGCTTGGCCCGACATACCAAGTCGATGGAGAAGTCTTTCCGACGTCTCGGATGCGTATAACGGGTTCGCCATTTGCATTTGAATTGAAACCAACGGCAGGGAACGGAAAGCCATTAATTACCTCGGCGATATCGCCGAGCCGGATTCTGCTCCAGCCACTTGCTATCGCGAGAAGCGGTGAGTTGCTCTCCGCGACGATTTGCTTCGGACTAATGCTGAGGCTCAAGCCGCCAGCGCTTCATTTAGTTCCGCCATAATTGCACTAAAATTCTCGCCGAACACCTCATTGGCCCTACCAAGTCCGCCGTGCTCGATGAATGGCGTATACTCGAAGTCGTCCTTCGAGACACCGAGGCTACCAGCAATGTGATCGCGGATTCGTTCGAGCCACTGCATCTGATCGGGAGTGAAGGTTCGTCCTGCTTGACGCTGTTGGTCGAGCCAATTCGCGAAGTTTCCCTTCACTCGCTCCGGGTACGCAACGAGTTGCGAGTCGTCACCGATCGCGTATCGCACAATCTGCACGATGTCGGCAAGCACCCGCGGACCGGAGCCACGCACTTTTGATTTGTCGAGGATCTCGTAGGCGTTCCAAAGGATCTCGGGCGTCCAACGTTGCGGAGAACGGCCGATGGTGATCGCGAGTTCCTTCACGTCCTTCCACGTCAGACGCTGCTTATAAGGGCGACTGTAGAGAATCTGCAGGGCAGTAATCTCGTCTTTGTGCTCATCCAGGTAGGCGCTGAATGACGCGACCGTTGCGCGGGCGCGGTCGGCAGCGTCCTTCGAATAGCTGGCGCGCGTCACCTCATCGACCGAAGTCGCGTCGATCACCTGATCGTAGCTTCGTCGCATTTCCACGAGCTTTTCGCGGAACGTCGGATTGTCGGCCAGCGGGATCACCGCCGCTGCAATCATTCGGTCGGCGGCCGCATGGATCTCCGCGTCTCCCGGTTCGAATGCACCCGTCGCGAGTTTCGCCGCTTCGATATGCCGGTCGGAGTCAATTGCATCCACGAGTGACTCTGCAAGCGTGGTGATCGGAATGTTCGCAACCGCTTCGAGTTCTTCGCGGTCTGGCTTCGAAAGTCGAACGTTGAGTCGTGCGAGACGCGAGGCTATTGATGACAACAGATCGGGATCACGCGACCCGAGGGCCAAATTGTGCAGCAGTTTCTCGAAGGCGACATTTGGCTTGCGGTCCATAGGTGCCGTGTCCTGAAGGTCGTGCTCAGTATCCGTGACGCCGACGGTATCCACAAGAACGAAATGATCTTTTACCTTTGCATCCGGTGTGACGGCTTGCAGGTCGGTCGGATCAATTACGCGCACTCCGCGGCCTTTCATCTGCTCGAAGAACTGCCTTGAGCGAACCATCCGCATGAATACGACGCACTCGATTGGCTTGACGTCTGTCCCCGTCGCGATCATATCGACAGTCACTGCGATTCGTGGGTTATAACTGTTGCGAAAGGCCTGAAGGAGGTCTTCTGGCTTCTGTCCTTGCGAACCGGACTTGTAAGTGATCTTCGCGGCGAATTCGTTACCCTTGCCGAACTCCTCACGCACGATTTGCACGATGTCGTCGGCGTGGCTGTCGTCTTTCGCGAAGATTAATGTCTTCGGTACTTCAGTACGATCGGGAAAGAGATCGACCTTAAGCGCGTCGTGGAAACTTCTAACAATCGTGCGAATCTGATCCTTTGCAACGACCTTGCGGTCGAGCGCCCTCGCATCGTAGGCAATGTCATCGTCAAGATGTTCAAGGCGTCTTGCGCGTGTCTGACGATCACGAAACTCGGTCACAATGCCAGCTTCGACTGTCGAACCTTGCTCGGTGATGCGTGTCGAGATGCGGTACACATCGAAATCGACGTTGACCCGGTCGGTCACAGCGCGCTCATGGCTGTACTCCATCACGAGATTCTGATTGAAAAATCCAAGCGTCTGCTTGCCAGGCGTCGCGGTTAGACCGATGACGAATGCATCGAAGTATTCAAGGACTTGACGCCAGAGGCCGTAGATCGAGCGGTGCGCCTCGTCGACGATGATGACGTCAAAAGTTTCAATCGGCACCGCCGGATTGTATACGACCTCTACCGGTTTCGCCGGCTCCAGATCATAGAGCGACTCCTCATCGAGGTCTTCTGCGAATTCGGACTCGCCTTTGAGGATGGAGTAGAGTCGCTGAATCGTAGAGATAACGACTTTCGAAACTCCATCGATGTGGTTACTCGAAAGGGATTGGACGTTATAGAGTTCGGTAACCTTGCGTCCATCGCCAGGCGTCGAAAATCCCTGAAACTCTTTAACTGTCTGACGCCCGAGGTTCGCGCGATCAACAAGAAAGAGGATACGCCGTGCGCCTCCATGTTTGATCAGGCGGTAGGCGATGTTCGCGGCCGTGAATGTCTTGCCCGAACCGGTCGCCATCTGAATGAGCGCCCGCGGACGGCCATGCGCGAGTGACTCCTCCAGATTGCGAATAGCCTCGAATTGTGCGGGCCACAAACCTTCATTAGTCAGAGGTGGAAGCTCTCGGAGACGTCCTCTCAATGTCGTTCGTTGACCAAGGATCTCCACTAGCGTCTCGGGACGGTAGAACGTAAATACACCGCGGCTCGAAGGATCCGGGTCGAATCCATTCGTGAAACGTGTCTCGACGCCAGTAGACTCGAACGCGAATGGAGGTGGCTTCACGAAAGCCGAAACTGTGGGCGGCAATCCGTCGATGTATTTTCTCGACTGGGCCTCGACACCGGTTAAAGTAGAACCCGCTTTCTTCGCTTCGATCACTCCGACGGCGTTCCGGTCAACGAATAGGAGGTAGTCAGCAGTGTCATATCCGCTGCCCATTACAAACTCGCGAACAGCAATTCCACGCGCTGCGCCCAGGTTAATGCGCTTGTAGTCCTGCACGGTCCAGCCGCACGCGACTAGCTGCCGGTCGATCTCCATCCGCGCTTTGGCTTCGGGGCCTAAGTAGTCCTCAGCGCTCAAAAAGCGGGTATCTCTCGGTAGAGCTTATCACGCGAATGTTCTTCGACGCGTGGGAGTCGTCGCCTTATGTTTCGGTGGCGGTTCTGGGTCGAGCGTCGATATGAAGCCCTCGTTTCACATTGCGGCTTGCAATCCGATTCTACGATTACCGATTCCGCGTCGACCATAATTAGGCAAGTCGTTGCCGGTGACCATCAAGTGTCGACAGTTAGATACCGCTTCTCGGCGCGACAAGGGAAGCGTTGCATCGAGCGTCGAGAGCAATAGGCTTGTCAACGCATTGGGCTCGTTACCTGCCGCATGTTGGGGACGTGCCTCACCTAAGACTCAGACGGATGCAAAATAACTGAGATAGCTGCAACATAGAAGATGGGGCGACATGGAAGCCGTTGAGCTGCTACATAAAGTTCGTCGGTTCGTGTGCGCGCCGTTTTCGGAAGCGATTCACCCGGTGTCGCATACACCTGAAACCAATGCGGGGCATCTTTGTGGAGTGTTGGAACGGTCGGACGCGGCGTGCAGCTGAGATCCTGGCTACGCGAGGATGATCGAAGATTTGATTCTCGGGATAGGACTTCGCGCGTTCGGTTGCGATACGTTCAGCAAACCTCCGCAAGTGTGTGCTTCCTGCTCTCGGCCTTGTGAGCCAAAGAGGTATTTATGGGGGAATCGGCGCTCCTCGGCAACTCAGCGTTCGTCGCGCAAGCGCCAAGGAAGGACAGCGAAGACGATCCTCGATTCCGGCGATGTGAGCGTCGCGCGTTCCGAGGTCCTTTTGGATGCGATAGCGCGCGCCTCGATCGCGGCAAGCAACGACATGGAAGATCCTCGCGTTCGGGCCGGTCTGATTCTTCTGACTACGATTCTTGAACCTATCGTCGTTGTCGAGCTCCCCGCCGCTTCTGGCCCATCGCGCTGTCCGAATTGCGATGTCCACACGGGGCCGAAGAGGTTGTTTTGCAACGAACTCTGCACCCAAGAGGCTGCCTTGGTGCGGTACGTTCGACGTGCGATCGGAGATGGGCGAATCGCCGATCTCGCCGTCCTCCGTGACGTATCGGAACGAATGTGCTCATGGTGCGCGCGGGCGGGTATCCCACGAGAAAAAGGACGGTACCGTACGATGTCCGAGCTTTTGTTTTCAAGCGCGACGGAGGTAAATGCCGCGTGTGTGGAGCTCCTGGAAGCGAGATCGATCACCTGAGAGATTCCAACGATCCGAAAGACCTGCGGCCCAACTGTAAGACATGTAACGGCGAAGCCATGGCGGCACGCGTCGTTCGCATCGACGATCCGACGATAATCGAAAAGATTATTGCTCAGAACTCTCGGCTGGCACAACGCATCGCGGCGGATCAACCTCTCCGCGTCTGTGACAACGAAGTTGAGTGCAAAACGCATGGCGACGCTTCAAGAGAACAGCGCAAACGGCGAATATCGATTCGAGAATTGGTTGATTGGTTTCTACACGGGATTCGGAGGAGTGATCTACGCCCCAGGGATGGAAAGGCGCTCTCACATATTCCGGTCGAATAATGTATGAGATGATGGGAGCGTTGGCCCGTATCGCCGAGGCGCCGTTCTGATCGACGCCGATCGCGTCGCACGGTTCCGGACGCGGGCGCGTGCGATCGAGATGTTGGGTCGCCAGCAGATTGCCGGTATTCCCACCGCGATCAGCGAGTTGTTCAAGAATTCGTATGATGCCTACGCCCACAACGCGGTTGTCGATTTCTATCGCGGGGACAACCTCTTCGTCTTGCGCGACGACGGCATCGGGATGAGCAGGACGGACTTCGAGCAGCGATGGCTCACGATCGGCACGGAGAGCAAGTTGGACATTTCGGGAGGCCTCACGCCGCCGAAAATTCCAAAGGGTGAACCCATCCGTCCGGTTCTTGGCGAGAAGGGCATCGGCCGTTTGGCCATAGCGACAATCGGTGAGATGCTGTTGATTCTCACCAGAAGCCGTTTCCCCGAATCGAAGGACCGGATTGTGACGGCATTTCTTCATTGGGGAGTCTTCGCGCTGCCCGGAATCGATCTGGACGAGCTGTCCATCCCACTACGCGAATTCGATCCCGACAGCTTGCCGGATGGAGTAGCAGTATCCGAGATGACGTCCTTCCTCGCGTCAAGCATCGAACCGCTTTCGAAACGAACCGACAAGGACGCCGTGGCCCGCATCGTGTCCTCGGCGCTTGCGTTCAATGTGGATCCGGCGGCGTTGGATCGAATCCTGGACGGACCACGTCTTCGTGGTCATGGTGGTTTCGGCACGCATTTCTTCGTTGCTCCCACCGACGAGATGTTCATCGCCGCTCTCGACACGAGTACCGACAGCGACCGCGCATCAAACCTTCAGCGCGCTCTGTTGGGCTTCACGAACACGATGACGCCCGAACACGAGCAGCCGCCGATCGTTACAGCCTTCCGTGACCACTTCACCGCCTCCGACGTGGAAGACCTAATCGCCGAAAGTGCGTTTTTCACGCCTGAGGAATTCCTCAACGCCGACCATCGCATCAAGGGTCGTTTCGACGAATTCGGCCAGTTCAACGGGACGATCTGGATCTACGGCGAGGCTGTCGAGAACCACGTCATACCGTACAGCGCGCGCGGAGAAGCCTCGAAGTGCGGACCGTTTACGATCGACGTCGCCATCGTGCAGGGCCGCGAGATGGATTCGACGCTTCCACCCACGGATTGGGTGGCACTCACGAAGAAGATGGACAGGCTCGGCGGCCTGTACGTCTACAAGGACGACATTCGTGTACTGCCATACGGCAACAACGACTACGACTTTCTCGAAATCGAGAAACGCCGTACCCTGAGCGCAATGTACTACTATTTCTCGTTCCGTCGGATGTTCGGAGCGATTCAGCTCACGCGAGAACAGAATTCCGCTCTGCAAGAGAAGGCGGGTCGCGAAGGATTCCGCGAGAATCGCGCCTATCAGGATTTTCGGGCTGTTCTCATAAATTTTTTTATACAACTCGCTGTGGATTTCTTCCGCGAAGGTGCCCGTTCGAGCAAGTTTCACGAACGACGTACCGACATCAATCGTCGCAACAAAGCCGCTCAGCTCAGAGAGAAGCGCGTCCGAGTCCGGAGATCGCGTTTCGAGGAGCAGCTGCAAAACGCGGTCAGAGCTATCGAGGACGGAACGGCCAGCCTGGCGGTCGAGGAGACAGCGCGGTCTCTGCGTGACCGACTGAACGCGGCGATACTGCTCGGCGACAGCGCGGACGCCGAGCGTGCTCTGATCGCAGCGGAACGAGACGCACGCGAGCAACTACGCGACATCCGCACGCGGTATCGCGTTGTTCCACCTCGCGGAATCGGTTTGCCGAGAGCTCTGCGACGCGATCTCGAGATACATCGTTCCGCGTACGAACGCTTCATCGCCGAGATCGTCGTCAATGCCGAGTACGATGTGGAACTCGCGCTCGCCGAAGCCACAAGCAGAGCGGATGTCCGCCTGGATCGTCGCTTGGTCTTCTACAACTCGATCGAACAACTCAGCACCGATTCGAGGTCAGCTACGACGCGCGAAGTAAAGGCTGCGATAGAGGCCAGCAACGATGTCGAAGAGCGCGTGGCGGCTCTCACGAAGTCGACGACCGAGGCGGTCGAACGTACCATCCGTGAAGTGCTCAGCCTCGCACAGAGCGTCGATGTTGCTTCTCTGAAGGACGCCGATTTCGTCGAGCAACGTTCGAACCTCGAGCGACAATTGGAAGACGTCGTGGAGCAGCAACAAGAAACGCTCAAGGGTGTGATGGAACAGATCCGATCGATCCGGTGGGTGGCGGACGAGAGCGGTGACGTGATCACAGAATCGGACGAGACCGAGGCTCTCGAAGAGGAGGTTTTCGCGCTACGCGACCGGGCAGAGGTCGATCTCGAGCTCGCGCAACTGGGTATGTCCGTCCAGATCATCAACCACGAGTTCGAGGCGAGCATCAGGTCCGTACGCAGGCGCATTCGCGATCTTAAGGCCTGGGCCGACATCAACAAGTCGCTGGTTCCGGTCTATGACGGAATCCGCGCGAGCTTCGATCATCTCGACGGATATCTCACTTTGTTCGCACCGTTGCAGCGCCGCCTCTACCGGAAACCCGTTTCCCTACGCGGTACGGAGATCGCCAAGTATGTCTCCGACCTCTTCACCGAACGCCTACGCCGACATGAGATCTCACTGGAAACCAGCGCGCAGTTCAGAACACACGTTCTGAAGGGGTATCCGTCCACACTGTTTCCCGTTGCAGTCAATCTCGTCGACAACGCCTTGTTTTGGCTGGACGAGAGACGCGAGGGAAGGCGAATCCTCTTTTCATCCGACGACAATGCAATACTGGTCTCGAACAACGGTCCGGCGATCAACCCTGCCGACTACGAAAGCATCTTCGAGCTCGGATTTACTCGAAGGCCCGGCGGTCGTGGACTCGGATTGGCGATAGCCCGCGAAGCACTGCGACGCGACGGCTTCGACATAGCTCTGCGAGAGCCGCCCGAAGGAATGAACGTCTGTTTTGCGATCGTCGAGCGAGCGACCACATGAACAACATCGACCCCGTCGCCGTCGAATTTCCACCTTTGCCGACGGCTGCCGAGAAGACCGTTCAGGTTGTCCGCGATTTCTTGCAGTCCGTGCTGGTCGTTGACGACCGCGCAGCGTTTCCTCCAGCGGAGCAACCGTCGGCCGCGCCCCCGGGGCAACTCCCCCACGATGCACTGCCAGATCGAGCAGAACGGCACGAGTCATCCGAACACGCCGAAGCAGCGAATGGCGTCGGAATCCTGAAGACGCCGCAGGTTCCGCAGGAAGTGTCCGACCCTGATCGTGCGCTCGTCGCGCCTGAATTGGTCGAGGCGTTCGCTCGCCAGGGACTGGTGTGCGGAGTCCTCACGCCTCGGACTGCGGCCGAGACCGTAGATCAGGCTCCGCCTGCCGCGCGACGTGCCGATATCCTCGTGCTCGACTGGAGCATCGACACGGACAACGGTGAAGCTGCGCTGGAGCTCATTGGCAGATTGGCTACCGACGAGGACAGGCATCGGCTGCGATACATCGCCATCTACACGAGAGAGCCGGTGCTGCACGAATTGACCGACAGGATCCTCGAGCGTTTGAAAGCGATCCCTGGCCCGGAGGCGAGGAAGCGCACGGCTTACATCGTCGAGAAAGGCTCGATGAAGATTTCCGTGTTCGGGAAACTTCGGACCGCGCGCATTCCTGACGAAGAACACGAAGATCGACGAGTAGCCGAGAAAGATCTTCCCGGAAAGCTGATCACGGAATTCAGCCAGCTTCAACCGGGAATTGTCTCAACCGCAGCTCTTGCAGCAGTGAGCGCGTTGCGAAGAAAGACCAACCAGCTCCTCGGGCGCTTCGAGGCAGATCTCGATCCTGCTTTCCTCTGGCATCGTGCCGTACTCAGATTTCCCGAGGATGCGGAACAGCACATCGTCGATATTCTGACGGCCGAGATCGGTGCCGTCGTCGAGGATTCCGATGTACGGGACTTCGTGGATCTCGAGTCGTGCACGACGTGGATCGCACAATATGGTATCGAGAAGTTCAACGGGCATTTCGGCGATCGGAATCCCACGCTGGACGACATGAAACTGCTTCTCGGAAAAGGGATCAACGACGAAACGAACAAGTCGCGTTTTCAGAAACTCAGCGCGACACAGAGAATGAAAGGCGACGCTGCACTTTTCGCCGCGTCTGCCGAAGCAATGAGACGTTCGAACGAAACGTTCGCCGAACTTATGCTGCTGCGGACGCGGTACGACGATCACGAACCGGTGCTGAGCAGCGGAACCATCGTCCGGTCAGAAGACGGGAAATACTGGTTGTGCATTTTACCGGCCTGTGACGCGGTGCGTCTCAAGGGCGTCCGGAACTTCGCATTCATACCACTCGTGGAAGTGCCGGACGAAGCCGAACATTTCGACTTGCTTGTCTCGACACAACCGGGAGGTGTGCGATTGAGGACGTCGGACAAAGTATACGATCTTCGGATGATCAACTTCGAACCGAACGAGGCCGAACGGGTGAAGGCTGAGCGGAGCGATGAAAGCCTGATCTTCACCTCGGCATCGGATGGTCCGTTTTCGTGGATCGGCGAGTTGAAGGCGCTGAAGGCACAAAGCCTCACGCAGGCGGTTGCCGAGAACCTCGCACGCCCGGGGCTCGACGACCCCGAATGGTTGCGCTCGATGTCAGGCCGGCAAAAACCGCGGCCTGCGCAGTCGGCCGTTCTGCATCCGCAGCCGGAAGCAGCGCAACCCCTCGGCGCTGAGCCTGGGTAGTCGAAGATCGAGAAGACTTCAATACTCTACTGATTTCAGCACAGATACGAGCCGTCTCGACGTGCTCCCAGAACCTGAGAACAGTCCAACCACATGCTTCATAACGGCTGTTCGTGTCTCGATCGCGGTCGACATTGGTGGAAAGCTTCGCGTCCCACCATTCCCGATTATGTTTGGGTTTCGAGCCGTGTTCGGGGCAGACGTGCCAGAAACAGCCGTCGATGAATATTGCCAATCGCGCTCGCGGAAACGCAATGTCAGCATAACGGCAGTCCACCCCAGGAAAATGGATACGGAACCGAAGCCCCATGGCGTGGAGCCCTTTGCGAACGTCCAGTTCGAGCTTCGTGTCCTTCGCCCGCTGACGCGACATTCTTTCGGCGAGGGCACGATCGCGTGGTCGCGGTGTTTTCATCGCGACTTGGCGTGCCGCACGATCTGTCGGGCAAATCGTTCTGCAAGCAGAACGGGAACGGCGTTGCCGACTTGGCGGGCCGTTTGAATAAGTGTCCCGTCGAAAACGAAACTATCGTCGAACGTCTGCAGCCGCGCTGCCTCTCGGACGCTTATAGCGCGGTCCTGCGTAGGGTGGCCAAACCTCCCGTTCGAGAGACTGATGCAGCGGGTCGTGAGGCCGGGCGCTGGAGCGTGTTTTCTCATGCGTCCGTAGACATCGGTGTGTCCCCCGTAGTCGCGGTGGCACCTCAGTCTGAGTCTCCCTGGCCAATCGCGTCGACCGCCCCCTTCAGGGGTCGCCCTTATTCTTTTCTGGTTGAGCGTCGATAGATTGGCGGCCCAATGATTCGGGACGGACCGGTGATGCTCTCCGGCGTGGATCTTCGGTAGACCCCGAATCCATGTCCACACGGTACTGTACGCTCGTGCGCGATCGGGACCATGGGTTTTCCGCGGAAAAGCGATCCGGCCGACGCGGCTTGCCATCACGACGAGGCGGTCCCTCTTCTGTGGCACGCCGTAATGTCGCGCTTGAACCGTTTGCATCTCGACCTCGTAGCCCAATCTCTCCAAGACTCCCACGAATTTTTCGAAGTCGTTTTTCTGACGAGCCATCTTCTGTATTCCTGGTACGTTCTCGACGAAGATGTAGTGCGGTTTCCAGAATCTTACAAACCGCACGAACGAGAATAGAAGCGTAGCGCGGTCATCGAGCCTTCGCTTAACGCGTCGCTGCTTGGAAAATGGTTGACACGGCGCGCACGCGCTGAAAATCAATCGATCTCCCGATTTAGGTCGAATCGCATCGGCGATAGCACTGGGCCGAAGGCGCCGTATATCCGCGCACATCACCGACGCTCGCGGAAAATTTCGCTCAAATGTCTTACACGCTACTTTGTCGTTGTCGATGCCAAGAACAACGTCGATTCCCGCGCGCTCGAAACCTGCGCTGGTGCCACCGCAGCCCGAAAAGAAATCCACCATCTTCAGGCGCTGGCGACGCCTCGCTGATCTCAGACGAATATCCTCCCCGAAGCTCAAGTGCTCCAGTCGGTACCGTCCGGAAGATGCGCGCAATCTTCCTGCCTCTCAGAGAAGAATTTTGCATGCGTGGCGCGGAGTGGTCCACCGAAGAATCGATCTCCGCTGGTCGTAGTGACCAGGCACTTTCCCCAGTGATTTACTGCACGATTACAATCGCGCCATCGACTCCGTCCAACCGTCGCGCCACATTCACGAGCGGATCGCAAAGATGCGCGAATGCCGCCTCGACCTCAGCTCGCGTGGCAGCTGTTGCCGATCCGGCGACCTGAAGGCGCGCGTCCGCCAAGAACATCGCCGCTTCGACGGTCAGCCGCGGCGCATCACCGACAGCGCTTGCGGAAGCGTATTGCGCGTGCCATCCTTCGCTCGCGATGATGTCGGCAAGTGTGCGGATGCGGCGTGTCGCGCCATGTTCGAGCTCCCACGTCAGCTCCTCGAGATGATCGTCGACGATCCCCGGCTCGAATAGCGCGCGCATCGTCCACAAATCGAGAGCACGTTTGGCGGCGGTTTCGAGATTGTCGATGCTCCAGATCGAGACGCCGTGTGTCTTGGCTTCTTGCTCGCCACGCGTCGTTCCGGCAAGCTCCGGATAGATCAGCATGCAGTAGTCCGCTTTGTATTCGGTCTTGTGCTCGCTGGCTTCCCAAACGTCGGGCGTCTGCGACGGCTTCCTCGCACTCTTGCACTCGACGAGCACGCGATAGTGCGCAGGTCCGAGCGGAGCATCGAGTTGACCATCGGGCATTCCCGAACCGCCGAGATGCGTCGCGACGAATCCCATCCAACCAAAGACGTCGACCACGGCCTTTTCGAATGCTTCGGAAGGGCCGTCCTGAAATTTGCGCAGGTTCTCGAGCACTGGTTCGAGCGGCGGACGCGGCGCCGGCTGGAGCACCGGCCAATCGTCTGCGGGATGATTGGCGCGCCACCGGTGGTCGAGATCTTGAACCACGCGCGGCCGGCGCCCATCCGCAAGCATGTGTCGCAGGTAAGTCCGCAGTTGAATGTCCATGTTGTTTTTGTTGATGCCGGCCGGAAGCAGATCACGCTTCACAGCCTCATAGTAGATATCGCCTGCCGACCGCGGACGTCCGTCGGAAAGAACCTCGAACGCGGCGATCAGCCAGCGTCCACGCGTTACGTATCCGCGCAGCTCGAAAAATTCCGGTGCTGGCTTCGACTTCGGGAGGCGCTGTTGGCCAATCGCCGAGAGCGCCTCCGCGAAGCGATCGCCCACACCGGCGAGTCGTTGCTCGAAGTTGTCGGGACGAAACTGGCCGTTGGCGCATGTCTCGAGCTCGTCCCACGCGATCGGCGTCACGACGAGAAGATCGTCGGAGATGAGCAGGCTGTAAGGGAGATTGCATCCTTGATTGGTCGCATTCGAGCTCACCCAAACATGAATGCGTCCCTTGCTTTCGCTCACCGGCCGCGTCGAGAAGAGCTTTGACTGCGCTTCCATCGCGCGCGCGACGACCGCATGCAACCAACCGCGGACGTTCGCATACGGCGGGCCGCCCGCGAGTGGAATCCAGAGCGTGATGCCGGTCCCGTTCAACACCGGTATCGACTGCACGCGGTCGCGCAGCAGCGCATCACGCATCGTGCGTGCAGCCTCACGAACCATCGTTTCGGTTGCATCGCGGATCGGCCGCATAAGAACGTGCGCGAGTCGCGCGCGCAGCGGATCGCCCTCGATCGGCGTCCAGCTCTCGAACGCCACCGCGTACCGGTGCAAACACCATCGGGCCTTCTTGATATCGAACGGTTCGATGGTATGCCCGCGGACGATGTCGCCGCCCAGACCGTTCGGGCAATAGATCGGCTTGAACGGGACGCGTCCGATCGCTGCGGCAATGAGCGGGGCCGTCGCCGTATAGTACGCGAGCACCATCGCTTGTGTCGGCGGATCGAGCTTCTCGAGATCCATGCGCCGATGGTATGGCGCTTTTAGACCTACGACTAGCCCGCAGTATTCGCTATCAATAAACGAGTGTGCGCCGCGCTAGGCAGGAGGCCAGGCTCCTCTCTTGTCGTCCGCGAAGTTTTGCGACATCAGGTAGCTTGATATGAGTGCGCAGCCGTTGGAAATCCGCATGGCCCATCTCGAGGGCGCCTACGAGCAGATCAGTGAGCGACTGAACGGCATCGATGGCCGGTTAACGGCGCTCGATCAGAAGATCGACATGCGCTTCGATGCCTTCGCGCTAAAAATGGACGCCAAATTCGATCACCGGTTCGCCGCTATAGATCACCGGTTCGAGAAGGTCGACACGCGGTTCGACGCGATCGACCGCCGCTTCGGCAGCCTGGACAAAAAGCTCATGAATGGCTTCATTGCAGGGTTAACTGTAAACGCTGCTTCGATTGCCGCGGTCATCGGAGCGATCCTCACCATACATCGCTAATTCTCTCCTAGAACGAATAGCTTCGGCGCGATGTGTGTTAGCGGCTCGACACCACGCTCGCTAATTCGTATGGGCATACTGCAGCACACGCACCCGAGATCAGCTTTGTATAACGCCGGCACCAAATGAAAGCACATATTGGGCTCGAGCACGCGCTCATCGCCGGGCCTAATGTTCATGACGTTGTTCTCCCCCCAACCCGGCGGGAAGCCAACACCGATACCGTAGGCGGCTCGGACCGTGAAATAATCGCCGTAGCCCACTTTGGTAATTGCATTTCGCACGACCGAGTCGGCCTCGTGCGAGGTCATGCCCGGTTTGATGTTTTGCAAACCCGCGTGCAGCCCAGCGAGCGATGCCTCGTGAAAGGCCTCGACCTCCTTACTCGGCTTGCCCATTACCGACACACGGAACACGGGAGTGTTGTAGCGGGCGACAACAGTCGCCATTTCCGTGTTGACGAGCTCTCCCGGCCGAATCGGTTCGTGAACCCAAGAGCTGTGCGCGCGAAAGCTCCGTAGGCCGCACGTCACGAACGGGCCCATCGACATCGGCCCGCTGCCCAGGCGAATCGCACGCGCGATGAGGTCAGCAGCGAGATCGGAATCACGCGTTCCCGGCAGCACGGCCTCGAGCGCTTCCTGCATGGCAGTCCCGGTTATGTTCCCGGCGCGTCGCATGTATGCAAGTTCCGTTTCCGACTTGATCGCACGCAATGACTCGACGAGGCCCGAAATGTTTTTCACCTGCACGTTGGGTAGCGCGGATTGGATCTTCGTATAGGCATCCGCCGTCATCTGCGGCGAGGCAAACTCAATGCCGACGCTTCCCTTCGGCGTGATGAGCGGCTTTAATACCTCGCTAAGCTTGAGGTAAGGATCCTCGGAGTCATCGACGGGAACGCCGTCCTTCACCCACGACGCAGGAGCAGCTGCATGCACATTACTCATCTCCGTGCGGCGTACGACCCAAAGCCCCTCGCCGTTCGCCCGCAAGACAAGGACGAAGAGATAGTGCGTCACCCCCGTGTGCATACCGGTGAGGTAATAGAAGTTCACCGGGGAACTAATGACCGCGACATCTACTCCGAATTTGTCAAAGAGCTGGACAACGCGATCGCGGCGCGACTCAAACTCCTCGCGTGTGAAGGGCAATGTCGTGGCATTGAGGCTACTTTTAATCGACATTTCCAAGGAACGATCTCCTGACGGCTGGATCTTTCAACATTTCATTAGCCGGCCCACTGAGCGCATTGCGCCCATCAACGAACACATATCCGCGATCGGCAATGCTTAGCGCTTCGATTGCGTTCTGCTCGACGAGCACGATGCACCGTTGATCCTTGGCAAGTGCGCGTATTTCGCGAAAGACACTCGAGCGAGCGACGGGAGATAGGCCCGCCGTCGGCTCATCGAGTAGCAGCAGCTTTGGATCGTTCATCAATGCCATCGCGAGTGCGAGCAGCTGACGCTGGCCTCCGGATAAACTGCCGGCATGAAGTTTCGATTTTTCACGAAGGACCGGGTAGCGATCCAAGGCTGCGCGTACCTTATTGCGGGCCGCTTTCCCGGTGGTCGCGCACGCGAGCTCGATATTCTCCACGATTGAAAGGCCCGCGAACACATTGCGTTCCTGCGGCACGTAGGCGACGCCGGCGCGCGTCAGGGCCGACGGGCTCGAGTGAAGCAAATCCGTCGTGTTGAACTGGGCGCGCCCGGTGATCCAGGTCAGCTCACCATAGAGCGATTTGAGGAACGTTGACTTGCCAGCGCCATTGGGCCCAATGATGGCGCAGATTTCGCCGTCGTACGCTTCGAGCGACACGCCTTTGAGCACGTCGCTTTCATGCGCGTAGGCGGCGCGCAGATCGTTTACTCTAAGCGCGGGCGACGTTGCCAAGGTAGGCCTCCTGCACTTGCGTGTTATTCAAGATGTCTTCGAACGAGCCGCGCGCTAAAAGTTGGCCTTCAGCGAGCACGATCACGTGATCGCTGATGGCGCGCACGAAGCTCATGTTGTGCTCGACGATGACGAATCGGTAACCATGAGCCGCGAGAGTCTTTATTGCAGTCGCGATCTCCCCGCTAAGCGCCGGATTCACGCCGGAGACCGGCTCGTCGAGCAGGATTAGCTGTGGATCGCACATCAGCGCGCGTCCCAGATCGAGCAGTTTCTTCTGTCCGCCTGAGAGTTCCGTCGATGGTGCAAGCAGCAGCGGAGTAAGTCGCAAATCGTCTGCGATGCGGTTCGCAGTCTCTATCAGATCAGATTCTCGATGGCGCGCCTTACGTGTGCCAAAGAGAGCCCGCCACGCGTGCTCTCCCGGCTGGTCCGCACCGAAGGCGAGCAGATTCTCGAGCAGCGATAATGATTCAAAGGGACGTGCGGCCTGGAAGGTACGTACGATACCGAGCGCGCTGATCTGATCGGGGCGGAGCGAACACAGGTTGCGCCCTTGGTACAACACTTCTCCGGTGTCGGGACGAATGAATCCGCTGAGAATATTCAGCAGCGTGCTCTTCCCCGCGCCGTTCGGCCCGATGATGCACTCGATCGCGCTATTGCCGACGTCGATACTCAGATTTGCGATCGCCCTGACACCGCCGAACGTCTTGGACAAGCTCCGAACCTGCAACGCTTCCGCTGTCGTCATTGCATCGGCTTCCCTGCAAAGCGCCAAGAGAGCATGCGTTCGGGGAAGATGCCGCGCGGCAAGTAGATCAGGATCAGCAGAAACGAGAGTGCAACCGTCATCTCGCGCAATGCCGCGCCCTGCACCGGTTGCAGAAACGTTAGGTAGTTCACGAGGAATCGCGTGCCTTCGGTAAACGCGACGATAAGCACGGTACCGACGATTGCGCCCAGCATATTCCCACGGCCACCGATCGTCACCGCAAAGACGATGTAGAGGCTGAGGAGCGGCAGAAAACTGTCGGGCGCGATATACGAGTTGAAGTGTGCGTAGAGCGCGCCGGCGACCGCGCTGCAGAATCCGCCGATTGCGAATGCCTTAGCCTTCATCGCGCGTGAATTCTTGCCGGCGGTCCAGGCGACTTCTTCGTCGTCGCGGATTGCCCGGAGGGCGCGACCGAATGGCGAGTAACACAATCGCTGAAATGCAAGAAGCGCAACCAAGAGGCAGGCGCCGGCGACCGAAAACGCTGCGACGCTGAACGCGACCGGCGACAAGCTCGAGCGAAACGGCGCGGTAATGTTCGAGATCCCGTCCGTGCCGTTCGTAAGCCAGATTTCGTTAGATGCGATCAGCCGAATGAATTCCGAGAAGCCGAGCGTGACGACCGCTAAATAGTCCCCGCGTAAGCGCCATGTGATGTAGCCGATGAACCCGGCCATGAGCGCGACCGCAATCCCGGAGGCGAGCACGCCTTGCAAGAAACCGGCATGTAGTTTCGTGGTAAGGAGTGCGGCAATATAAGCCCCGGACGCAAAGAACCCGATCATGCCGAGGTTGATCATGCCGGCCATGCCCCACATCAGATTCAAAGAAAGGCCGACGATCGCCATCAGTGCAACGTAGGTTCCGACATCGAGCAAATAGTGAATCATCGTCTACTGCCGCGAGAAGATGCCGCTCGGACGGATCATGAGTGTGATGACAATGGCGATGAAGCCGACGCCGGTTCGATACGCCGGCGACCACAGCACGGCAGCCATCTCTTCGCCGATGCCGATAATCGCCGCTCCGACGACAGCGCCGGGAAAGCTGCCGATACCGCCGATCACGCAGGCTGCGAATAACGGAAGCAAGATGCGAAAGCCGAGCAATGGATCGACGGACGTATCGAGGGCGAGCAGTGAGCCGCCGATACCGGCAAGGCCCATCGCGATGAACGTCGTTATGTTACCGACCAGCAGTGCGTCGATCCGCTGAATGCGCGCGAGCACCGGGTTGTCGGCAACGGCGCGCATTTGCTTGCCGATGCGTGAATTCTTGAGCAGAAGGAAGAGAACGACAGCTGCGGTTGCTGCCCACGCGACGTTGAAGACCTGCTGCCGTCCCACGTGCAACCCAAGAAACACGACGTCGCGCATGATCGGAACATTAAGCCCACGCAGATCATTTCCGAATGAAAAGCGAACGAGGTTCTCGAGAAAAATGTTCAGTGCAAGCGAACCAATGGCGGCGGCGACGATGCCGGCCTTTCGCAAAGGCCGCAACAACAGAAAATCAGATCCAACGCCGATCAGTCCTGCGATGAGAAATGCGAACGCAATAGAGACCGGCAACGGCCAATGGAGGAGAACGTTTGCAACATAGGCGGAAAAGCCGCCGATCGTCGCGATCGAGGCAACGGCGAAATTGGGGAAGCGCAGCACACCGTAAATGAGCGAGAAACCGATGGCGGGCAGCATCAGGAGGCTACCAGACATCAAACCGTTGACTGCGAGCTGCGCAGCCTCAGACATTAGGTGATTTTGAAAAGCGTCGGTTTGCCGTTATGAACTTGTTCGAAACGAGCCTTCACGTCAACGATGTCGCCAATCTGATTGAAGATGCAGGGACCGCTGACGCCCGAATACTTGATCTTGCGTGTCCCCGAGCGGAGTGCTTTGATACCGTCGACGGCGCCGTACACGACGGTTCCACCCGGGTCAGAAACGGCGTGAATTGCATCGCGGATCCCAGTCCCCGTCGGTTGTGATGCTTTCTGCAGCGCAAGACACACCAAGTTGGCCTGATCGAACGCTTCGCACGTGTAGGGATCGACCTCGGAAACGTTGAGGTGCTGCGCGAGACTTTTGTATGTTGGCGAGCCGACTTCAGGCGAAGGAACGACGGTAAAAACGCCCTCAGTTACATTGGGCGGTAGCGAAGAGAGCAGCTTTTCGTTGACGGCATATCCGCGCGCAATCTTCTTGCCGTCATAACCCGCGCGATAGAGATCGCCTAAAAGTATCGTGACGTCAGGCGTGTAGCCGTCCAAAAAGATAAGGTCGGGCTTGTCTTTCATCGCGAGATCGATTTCAGACCGGAAGCTGGTCTTGTCCCGATCGTAGACGACTTGTCCCAACAACGTGCCGCCGCGGCTCGCGAGTACTTTGCCAAGAACGGCCTTTGCAGGCGCGGCAAACGGTGTTTGCGCGGAGATCAGAAACGCTTTCTTGACGCCGATGTCGGCGAGAAAATTACCGATCTTCGTCATGATGAGCGTCGTCGTCGGTTCAGTGCGGATCAGATAGCCTTGGTGCGGGAGCTGCGTGATGCTGTCGGCACCGGAGTCGGTGGTGAGGAAGGTGTGGCTCTCCCAACACAGCGGCGCAACTGCCGTCGTCACCGAGGAAGCCCATGTCGCCATAATGGCGACGACTTTATTGACATCGATCAGCTTGCGTGCAGCGCGCACACCGCTGTCCGGATTGGTCTGATCGTCCTCAACAGTGAGGTTGAGCTTGCGGCCATTGATACCACTCGCATCATTGACATTCTGGAGGACCCATTTGATCGATTCCGCCATCATCGGTCCGTACGATCCGCCGCTCCCCGTTAATGGCACGAGCGCACCGAGCTCGATAGTGCTGCTTTGCGCAAGCGACGCGTGCGGGATTGCTGCCGCGAACAATGCGCCCAACGACGAAATAGCTTGGCGTCGATCTACTAGCATGTGGCCTTCCTCGCCGACTCAGGTCCGGCTAAGCGTTTTGGCGTTTTTGGCGCTTAGCCGAGCCGCCACCTTGCAAGTGTCGACACTTCGAACGCGTGAGTTTTCCTATGCCGCTCTGAGACTCTCCAAGCACGCTGTCAGCAAATACGCAGTTGCTTCGGCGTCGGGCAGTGCGCGATGCAAGCGTTCGGATGTGAGCTGCTGGCGTAGCCCGAGATATTCGACGAGCCTGCCGAGCCGGTGACTCGGCGCGTGCGGATATGCTTTACGCGCAAGTTCGAGCGTACAGATCCACGGCTCGCGCAGCGTCCACAGAAAATTGCGATCGAACGTTGCATGGTGCGCAACGAGCGTGCGACCCTCGACAAGGTCTTCGATTTGCGGAAGAAGTGCCCACAGTTCGGGCGCGTCCTCGACGTCTTCATCGCTGATCCCGTGCGTCGCAAACGCCATCGGCGGGATGGCGCGGCCCGGGTTCACGAGCGAGCTCCACCGGTTTTCGATCACGTAGCCGTCAGTTTGGACGATAGCGACTTCGACGATCCGATCGCGTAGCGTATCGAATCCGGTCGTCTCGAGATCGATGACGGCATAGCCGCCAGATCGCCGTTCCACTGTCGGCAGTTTGCGGGGTCAACCTGCCAGGTGTATGGCACTCAGCGCTAGTGGTTGTCCTTGATGAGCCCCTTGATCTCGCTGATATCGCCTTTGAGCCCCACGATTTCGCCCTTGACCTCGTCGAATTGCCTGTCCATGCCCGCGAAGCGCTCATTCACACCCTTGAAGTGCTCGTTGATCTCATCGAAGTGCGTCCCGACGACGTCGAAGCGCCTGTTTATGTCGGCACGCAGCGTACCCACCTCAATTTGCAGGCGCTTCTCAGCGTGATCCTGGGCATCCAAAATGCGCTTCGTTACGTGCTCGAGTTCAATCGCGAGCATATCTTTGAGTCCTTTGACGGTCAAGCGCTGACGTTCCACAGTTGAAGGCTAGTGCTTCGATTTTGCCGAGAGGTTTCTTTTCTCTGGATAAATCACGACGCGCTCTGCCGGGCGCCGATCCTCTTGGACCATGCGCCGAAGATCTCGAATCTCCTGAGTCAGCATGTCGAGCCTCTGCGTGATGTGGTCGTAGCGCCGGTCCATGACCTCGCGCACGGAGTCCACGGGGCCCACCGACCTCGCCAGTTTATCGCAGGCCAGTTCGAGTTCTTCCCGCAGAGCAAACAGCTTCGAATTCTTCATCCGCGGCAGTTCGCGGTCCACCCGTAAACTCTGCCGTGCCAGGGAGCTGGCACATCTCCGTGCGATCATAATCTCGTGCAGCACGTCGACGGCCGTTTCGTTTACGGCGCCACCGATCTCAACAATTTTCTCGAATGCCGGCGCCTCACCGAGCTCGACGGTCTTGCCGTGCGCGGCGAGCTCAAGCGCCCCGAAGTTGAGGACGAGCAGCTCGAGCTGATCAAGCGCAAAGGCTCGGAGCACGAGCAGCGCTACCTCGAGGCGATGGAAGCGCGCTACGGCGGCATCACAAAATTCGAGCGCACCGAAAAGGGCATCGCCGCTTACGCCGCCGCCGAAGCCGAGACGCTCGCCGCGATGCGCGCGGGGATGCCGTGCATCTATCAAGCCACGTTCTTCGACGGCACGTTCGTCGGGCACACCGATTTCTTGCGGCGCATCGAGAAACCGTCGCTCCTCGGCGCGTGGAGCTACGAAGTCATCGACACAAAACTCTCGCTCTCCGCGAAGCCGTACTTTCTCATCCAGCTCTGCAACTACAGCGAGCATCTCGCGCGTCTGCAAGGCACGCTGCCGGAGTTCGGCTACATCGTCCTCGGCGACGAAAACGAAGAACACTTTCGGTTGCACGATTATTTCGCGTACTACCGTCATCTGAAAACCGCGTTTCTCGCCTACGTTGCGGAGCCGGTCGCCGAATATCCGTACTCGCGCAAGCACTGCGGGATCTGTTCGTGGGATAGCCTGTGCACGAAGAAGCGCCGCGACGACGATCATCTCAGTCTCGTCGCATGGATGCGGCGCGATCAAGTCGGCAAGCTGGAAGACGGCGGCGTCGCGACGGTCGCCGAGCTCGCGTATGCGCCCGAGACGTCGCGTCCGACCGGCATGGTTCTCGAATCATTCGGGAAGCTGCGCCGTCAAGCCGAGCTGCAAGTCCGTGGACGCGCATCCAAGACGCCGCTCTACGAAATTCTTCCGCCGGAGCCGGCGACTGGTTTTGCGCTCATGCCCGAGCCCGCGCGCGGCGACATTTTCTTTGATATCGAGGGTGACCCGCTCTTCGAGCCGGGCCGCGGGCTCGAATATCTCTTCGGTTTTTGGGTGCCGGGCGAAGATGCGAAGTATCTCGCGTTTTGGGGCTGCGATCGCGTGCAAGAGAAGAAGGCCTTCGAAAACGTCGTCGATTTTCTGATCGAGCAGCGCAAGCAGTTTCCGACGATGCACGTCTACCATTACGCCGATTACGAAAAATCGGCGCTACGGAAGCTTGCGCAATTGCACGGTACACGCGAAGACGAAGTCGACGATCTGTTGCGCGGCGAGGTCTTCGTCGATCTGTATGCCGTCGTGCGTCAGGCGCTCGTGATCTCCGAAGAGAGCTACGGCCTCAAAGCGATCGAGAAGTTCTACAACGTCAACCGCACGACCGACGTGAAGGCCGGCGGCGATTCGATCGTGCAATTCGAGCGCTGGCTGCTCGACGGCACGCCCTCGATCCTCACCGACATCGAGAACTACAACCGCGACGATTGCCGCTCCACGTATCTGCTGCGTGAGTGGCTGCTGGCTCGCCGCACGGAGGCGATCGAGAAAACCGGCGTCGCGATCGACTTCCGGCCGGTCAGGGAACCCGACGCGCCGTGCCATCTCGAGTACGTCGTGACATGCAAGAAGTGCCAGACGCGCCAGAAAGAAGAACGCGAAGAAAAGCGCCGCGGCGAGCTGGAGCGCGCGCTGCTGGCGCGCGAAGACGCGAGCGCGCAACTGCTGGCGCACGTCGTCGCCTATCACCGGCGCGAAGACAAGCCGGTTTGGTGGGCGTATTTCGATCGCTGCGAAAACGTCGACCAGCTCTTCGAGTTCGACAAAGAAGCGATTGCGCACCTGATGCTGCGCCACGATATCGAGCCTTACAAGCTCAAGAGCGGCGATCGCAATCTCGTCTACGCGTACGGCTTCCCGGATCAGCAGCATAAGATGAAGCCGGGCGACGCGCACGATCCGCGCACGAAAGCCTCCGGCGAGATCATCGAGATCGACGACGAGCGGAATCTGCTCTATCTCAAGCGCAGCGGCTCGCTCGATGAGGCGCGCGCGACGACCGAGCTGATTCCGACTGGTCCGCGTCGCACCGATGCGCAGCGCGAAGCGCTCGTCCGCATCGGCTCGCTATTCCAAGCCGGGCACTTGGCCGATGTGCATCCCGCCACGCTCGATTTGCTCACAGGCGGCGATCCGCGGACCGCGCCGCGGCGCCGCACGCTGCAGCCGGCAGAAATCAGCGCGCAAAGCCTTCTCGACGTCGTGCGCGCGCTCGATTCGAGCTATCTGTTCATTCAAGGTCCGCCCGGCAGCGGCAAGACGACGTACGGTTCGCAAGTCGTCTGCGATTTGCTCGCCGAGGGCAAGCGCGTCGCGGTGATGAGCACCGGCCACAAAGCCAATCACAACATGCTGCAAAAAGTCGAAGAGTGCATGCAGAAGCGCGGGCGGCGGTTCAAGGGACTCTACAAACATAGCGGCGAGGAATCCGCGTATCAGTCGCTGCTCGATTCGCCGATGATCACGTCGGTCGACAAGAACGATCTCTTCGAAGGCGGCGACTACGAGCTGGCCGGCGGAACGTCGTGGCTCTTCGCGCGCGAGAAACTCGTCGGCACGTTCGATTATCTGTTCATTGACGAAGCCGGACAAGTCTCACTCGCGAACGCGCTCGCAGCTTCAAGCTGCGCGAAAAACGTTGTGTTGCTTGGCGATCCCAATCAGCTGGCGCAAGTCAGCCAAGGTTCGCATCCACTCGAAGCGGGCGCGTCTATCTTGCAACATCTCCTCGGCGAAGCGCAAACCGTCGCGCCGAATCGCGGGATCTTTCTCGACGTCTCGTACCGCATGCAGCCGCAGATCTGTAGCTTCATCTCGGATGCGATGTACGAAGGCCGCCTCAAGCCCGGGCCGGACACCGCGCTTCACCATGTCACGAGCGGCCTCACGCGGCGTGCCGGACTCGAATTCATCGGAGTCGAGCACGAAGGCAACAGCTCGAGCTCGGCCCAGGAAGCCAATCGCATCGTCGGCGAGATCGCGCTCTTACGCGAAGGCGGCGTCCCGGAAAACGAGATTATCGTCGTCACGCCGTACAACGCGCAACGCAAGCTGATCGCTACAAAGCTGAAAGACGCCGGGCTCAACGTGCGCGTCGGCACCGTCGACAAATTCCAAGGCCAGGAAGCCGACGTCGTGTTCTATTCGATGGCCGCGTCGAGCGGCGAGGACGTGCCGCGCGGCACGGAGTTCTTGTTCGAACGCAATCGCTTCAACGTCGCGGTCTCGCGTGCCAAGGCGCTTAGCGTACTCGTTTGCAGCCCACGGTTGCTCGATATTCCCTGCAACACTCCGGAACAAATGGCGTTGGTCAACCTGCTCTGCAGTTTTGTGGAATTGGGGCGGCCCCTCGACTACGGCGCTTCGCGCCTACGCTCGGGGTGACAAAGCAGCAACCACCTCACCACCGCGCACCCTAACATCGCGCACCCCGCCATCCCGCACCCCGCCATCGCGCACCCCGCCATCGCGCACCCACCCATGGTACGAAACACCCCACTCACTACACGGGTACCATGAACGCATGAAGATCTTCCTCGAAATCGTGGTCTCGATCATCCTGCACCCGGTAGCGTTCATTCTGGCGCTGATCAATATCGTCAGCCGCACAGATTTGAACGACGCGCAGAAGATCATCTGGGGCGTTGTTTGCCTGGTGTGGGGAATCGGTCCGATTCTATACTTCTTAGTCGGTGGTGGAACGCTCTGGTGATTCGAGTGCGTCGCGTAAGAAAGCACGGCACTCTGCCAGAATTTCCTCGCCGCGTTCTCCGCCCAAGCCGCGCGCAAGGATCATCCCGCCTACCATACACGCGAGCGTCCCTATAGCCTGACGTTCGCGTTTCTCGCGCGAGCGTGCCGTGACGAGCGACGAGAGTCGCTCGAGACGTTTGTGAATGACGCCGCCGAGCGTCCGTCGTAGGCGCGCACTGCCGCGCGAGAGTTCGGGGCCAAGTGCCGCAATCGCGCACCCGTGCGCGCGATCCGCAAAATGCACGGTGCTCAGATACATGTTCACGAGCGCGAGCAGACTCTTCGAATCCCAAAGCCGTTCGCGCATCTCACTTCCGGCGCCGGAGAGTGCCTCCGCGACCAACTCGTCTTTCGACTTGAAGTGCGCGTAGAAGCCACCGTGCGTTAAGCCCGCACGATCCATGATCTCGCCGACGCTCACGTCGTCGACTCCACGTTCGCGGAATGCGGCGGCTGCCGCATCGAGCACGCGCTCGCGCGTTTCTTTCTTATGCGCTTTGGGCCAGGGCATTGCCACCTCTTGACAAAAATATGATGATCGTCATATTATAGGGCGCTTTCACTTTCCCTGCACGGAGCTCGACCATGCTGCTCGATCTTCTCGACTCTCTTGCCATCGGAGCCACCCTCGCGGCCGTCATCGTCGGCATACTAACGGGGGTTCCGATGAAGAACGGAGCACGCATCGGCGTTGCCGCACTCATCGGTGCCTGGGCCGGCTTTGCCGCGCAAGCGACTGCCGCCGGATGGCTCGCGCGCTCCGCGGTGCTGCTCGTATTCTTCGCTGTCCCATTCGCGGTGGCGGTCGTTTTCCGCACGGCGCTCAAACAGCTCTCGCCCGAGATGATCATCCGGCTCAACGCGTTCCGTTTGCTCGGTGGGCTGATTCTCGCCTTAGGACTCACGCATCGTCTTGCGGGTCCGTTTCCGTATTCCGCCGGAATCGGCGACGTCATCACCGGCATCGCTGCGCTCTCGATCGCGCGCATTGCAGCCAGCGAATCCGTGAGCCACTGGCGCGTCATCGCATGGAACGCGTTCGGGTTGCTCGACCTGGTGCTGGCCGTGTTCTTTGCCCTCACGTCCCGGCCCGGTTCGCCGCTACAGCTCTTCGACTATGGGGTCGGCTCGACCGCAATCACCACGTTGCCGTGGTCAATGATCCCGCTCGTGCTCGTTCCGATCTATATGATCGGACACGCCCTCGTCTTCGCACACGTTCGCTGGGCCGGCGCGCACCGGCAGGGATACGCCGCCTCGACGACCTAGCCGTGCGCGATGATCGTCCGCCGATTTCGCGCGAAGGCTACAACCGCAAACGCCAAAGCCTACGCCGTCTTTTTCCGCGACGTGCTGACGCCGCAGCTGCGCGAGATTCCGGGCCACCGTGGCGCGCTGGTGCTGAGCGAAGAGCGCGCCAAGAGCACGCGCATCACGGTGCTGACGTTTTGGGATTCGATGGACGCGATTCAAAAATTCGCGGGCGAGAATGTGAATTACGCGGTCATCGAGCCGGAAGCGCGCGAGCTGCTCGGCTCTTTCGATCTGGAAGTCACGCATCACACCGTCGAGGTCGATACGCTCGGCCGTTAGGCGGTCGTGACTCCAACCGACGCGAGCAGCGCTTTCGCGTTCTTATAAAAGACTTTCTCGATGACGTCTTCCTCGAAGCCCTCGGCGCGCCAGTCGCGCCGCAGCCGTTCGTATGAGAGCATCGGATAGTCGGCGCCGAACATGATTTTGTTCTGCAGACGCTTACCGATCTCGCGCTTGAGCTCGGGCGGATAATATTTAGGCGACCAGCCGTGCAGCTCGTTCCACACATTGCCCTTGTGCAGCAGCATTGCGATCGCTTCTTGCTGCCACGGCCATGCTGGTCGCGCTGCAATGATCGTAAGCTCCGGATAACGCGCCGCAAGGCGGTCGATGTGACGCGGATGCGTATCGTCGAGCACGTAACCGAAACCACCGCGCTCGCCTGCGCCTGCGCCCGTCATGCCAGTCGTTATCAGCGTCGGAATCCGTTCTTTGATGCACAGCTCGATGAACGGTTCGTAGGCCGGATCGGTGCAGATGGGTCCACCGACCGACATCCCGAAGCCGATGAACTCGACGCGGTTCGCAACGCAGCGCCGCAGCTCGTCGAGCGCCTTTGGTTCCGAGGGCTGCAACTTGATCCAGTGCCCGAGGATCACATCCGGGAAGCGGCGCTGCACCTCAAAAGCATAGTCGTGCTGGCTGCGCGCTTCTTCGATCGGCATGTCGGTCGTGTACGCGAGATCGAGCACGGCGCGCACGTTGCTCGTGCGAAAGTCCTCGGCCATTTTCTCTTCGCCGTAAAGCTCGCCCGACCAATTGAAGTATTTCTTCAGTTTCGCGAACGCCTCGGCGCCTTCGGGTTCGAACCAGTTGCCGGGATTGCCGTACCAGCCGCGCTTGGTGCCCCAGTGCGAGTGCATGTCGATAATGCGCGGGACGGGCAGTTCGCTCACGTGTTCACTTCTTTCGTTTGTCGAGGACGCGTTTGACTTTGGCGTTGGAATGCAACCCGGTGATCTCGTCGAGCGATCCGCGCGGAGCCAGCTCCACGCCGACGCGCAGGCCAAGACCCTCGCGCAGACGTTGCGTGAGCGTTTCTCGGATCGGCTGCGTGGCATTGTCGAGCGCTGCACACTCGAGCAGCACGGTCATCTCATCGGCGCCTGCCGCATCGCGATCCACGACGCAGATGTACTCGCCGGTCAGGTGCGGATCGTTGCCGAGAATTCCGGCGACCGCTTCGGGAAACACGTTGATGCCGCGCACCTTCACCATGTTGTCGCTGCGGCCGAACAGCTTCTCGAGGCGTCGCAGCCTGATGCCGCACGCACACTCGGAAGGCATGATCGCCGAGACGTCGTTGTAGTTGTAGCGAATCAGCGGAGCGCTGTACTTGAAGAATGTCGTCACCACGATGTTGCCGCGTTCACCATCGGGCAGCGCGCGATTCGTCTCGGTGTCACAGATCTCGACTTCGTACGCGTCTTCGTAGATGTGCATTCCGTTCTTGTGCTCGCACTCGGAGGCCATATTTCCGGCTTCGTGACCGCCGTAGCAGTCATAGGCGGGGACGCCCCACAGCTCTTCGATCGCGGTGCGATCGTCGGTGCCGAGGTACGAATCGATCAGGCGCACCGAGAGTGATTTTGGATCGATGCCCATCTCGTCGCGAGCGACGAGTCCCACGTGACGCACGTATGCGGGAAAGCCGACGAGCACGGTCGTCTTCCAGGCGCGTGCGATCTCGATTTGCCGGCGCGTCGGCGTCACCGAGCCGCCGCCGGTAATCATCGGAACGGCGCCGGTATATTTCCAAACCGCTTCTTGCAAGCCGTTGCCGCCGTTCGGCAAACCGACGGCCAGCATGACCTGCACGACGTCCCCGGGACGCACGCCGTGCATGTGCAGCGTGCGCGCGCGCAAGATCGCCATGACTTCACGGTCTTGCGGCGCGTACAGCATCGCGCGCGGAAAGCCGGTCGTGCCGCCGCTGCTCTGCAGCGAGATCGGCATGCGCGCGCCGTCCTCGGGCGTGATCCCCATGAAATCTCCGAAGGGCGGATGCGCGGCAATGCTGTCGCGAAAATCGTAGACCGAGCAGACCGGAATCTTGTGCAGATCTTCGAGTCCGTTTACGTCGCCCGGTTCGAGGCCGGCGTTCTTCCAGTGCCGCTGGTAAAACGGAATCTCCCACGCACGCTGCATCTCTTTACGGAAGCGCTCTTGCTTGCGTGCGTGCAGCTCGTCACGCGAAAGGCGATAGACACGCTCGCTCGCGAGCGGTGCGGGCGGATAATCTTCGAGAAGCTGTTCGAAATCGAGCGCGTACGGATAGTACGGGATCGTCATAGGAGGCTGCGCACGAGACCGCCGTCGACTTGCGTTGTCGTCCCGGTGATGAATCCTCCGCGTTCCGACGCGAGAAACGTGATGAAGCCCGCGACGTCGTCGGCCGTACCGAGCCGTCCGATCGGAACGTCGTCGAGCATGCGTTTCAAATCTTCTTGCGGATCGCTGCCTTGCGCTTCCGCCTTCTTGCGCATGACTTTCTCGAGCCGCGCCGTCGCGATGCGGCCCGGGCAGATCGTGTTGACCGTGATCTGGTCGCGTCCGATTTCGAGAGCCAGCGTTTTCGCAAAGCCGACGACGCCCGCCCAGGTTGCAATCGACAGTCCGAGCGATGCGCTCGTGTTCTTCACGGATGCCGTCGTGACGTTGATGATCCGGCCGCCGCCCGCTTTGCGCATATGCGGAATGCACAGACGCGACATGCGCACGACACTCATCAGATTGCGCTGCACGGCCGCTTCCCATGCGGCATCATCGAAGGTTTCCAGCAATCCGACGGGAGGCGCGCCGTCGTTGTTCACGAGAATGTCGACGCGCCCGAAACGCTCAACCGTCTCCGCAACGAACTTCGCGTTGTCGTCCGCGGAAGCGACGTCGCCTTGAACGGTGTGGACCTGCGCCTTTGCTTCGGAGCGTACGCGCTCGGCTGCGAGTTCGAGATCGGCAACGCGGCGTGCCGTCATCGTTACCGACGCGCCTTCGAGTGCGAGCGCCCGCGCCGTCGCATAACCGATGCCCTGGCTTGATCCCGATACGATCGCGACGCGGCCGCGCAGCCCGAGATCCATCTAGTGTGCCGCGACGAATTGTCCGTTACGGACGACCACCAGTTGCGTCGAGCGCGCACCTTTATGATCGCCTTTACGGAACGAGCGTGGCGTGCCGATTGCCGCCGCATACGAGAACGCCTTGTCGGTACCCGCGATGTAATCGTGCAGCGTTTCGAGTCCTGCGATCAGGCGGTCGCGCGTGAGATCTTTGCCCGCACGGCGCATGCCTTCGGCCAGGCAATACATGTCCGAATATGCAGCCAGGGTATAGTGATTCGGCACGCCGGACGGCGGATTCGGAAAGCGCTTCGCAAAGCGCGCTTTCCAATCGGCGATCGGCCCCGTCGTCTCGCCGATGAACTGGCGCGAGACGATCCAGAACGAGTAGAGTCCGTCGATCGAGGCGCCGCCGACGCGAATGATGTTCGCATCGGTGAACGTCCCGTCGCCGAGCAATTTCGACGTCACCCCGGCGCGCTTGAGCTGCGGGATCAGCCGTCCGCCGTCGATCGGAAGGCCGCACATGTAGAGGGCATCGGGATTTGCGCTCTTGATGGCATTGGCTTGCGTCGTGAAATCGGTGTCGCCACTTCGGAATTTCTGCTCGACGACGAGCTTCATGCCGTTTGCCGCGAGCTGCGGCTCCACGAGGTTGACGGCGGCCGTGCACAAGGCTTCATCGCTCGTGACGATACCAACGGTCTTCGCCTTGAGCTCTTTCTTGAGCGCCTCGATGATCGAGTTTGCGATGTCGGCGCGCACGATCGTCATGCCGCTGAAGACGTACGGGCTGTAGGTCTCGAGTACGCGCGGATCCGAGGCGAGCGAGTCGTAGTAGACGATGCCGCCTTGCTCCACGAGCGGGATTACGGAAACTGTCGCCGTGCTCGTGCCGCCGCCCATGATCGCGAAGACGCTGTCTTGTTCGCTCAGACGCCGCACGGCAAGAATGCCGCCTTCGGCCGTGCCGTTGTCGTCTTCGTAGACCGTCTTGATTTGACGTCCGTTCACGCCGCCGTGCGCGTTGATCTCATCGACGGCCATGTCGATGCCCGCACGAAAACCTTGACCGACGGTGCTGGCCGGTCCGGTCAACGCAACTTGCACGCCGATCAGAATCGAGTTCGGCGTGACACCTTGCACGTCAGCGGCGCGTACGTTTCCCGCGCATAACAACGCGAAGAATAAAGCGATGACGACATAACGACGGATCATGGTAGCTCCCTCAATGATTAGCGAGCAAACCATACTGTCGCCGAGAGCGAAGTCCCTACTTCGTTTTTCCGCCAGGCTTCTCGAAGAAAATCGCGATGCGCGTCAACGTCGGCTGCGTATCTTTGTGCTCGATGATACCGATGAAGAATGCTGCCTCATCGGGCTTACTGATTGGTGCCGTTGCTTATGATCGTGTTGGTCGTGGCTCCGGGCTTGTTGCCGCTGATCGGAAGGCCGCCGCTCGCTCCAAGCACGCGCGCTTCAACTTCACCGCAGCCGCGCTCGATCTCGCCGAACTCGACACCGTGTGAAGGCTCGTTGGCAAGCTCGACCAGCGTCGAGATCGCAATCACCTGAACCTCATGTCCGGCAAAGACGATGTTCTCCATCGCGGTTTGCCGGTCGATGCACATCCGCTGTGTCTTGACCGGCGTGGCCGCGATCATCAGCGCTTGCAACGCATTGGCCCACGTTTTTGCGGCTGCCGGTTCCCACTTCAGCTTGACTTCCATGCGATCGCGCAAGCTGTAATTCAAGTCGTCGGCATAACCCCAGCGCGCGTCGGGAGAGACGGCTTTGGGATTCTTCTCGTTCGGATACAGCACCCACGATGCGATCGGAGTCAGAAGATGATCGCCGAGAAATCCATAGTCACCCATCGCAAACAGGATGCTCGCGGCTTGATCGATCGAGATTGTGATGAAGTTTTCTTCATCCATCTTGGCGGCAGCCGGAGAGAAGAGAAAGTCGAAGAAGCGCTCGGCGCGAGCTTTATACGGCGCGAGCTCTTTGGGCGAGCCTTTGCCGAGCACGAGATAAAATTCGCCGAGTGCGTTCTTCTGTGTGTAGGGATTGCCGTTGAGGAGCGCATCCCAGATCGTGTCGATCATCCCCTGCGATTGCAGCTTGGAAAAGTTCTCGGCCTTCATATAACGGATGAGATGCGTGCCCATCGTTTCCGATTCGTGCAGGCACTCCGTCGACGCGATCACCTTCGGATCCAAGAAGAGTTTGAGCTCGTCGCCGGCGACGGCATCGCGCTTGATGCGAATGCGCGGAATCGTGCGCGCGGCTGCGAGGCGCACGAAGTAGCTCGGATCCTTGAAGCACGTGCGTGCAAGCGAGATGTACGCCTTGGTTCCGGCCGGCGAGCCGAGTTTGTCGGCATACGCCTCGATATCCATGATGCAGTTGAGCTTGATCGTGTCCGATCCATCGCCCTGATCCAAGCAATTGATCGCACTATCGAGACTCTCGTGCAATGCGCGCACGGTTGGCGCCGGAGTCGGCGTCGGTTTCGGCGTTGCGCCGGCGCTGGGAGCCCCCGCGGCATCGAGGGTCGAGCACGTTAGCACGAACGCGACCATCACCGCGAAAAGTGCGGTGACGATCCTTGAGGCAGAGGTCATGCGCTATGCTTCACAATCGGGGTCCGATTTCACTTCACGACGGCCGTCGCAAACCCATCAGATTCTAATCGCCGCACGACCTCATCCGCATCCTGGGGATGCTGCGTTTCGAACGATACCATCAGGTATGCGCTGCGTGCCGAGATCTCTGAGAATTGGCGCTGGTGGTCGACCTCGAGGATATTCGCGCCAAGAGCGCTGACCGTCGTCGCGACGCGTGCGAGCGCGCCCGGCTGATCCGGAAGCGCGACGCGAATGATGTGCACACGGTGCTCGCGCAGCCGAACGCGCGCGATAATCGAAGCGAGCAACCCCGTGTCGATGTTCCCGCCCGAAACGACGAGCGCGACGGACTTATTCGCAAATCGTTCCGGCTGGGAGAGCAAGAGCGCAAGCGGCGCCGCGCCCGCACCTTCGACGACCAACTTCTCGGATTCGAGAAACGAGTGGATCGCGCGTTCGATCTCGCGCTCCGAGACCATCAAGACTTCGTCGACCAGCTCGCGCGCGATCACGAGCGGCAACTCGCCGATCGTCTTCACCGCAATGCCTTCCGCGATCGTCTCGCGGCCGACCGCGCTGATCGGTTCGCTCGAGAGCAGCTGCGCAAGCGACGGATAGACTTCCGTTTCCACGCCGATGATTTTCGTTTTCGGTGAGAGCGTCTTCACCGCGACGAGAATGCCGCCGAGCAAACCGCCGCCGCCGACGGGAACGATAATGGCATCGAGATCGACCGCGGCTTCGACGATCTCCATGCCGACCGTACCTTGGCCCGCGATCACGAGCGCGTCGTCGTAGGGATGCACGAAGGTGAGATTGCGTTCTTTTTCGAGCGCGTAGGCGCGTTCCGAGGCTTCAGTCAGCGTCTCACCGTGCAGCACGACGGTTGCGCCGAAACCTTCGGTCCGCCGTACTTTGAAGAATGGCGTCGTCGCCGGCATGACGATCGTCGCGGGAACGCCCATCGTCTGCGCGACGTAAGCCACCGACTGCGCATGATTGCCGGCCGAGAGCGCGATCACGCCGCGCGCGCGCTCGTCTGCGGTCAGATGCGCCATGCGGTTCGCGGCGCCGCGGTCTTTGAACGAACCGGTGATTTGGCGGTTCTCGAGCTTGAGGAAGACGCGCCCGCCGGTCAGCTCAGAAAACGCCAAAGACTCGACGAGATTCGTGCGCCGAACGCGACCGCGAATCGTCGTCGCCGCGCGTTTTATGTCCTCGATGTCGATCAGGCTTTGTGTTTTCGTTTCGGATCCTCCGGCGACGGGAATCGACGGCCCCCGTCCGGTAACTCGCGCTCATGCCAGCCTGCGACGTTATGATTACGCTCTCCCTGCTCGACACAATTCCCGACGGTCAGGAGCAGCTCAAACGCTTCACCGACGCCGGTTACCGGATCAACGTGCACACGGTTCCGCGGCCGCTGACCGAAGACGAAGTCGCCGCGTTTATGCCGGGCGTGCGCGGTTGGGTGTGCGGCACCGATCGATTTACGCGAAAAGCCTTGGAGCACGGCGATAAGCTCGAAATACTTGCTCGCTCGGGCGTCGGCTACGACGCGATCGACACGGCGGCATGCGACGATCTCGGCATTGCCGTTGCCACGACTCCGGGCGCCAACAACGTTGCGGTTGCGGAGTTTGCGCTCGGCATGGTCTTCGCGCTGTCGCGCCAGCTCGTGTGGTCGGATATCGTCGTGCGCCGCAAGCGCTGGGAGCGCGGGCTCATCAACGGCAACTCGCCGCTTGGGAAAACTCTCGGCATCGTCGGCTTCAACAACATCGGCCAAACGCTCGCAAAGATTGCCGGGCCGCTCGGCATGAAGATCATTTACAACGACATTCTGGGTGATTTTGCTCCGAAAGAATTGGGCGCGAAATATGCCGAGTTCGATGAGCTGCTGCGCACGGCCGATTTCGTTTCGTTGCACGTTCCTTTAACGCCGAAAACGAAGAACTTGATCTCGACGCGCGAGCTCGAGCTCATGAAAGACTCGGCCTATCTCATCAATACGTCGCGCGGCGGCATCGTCGACGAAGCGGCGCTGTATAAGGGCCTCAAGGCCAATGTCATCGCCGGCGCCGCGCTCGACGTCTTCGACCAAGAGCCGATCAACACGGACAATCCGCTCTTTGAGCTCGAGAATCTGATCATGACGCCGCACATGGCGGGCGTCAGCACCGAGGCCAAGTCGGCGATGCTGCGCATGGCCGTCGACAACACGCTGGCCGTCCTCGCCGGCGAGTATCCGAAGACGATCGTCAACAACCCGCGCAAGAAGACGAAGACGCCGTAGCAGAGGGAGCGGCCGGTCGGCCCCGAAATTGCCCCGCGAGGCAAAAACTGAATGCCAGCTACGATTGCGCTGCAGATCAATACGTCATACCAGGCGACGCCGCTTACGAGCGGCGCATTGTCTGCTGTTGCCGCGACCAATAAGGTCGCGATCACCACGCCGCCGTCCGTCAACGTGCCGGAGCGGCTCGATCCGCCCGTGCACACGGGGGTTCCGGTTGGATCTCCCGGCGCGACCGTGAAAGGCGCGGCGTTGAATTACTCCGGGAACGCGGACGTTACGCCCGCGGTCAAGTTTAGCTAGCTTCGCGGAAGTTCGGTTGCCGTGAGCCGCATTCTCGTGACTGGGGCAACCGGCACGTGCGGGCCTTTCGTCGTGCGCGAGCTGCTCGCGCGCAACTATGAGGTTACGGCGCATGCGCGGCGTCCGGCGATCGTCGAAGGCGCCAGCAACATTTCGGCCGAGCTCTACGCGTTCGGAACGCTGCATCGGCACATCCAGGCCGCCGACGGCGGGATCGTGCATCTGGCCTGCACGCGCACGAAGCGCCGCAACATGGTCGTCACGAGCGACATTCTCGGAACCGGAACGCTGGTCGAGATGTGGGAGCGCGGACCGTTCATTCTCGCCAGTAGCCAGATGGTATACGGCGCGTCGAACGAGCCCGCGACAGAAGAAACGCCCGTTCAGCCGACGTCGTCGTGGTTCGACATGGGCAAGTACGTCAACGAGTTTCAGCTCGGTCAGGTGTGCGATCGCGAGAAGCGCGGCGCCGGGATCGCGCTGCGCATTCCGGTCGTGCTTTCCGCGTCGCGCGGCAAGTTTCAAACGCTCGACATGTTGTACAACGACATGGTACGCGGCGCGACGTTCGTCTTCGAATCGGACGAAGCGCTCGAAACCTCCGGCAGCGATTATATCGGCGTACGCGATCTCGCGCACGCGATCGGATCAGCGCTCGCTATAAAGCAAAGCGGCGCATATAACGTCAGCTGCGGCTACTTCAGGTGGCGCGAGCTCCTCGACGGGCTCGTCAAGTTGACCGGCGTCAAAGGTAAGTTCATGATTCGGCCCGGCGGCGTCCGGACGGACATGGAAGCGCAGCTGCCGCAGCGTCAGTCACGCGTCGACGCCAGCAAATTCCAAGCCGCCGTACCGGATTTCGCGCCGATCGAGACGGTCGAGCAGATTCTCGATGAGTACGCGGTCGCTATCGGAAAGGCACCCCAGCCGGTCGCGCCCGAAACATAGGCATGGCCCCGAAGCGGTCCAGATACTACCTAGCAGTAGCAAAGCAGGAAGCGCTGTTAGCGTGCGACCTCTATAATGAACCGCGCCAGCCCCGCTCCTTCGAGCTGTTCGTCGTGCACATGGAGACCGCGTGGCTGAATCTCTTCCACTCCGCCGAGCTGGGTGGTGAAGAAGAGAGCTGGGACGCGAACGGATCGAACATCGTCTCACGGCGCGGCAACTGCGCGCGCTCGAGACCGTCGTCTCGGGAAAAGCGCTGGCGTACTTGCGCGAGTTCGGCGAACGTCAATCGCTCGGTTCGAGCTTGCGTTTCCCGGTTTTTCTCGCCTCGCTCGAACGCGATGCACCGGAGATGCTGCAAGAGTCGTACCGGCGCGTCCCTGTTGGGGTGAGAAAGTTCATCGAAGCCTTCGATGCCTCAACGAAAGAGGCGGTGCGCGTCGATCCGGCCTACGATTTCAAAGTCTATCTCGTCCCGAAAAGCGCGGGTGGACCGGCCGCCGATCTCGCGATGGAGTTCGTGCGGCTCGAAGATCTCTCACCCGAACAGCGCGAGCATGTGCAGGCCGGCACGGTCAAAGTCCGGCCCAAGGGCAAGAGCGAGCATCCCGACGCGACCGATACGCGCTATTGTTTCTTCGACTTCGTGCATCGCGATTACACGTACACGCAAGCCTGGACGGAGAAGCTAAAGGAAGCGCTAGCGCACGATCCCGAGCGGGTCGCGGCTGCGTGGAAGGCCGCCGATCAGCGCGCGCCGATGAGCGGCCGCGTCGCCTGATCGAGATTGCCGTCGGCAAAGACGAGCGCGATGTAATCGCGATCGGCTAATCCCTCGTCGATTCCGTGCTTCACGGCTGGAATGATGGTATCGAGCAACGGCAACGGTACTTTGACGTGCGCTCCCGCTTCGTGGGCCAACAGGAGATCCTTGTAGAGCGCGCCCAGCGAGAACCGAGGTTCGGTATCGTGATCGTGGAGCTGCTTAACTTTCGAGTTTGCAATTCGGGTAAACGCTCCGCTCAAGGAATCGATTGCGACGCTTTCATCGATGCCGGCTCGTACGCACAGTCTAAGGAGCCCGCGCAGTGATTCAGCGACGATCCCGATGATCGTATTGTTCGCAAGCTTGAGGAACGCGCTCGAACCCGTTGGACCCACGAACGTCGTGGTGCCGAGGGCGCCGAGAAGTTCTCGCACGCGCTCGTACGTTGTTTGCTGCCCGCTGACGAGAACCGTCAGCTTACCGGTGCGTGCCAGGTCGACGCTCCCGAGCACGGGTGAGGCGAGAAACTCAATGCCCTTGCGCTCCGCCGCCTCGCCCAGCGTTTGATACATAGCCGGCGAGAGCGTTGACATTTCGATGACGACGGTGGGTGGTGCAGTCGCTGGAATGATTTTCGCGAGCGTGATCTCTTTTGCCGCATTGTCGTCCCACAGCATCACCAATACGGCATCGAGGCCACGGACGAGCTCTTCCGGAGATGCGGCAGGCTCGGCGCCGATGGCCACGAGCCGCTGGACGTGCTCCGCCGAGCGGTCCCAGACTTTGACCTGATGGTGCTTACCGATGAGGTTCTCGGCAAAGGCGCTTCCCATCTTGCCGAGCCCTGCGATTCCGACGCGCATCTTACACAGCAGCCATTTCCGGCGGAGCCATGAACTCGGGTCCGACCGGATCGTGAATCTCTTCGCTCAAGATCCGCTCGACTTCGGAGAGCGCGCTTGCGTCGAGATCGAATCCGAATGCACCATCGATCGCGTCGAGCTGGTCCGGACGGCGCGCTCCCCAGAGCACTGCACCGACGGCAGGTTGATCGAGCGTCCAACGAACGGCCAGATCGATCACTCCCTTTCCGTAACGTGTCCGTGCAAGCTCGTCCAAACGCCGCACGGCGCCCAGATATTGTGGATAACGCGGCTGTGTGAACTTCGGATCGACGCGACGCAGGTCGTCACCACTGAATTTTGTGTTCTCGTTCATCTTGCCGCTGAGCAGACCCCGGCAGAGCACGCCGTATGTGAGCGCGGTCAAGCCCTGCTCGCGCGCGTAGGGCAGCACGCTCTTTTCGGCAGCACGTTCGAAAAGATTGTAGGGAGGCTGAACGGTGTGCAACGGCGCGATTTTGCGAAACGCGTCCATTTGCGCCGGCGAGAAATTGCTCACGCCGATCGCGCGAATCTTTCCCGCGGCAAATAAACGGCCCATGGTTTCCGCGGTGTCGTCGATCGGCGTCGCTGGATCTGGCCAATGCACCTGATAAATGTCGATGTGGTCGGTCTGCAAGCGCCGCAGCGAATCGTCGATCTCTTTCATGATTCGCGCGCGCGACGCGTCACGATGCACGTTGCCGTGCTCGTCCCACGCAAGGCCGACCTTCGTTGCGATGACCGCGCTGTCGCGTTTACCCGCGAGCGCGCGTCCAACGACATCTTCGGAATGTCCCTGTCCGTATGCAGGCGCGGTATCGATCAGCGTGATGCCGAGATCCAGCGCGCGATGAATCGTTTCTATTGACGCGGCGTCGTCACTGCCGCCCCACATCCACCCACCCATCGCCCAGGTTCCGAGGCCGATGCGCGAGATGCGGATTCCCGTGGTAGAGACGTTGATGTTTTCCATGATGGTCCTTTCATACCACCCAACGCTTATAAAATCGCGTGTGTTGCCTGAAGAAGCAATTTCCACGTGACGGTCGCACCGTCGGACATTGGATCAGGAATCATTCCGAATCCGCGCGCGAGCATCGAGAACGGAACGTTGATACGGAGGGCGTACCCGACCAGCTCGCTGTACCCTCGCTCGCGTGCTTCCTCGACGACGCGCTCGAGCAACGCGCGTGCAACACCGCGCCGCCGGCCGTCGCGTGCGACAACGATCGCAAGCTCAGCCGTACGGTCGTCGATCGCGATTGCGTGCGCCGTGCCGAGCGGTTCGGCGCCCTCGAAAGCAATGAACCCGATTGCATCGGGTCGCGAGACCGACTCTTCGATGAATTCGGGTTCAAAATGATCGACGGCATGGAAGAAGCGACAATAGCGATCTTCCTCGCTTGTGTCCTCGAGGATCATCCGATATGCGTCACCGTCGTCCGGCGCGATTGGACGAATCTCCACGAGCCCAGTGTTACCTCTGTGCCACGTGTCCCGGAATCAGGGCAACAAGGCGGCCTTTTTCATTGCTCGCGAGCTGCTCGCTGTTCTCCGGCTCGACGACTTCGACAGTGTAAGCTACGCGTGGATGCGGCGTTACTTCACGTTGCGCAACCACCATCACGCTGCGCTCTTTGTCGCTTTGGGTCGCGACGTAGCGGCACACGGTTCCGGTGGTCGGCGACAGTCGCATCGGCGTACCGACGACGGCACTAATTTCCGTTTCGGAAAGAACCGAGCACGCAACGCCGGGTATGACTTTACTCGGATCGCGCGGTGGCGCGAAGGCAAAAGCCGCTAAAATTGCGACAATAATCGCAATAACTGCTAAGCCTTGTGTAGAGTAGGGAACTTGAGGGCCGATATAAGGATCGGTATAAGTGCGTTCGTACATATTACATACAAGTGTAATCATTAAACGCTAAGTTGCATCGGGCAATTGTCGAATGATTGCGCCGATTTACATCAAGTCTGTACTCCAAACGGGATCGCTCGCCGCACGCAACACATCGCGTGCATCTGCTTTCCATCGCGCGCGTGCGATCGTCGAAAGCGGTGCCACCATCAAAATAGCATCTTTACGCGCACGCACCGTTCCGCGCGGTAAGACTTCGCGTGCGGGCGAGGGCGGCAGCCATCCGGTGATGCGACGTAAGTCGCCTGCAGCCGCACGCAACAGTGGAGGGATCAAATGCGCGTGCTGCGGTCCCGCGAAAGAAAATTCATCGACCACGAAGGCGTCGCTTTTGACGACGCGGCGCCCCAAACAATAGGCCAAAATCCGGCGATTAGCGTGAATCGCGAGGTTTACGGTATGCCCGGGTTCGGGCTGAATGCGATGCCGCGCGCGGATCAATTCCCACACGAGGGGCGTGCGGTGAAGCGCGTATTGCCGCTGGTCGTCGATCGCGGCGAAGCAGCGCGCGACGGCGGGCCAATCGTCGTCTCGAATGTGCGCCGGCTTGATGCGCTCGAACGCGAGCGAGTCGGCGCGCAGCGTGAAGATGCGTGAGGGTAGCGCGTAAAAGCCGATCTCCTCATAAAACTGCGGCCGGATGTTCGAATACAGAATCGCGAGATCGGTTCCGTTCTTGCGTTCCTCATCGAGAAGCGCCGCGAGCATCGCCGTCGCAAGTCCTTGGCCGCGATACTCATCGCGGGTGAAGACTGCACCGATTCCGATCGAGCGCAGCATTCGATCACCGCAGCGCAGATCGCGTTCGTAGCGCTTACACGAGCTTGCGATGTCGCCGTTCACGCGCAGCCCAAGCATCGAGAAGCGTCGCTTGCCAAAACCGCTCTTTGCGAGATCTTTGAGATCGTTCACGTAGCGCTCCATGCTGCGGCCTTCGGCCCAGAGCGATGCCGAGTAGGGGAGCACCGCGCGTGTGTACTCCTCGGTTGCGATCGGCTCGAGCTTCAGCACGTACGCGTGCGAAAGAGTGGAATACGTTCGAGCTCGGCCAGCAGCTCAGGTGCGGAGATGCCGCGCGTCGGCCGGTCCCAGGCCGTGAGCCAGCAGCGCTGCGTGGCACGCGTCATCGCGCAGTACAGCAGCCTGCGCGCCTCGGCCGCGTGCGATTGGAGCACCTTGCCGCCTTGATACTGATACCACGTGAATTTTGCGGTTCGAGATGCGCGCGCATCGCCGACGTTATCTTTCGGAATGATGCCGGAACCGGTCGTATAGACGAATGCATCCGGAACCCAATACGGCGGAAACGCGCCGGCGCGCAGGTTCGGAACGAAGACCGATTCGTATGCGCAGCCTTTGACGGCATCGATCTGCGCCACAACGACCCCGCTGCGCTCGACCGGGCCCGGATCGCATTGCGGCCATTCGGATTTTGCGATCCGCTCCAGGTACGTGAGCAAATCGCCAAGCGTGCGCGTGCGATCGGCGCGCGCGTAGCGAGCGATCCGCGCCATCAAGCGTTCGAGCAGATCCCGGCGGTGTGCGAGACGCGCACCATTCTCGCCGGGGTCGGGCTCGAAGATGCCGCCTTCCATTACGATGAGCCGCGACGCGTCTTCGAGCGAAGCGCTCGCAACGATCTCGCGCCAGCGCAGCCGCAGCGCGCGGAAGCGTTCGAGAAGCATGCGCGCATCGGGCTCTAAATCGATATCGCGCGCACCCTCGATCACGTTTTGTCCGAGGCGAACGTCACGGTTGCGGTCCGAACGCACGCGTGGCGATTCCCCTTCGGTCTCGGCTTCCGACGGCGGAAAGAGCCGGGCTTGCGCATCGGACGCTTCGCCGCACAGCGTCACGAGCGTTGCGTCCGAAAGTCGCATCGTCGGCGTTTGCAGCACGCGTAAGAGCCAATCGTGCCGCGACGGATCGACGACCGACCATAACAGCGAGAGGGCATCTTGCACGACGCGTGAGCCGAGGACGTCGAGGTCTCCGATCAGCGTGACCGGCACGTCGTCATCGAGCAGGGCATCGACATACGGACGCGCGTAGCGCAGCGTGCGCACGAGGATCGCGATCGATTGCGGTTGTGTGCCCGCTTCGAGCAGCTTTGCGATCTCGGCGGCGATGAACGTGGCCTCTTTCTCGTGTGAGCCGACCCGCTGCAGCGCGATCGTCCCTTGCGGTTCGGTGAAGACGTTGCGGTCTTGCAAGAATTCGTGTGCGACGGCGATGATCGTGGCGCGCGGTTCCGAGGGAGCCGGCATCTGCAAGACGTCGCGGCCGGTGAAAACTTGCTCCGGTCGCGCGCCGGCGAACGTGCGCGTGGATTGATCCGGGTCGCCGGCGAACGTGACGCCCGTCAGCTCTTTGCCGTAGATCGCGCGCAAGAATCCAAGCTCACCGAGCGTGACGTCCTGCGCGTCGTCGATGAAGGCGAGCGGCCAGCGTTCGCGTGCGCGTTGTGCCGCACCATCGACGCTGACCAAAACACGCGTCGCTTCGGCCATCGCATCAATGTCGGTCAAGCAGCCGCGCGATTCGCTGTCGGCGACGTAGATCAGGTACGTTTTCTCGAGGATCTTCGCGAGATCGATCTCGCGGCGGCGCTGACGTTCGAGCTCGGGACCGTCGGCATTGAGCGAATCGCGATAGCGGCGCGCGGCGATCAGCAAATCGGGATTCGCAAGATTCGGCGGCTTTGCGTACCATTCGGTCGCTTTGTGCAGTGCGGTTTCGAGAAAACGCTTGGGCGTGATGCCGGCGGCGCGCAGCTTGCGAATCAAACGGTACGCGGCTTGCGCAAAACGCTCGGGCGCGCGTAGGCCCGCAACCTCATAGTCGAGATCGCCGCCCAGCTCCGGTTCTGCGACCTCGAGCCACTCGAGCGAGAAGAGCGACGCCGCGGCGTTTTGAAAGTGCGTCTCGGCATCGACGTCTTCGATTCGGCCAAGCTCGAGCGCGAGTCCCGAGACGAACGCATTCTGCTCGAGGATTTCGAACGCATACGTTGCTAGCGTCGTGCCGCCGATACGCGCGGCGGAAAGCGGATGCGGCGAGGCGACGATCAAACGGTCGCGCGGAAACTCTGCGGCTGCGATGCGCGCCAGCAGCTCGCGTGTTTTTCCGCTGCCAGGTTTGCCGGTGATGATCATCGTGCGAACGCCATCGTGTCGTCGGTCGGCTTTTCGCGGCACGACGGCGCGTAGACGCAGTAGCGGCACGACGACGGATCGTCGGTCGCCGGAAAATGCTCGATCGTCCCCGACGCGAGCATCTTTCCCAGCTCGACCATCTTCGTGCGCGCGCGCTCCAACTCGATGACGGGAATCACGCCGCGCGTCGCGTTGTCATTCTTCACGGGCGGACCGCTCGGCACGATCTCCAGCTCGATCGGCGCGACCTCGACGTGCGCTTCACGCAGCGGGACCAGCGCGATACTCCGGACGGTCTCGCCGGCCAGCGTCTGCGCCCAATAGTAGTACGAGAGCTGAAATTCGCTGTCGTCGTTGATCGCGCGCCGGTATTCGGCAGCCGATTCCGCGATCGAGCCGGTCTTATAATCGAAGACGGTCACGCGACCGCTGCGTTCGTCGCGATCGACCCGGTCGATGTAGCCGCGGAATTCGAGGCCGTCGAGCTCGATGTCGGCTTTGATTTCGCAGCCGATCACTTCGAAGGGTTCTTTCTTCGCGCGCTCTTGCAGCCACGCGAGATATTTTCGCGCGGTGCGCTGCGCGCGCAGGCGGTTGAGCCGAAACTCGACTTCGGAGCTGAAATGAATGCGATGCGTCTCGAACGCCGTGTTGATCTCGCCTTCGAGCCGCAGCTCGAGCTCACGCGGAGCGACGGCGGCAATCGACGGATAAACTTTATGGAAGGCTTCGAGCGCGGCGTGAAATGCAGTGCCATACGCCGAGGCCGAGCTTGGCTTGTCTTCAACCGCGCGGCAGAGGTAGCGGAAGTACCATTTGCGCGGGCACTCCGCGTACAGGTTCAGCGACGAGGCGCTGAAATGCCGGTGCCCGGGCAGCGGTCGATCGGGTTCTTGCACGGCGAGCTGCGGCGCATCGGTTTTCGGAACGCTTGCTGTAGGCTTGGCTTCCAGCTCGCGATCGAACGCAAGCTGGACGTCCTCGATCTCCCACGTTTTTCCGAGGCGCTCGCCGGCCGCGTCAACCGCGGCTGCAATCGCGAGAACTTTCTCGCCGTCATCCAGCGCAAGCTCGCGCACGATCGTCGTAACGACTTCGCGCGCGGTCGCGCCTTGCGTGCGGTACGCCGCACCGATCCGTTCGGGCAGCCGCTCGTCGCGCGAGCCAATCCAGGCGAGCGCGTCATTCACGCCGCGTAGCGTCCGCGCATCGATCTGCGTTTTCGCCGGCGCTTCCTTAGGAAGCGTGATTCCAAGCTCGGCAAGTCGCGTCGCGATCGCGTCGCGCAGGTCGGCGGGGACTTGTGGATCGCTGCCGGCCAGCGACGCGTCGACGCGCCATGCAAAAGCCGGGCTTCGGACACTCCGCTTCGCCGGGCCATCCAGCGTCGCGCCCAGAAGCGCGATTAGGCAGCGGCGGACGAGCCCTTCCACACAGGCGTGCTTCCAGCCGCGGGGCCTTCGCCCTCCGTTCGTGAAGCACAACTCGTGCGCAGGATAATCGTCGGCGTCTCGGGAGCAAGCGGCAGCGCGTATGCGTTCGCGTTGATGCGCGCGCTGAACGCGACCGGGGATATCGAAACGCACCTTGTCCTTTCCAAGCAAGCCCCGCTGACGATCGCGATCGAGATGCCTGGGAAGAACGTTTCCGATCTCGAGCAGCTTGCCGACGTCGTGCATCGCGAATCCGATCTGGCCGCCTCGATCTCGAGCGGATCGTTCAAAACGGATGGGATGGTCGTCATTCCGTGTTCGATCAAAACGGCGTCCTCGATCGCATATTCGTTCAACGACAATCTGATCGCGCGCGCCGCGGACGTGTGTCTCAAAGAGCGCCGCAAGCTGGTGCTCGTCGTGCGCGAGACGCCGTTGCATCTCGGACACTTGCGCACGCTCACACAACTTGCAGAAATCGGCGCTATCATCTTGCCGCCGGTTCCTGGGATGTACGCACAACCGCAAAGCGTTGACGACATTCTCAATCACACGGTCGGCAAAGTGCTCGACCAGCTCGCGATCGAGAACGAGCTGTTTACGCGCTGGCGCTAGAGGGAAGCGGATTTGCGTCTGATTTCGAGAAGGGCGAGCGTATGACGGGCGTCGATCTAGCGACCGGTCTGCGCTATTTCGGCGCAAAGGAAATGGAAGCGTTGACGCCCGCGCCGCAGCGAAGCTGCGAGCTTGCGGCGCAAGCGCTACGCTGGCTTGCGTCTGGTGAGATCGAAGTGCCGCCGAAGTTCGGCGTGCACCCGCACGATTTCAACGTGCACGCGATGCCCGCGTATTGCAAGCCGCTCGACGTGATCGCGGTCAAGTGGGTCGCCGATTTTCCGCTCAATCGTGCTAAAGGCGTGCCCACCGTGAGCGCGATGATCATTCTGAACGACGGGCAAACCGGAATCCCGTACGCGATCATGGACGGCAATTGGCTGACCGGCGTTCGCACCGCCGCAATGACGGCGGTGTCGCTTGCAGCCTGTTCGCATGGCGCGAGCGTCATGGCGCTCATCGGCACGGGATTGCAAGCGCGCACACACCTCTCGATCATTCCGATTGCGCTTCCGTCGTTGCACACCGTGCGCGTCGTCGGCCGCACTCCGGACGCTGCAGAAAGATTCGTCGCTTCGAATCCGGTTGTATCGTCGCGCTTGAATGTCGAAGCCTTTGCCGACATCGGCGAGGCATTGAGCGGAGCCGATATCGTCGTCACGGCGACCAACGAAATCAACAACCCGGTGCTCGATCCGAAGATGCTGCACAGCGGCGCGACCGTTGCGCTCGTCGACAATCCCGCAAAAGAGTTTGCCGTGCTTCGCTTGGCGGATCGTGTCATTGTCGACGATCGTGCGCCGTTCGAGACGCCGGAAGGACACCAGCGCTTCAAACGCGGCCTACCGCGAATCAATTCGGTGATCGGTCACATCTTACTCGGCTCCGAGCGCGGTCGCACCGAACCCGATCAGCTCGTCGTCATCGCCAATCTCGGCAACGCGGCACTCGACGTCGTCTTCGCCGACGAGATTTATAAGAAAGCCACGGTCAGCTAGCGCATCGTCGCGCGCACGCCCCCCTTTGTCATCCCGAGCGTAGGCGCGAAGCGCCGCAGTCGAGGGACAGCGACTATCGCTCGAGGTACACGACGTCGTGCGCGTAATCGAAAGTGACGCGAAATGCTTCGAAAACGTCGCGACCGACGAGACCGTCGAGAAACATCGTTTTCATCCAGACGGGTTCGTTATCGACGATCAGAATTCTCGTCATATTGAATCGAAAGTTTCCGAGACTGATCGGCTTCGTCTGAAATTCTTGGCCCGGTATAGATGGAGAATTCACGAAGAAACTGGCGCCGACACCCAATCCCGACAGCGAGGGTCCTACAACTGCGTCCTTTGCGAACGACTGGAAAAGCAGCGTACGATCGTCGCCGGTATCAAACAGCATCGTTGCGCGCCTGTCGCCGAACATAACGTGCACCAGAGGCAGTTGATCGATAAAGCCGATGTCTATGGCGCTTCCGTGAATTTTGCTCGCATCGAAGCTTCCGTTCGGGTACACGACCACTTCGTGCTTTTGAAAGTCGAGCATAACGACGTTTGAGCGAAAGAAGGCGGAGCCGATTAATCCCGTGATGACGGTCCCATCCGGCCGTACCCATTCGCCCTTCATTCTGCCGAATCGGCAATTGTGCGCGTGCAGCGCTCCAACGTCCATATCTGTGACGAAACGGCGGGACCCGTTTTCGCTGATGCCGGCGGTTGCCGCAGCTCGCGGAGAGATAGCTAATGAGTTGGTCCCCGAATCGAGCAGAAACCAGAAGTTGTGTCCGTTGATCGTTCCTTGCACGAGAACGCCGTCTTTACTGAAATGCGACGGAATGATTTGCGGCGTCGTCGCATCGGTGACAAACAGATGATGCGGAGTCGGAGACGGCGTCGGTACTGAAGTCTGCGCGTAGCTCGAGTTGTGCGATGCGAGCAAAAATCCGAACGCAAGAACGATCGACGCAAAACGGCGCATGGTGATTGCTCCTTAGGCGGCTCCCAAGAAGCGTTCGGCAAGCGCGAGATCACTCTTGCGGTCGACGTTAAATGCGAGGTCGGGCGCGGAGACGACCGCGCGCACCCGATATCCGAGAAGTGTCGACGCGCGGGCTTCGGCCGCGCTGATCGGAAGCATTCCCAGGGCAAAGCGCAGGACGACGTCCCAGCCAAATGCGCGTGCGAGACGCAGCGGGCTCTTCCGCGCGGCTGCGAGCTCGTCCAAGAATTGCGTAAGTGCCGACACTACGCGCGGCCGCATCCCAAAAACGGCTCCACCGCAATACACGCCGCCGCGCATCCGTGCCCAGGTATGTGGCACACCCGGGTATTGTTTCTCGTGCGTTTTCTTCTCGGCGATCGAGTAGACGAGATCCGCGTCGATCGATGCGAGCGTCTGTGTGAAGTTTTCGAGACTCGCGGTTGAGAGCAGCGGCGCATCCGACGTAACGACGAGCATCATCGCATCGGGATCGGTCTCAGAAAGTCCGCGCTGCACGCTTTCGATGATCCGCTCGCCCGAGCTGCGTCGTACGTCGGCAAGCGTGAGCGCCGAATCCTCAAGCGCGATCGTCGGCGCAACGACGGTAATTTGCTCGATCGCAGGCACTGTCCGCAGCGTCTTCAGGACGCGCGTTACCATCGGCACACCGCCGACAGGAATGAAGGCTTTGTTGACCGCCCCCGTTCCTTCGCAGACAGCGTCACGCCGTCCACCGGCAAGTACGAGCGCGTTCAGCGCCAGGGTTTCGTTGGGGCGAGGGGTGCGACGTGTACGCGCACTTTGCTCGGAACTTTGAGACGCTCCGCGATTGCCTTTGCTTCGCCTTCGGTTTCCGCGAGTGCGAAGCAGCTCGAACCACTGCCGCTCAATCGCGCGAGACGTGCACCGGCTGCGCGCAGTGCATCGAGCGCACCCGCGATCTTCGGTTCGCGCGCGGCGATGACGCTTTCGAAATCGTTCATGCTCGTCGCGATAACAGCATTGAAGTCGCCGCGTTGCACGGCTTCGACTGCGGTGATACTCGGCGATTCGTTGCGCGAGGCCACTTTGAATCTCTTGCCGCGCTTGGAATCGAGCGCACTGTATGCGACGGCCGTCTCGACGGCGACAGGCGGCATCACGATCACTGTCCACCAATCGGGCAGTGTGCCGAGCGCCGTAACGCGTTCGCCCGTTCCCTCGACGAGCGCACCGGTTTCGACTAAAAAGAACGGAACGTCGGAGCCCAGTCCGCGCGCGATCTTGACGAAATCTTTCTCGCCGAGCGCGCCAAACGCGCCGGAAGCCGCGGCGCGTAAAATCGCAGCGCCGTCACTCGATCCCCCGCCAAGACCACCGCCGGTCGGAATGTGTTTTTCGAGGGTGACATCAAGCGCCGGCTGGATTTCGAGCGCATCGAACGCGCGTACCACCAGATTCGATTTATCGCGCGGCGCGCCGTCGTCGCACACAAATGCAAACCGTTCGGCCGGCTGCCAGCGCACGACATCGTGCAAGCCGATCGGGAGCATCACGCTTCGTACGCGGTGATAACCGTCGGCGCGGCGAGCCATGATCTCGAGCGTCAGATTGATCTTTGCCGGCGCTTGCGCCGCTCCGGATTGCAACATCAGCCGCACGTTTCGCAGGAAGGCCGATGGCCCCCGCTCGCATACCCCTAGTCCACATGGGGCCGAGTTACGATGCGCAACATAACGAGTTCTGCGCCTACGTCTTACCGGAGGCGCAGACGCCCTTTGGTTTGACCCTCGGAAACTACAAAACGTTTGCGACTTCGACCCCAAAAGGCGGCGTGCGCGGCCTCTGGGATGCCGATACCGATCAAATCATTTTCGGCGTGCATCAGATCGCTTATCGCGTCCATGGACGCGAGACGCACTTCCCGTATCAGATCACGCGCGACTTCACGTTTCTTCCGTATGCGCAGATTTCGGAATTCGAGCTCGAAGACCAGATCGCGGTTACGGAGGCATTCTACGTGCCGTGCGGGCCGCGCCACGACCGGCTCGTCGCGTTCGTCGTCGACGTCACGCTGCACAATCCCGGACGCGAAGAGCGCACGGTCAGTCTCTTTCCGTGGTCGCTGCTGATCGGTCAACGTTTTTACGGCGAGCCCGAAAAAGAAGTGCGCGCGAGCGTCGTCGATCGTTACATCCGCTCCGTCAACGAAGAGACGGGCGCCGTGCGTTGGTGGGGCGGTTCGCGTCAGCCGGATTCGGCGGTCGTCGCGCTACGCGAACAAGTGCTCTTGCACGGGATGCGCACCGGACGCCTGATCGAACGAGAGCACCTCGACGAAGTCACCCCGCAGTTGGCCGAGTACGTCAGCAACCGCATCTTCGGGGCCTTCGAGTACGGCATCAATGTCGCGCCCGGAGCCCGCGAGTCGATACGGCTCGCGGTGGTCTTTAATAGGAAAGGCGACGCGCTCGCGAAGCCCGCGCTCGAACAGCTCCTCGCCGATTCGGGAGCGCTCCACGAGACGCAGCGCTTTTACGCAAAGCAACTCTCGTTCGCGCGCTTCATGACGCCCTCGCCCGAGATCTCGCGTGGCACGGTCTGGGCCAAGACCAACATGATGCGGATCGTCAAAGATTATCCGCAAGGTTGGGGCTCGACGAACTCGCCGCCCTCGGACATCCTCGTCTCGCGCGATACGTCGTGGTTCGTTCACGGCTTCGATTACTTTATGCCACAATTCTCGCGCGACTCGCTCGACGTGTTCAACAAGTTTCTCGAGCCGACGGGGCAAGTCGTCGAATACGTGCGCGGCGTTTCCGGCTTCAAGACGTCGTACGAGCTCAACATCAACGACGACACGCCGCTGCACATCATCGCGCTCTTGCACCACTACAACGTCACGCGCGACGATGAGTGGCTCAAATCCGTCTACCCTCTGATCGTGAAGATTGCGGATTTCATTCTCTCGCAGCGCGATGCAAACGGTCTCGTATTCTGTAAGGCTTCGGGCGTCGATATGTTCGGCATAAGCTCGTGGCGCAATATCATCCCGTACTACAATCTGTCCGGCGCCGTAACGGAAATCAACTCGGAATGCTATTTCGCGCTCGAGTCGGCGGCAGTTTGCGCTGCAGTCCTCGGCGAGAACGAAGCGTGGCAACGCTTCTCCGATGAAGCGACCAAATTGCGCGAAGCAATTCGCGCCCGCTTGTTCAACGCGGACACGACCGCATTCGTCCTCAATTACGATCAGAACTCGAACTACCAGGATAACTTCACAGCCGATGAAGTCTTCCCGGTGCTCTTTCGCTGTTCGGATCCCGACGAGAGCCGCGCCATCCTCAAGCGTCTTTCCGAGCCCGATTTCACGACGCCGGTCGGCTTGCGCACGATCTCGACGGCGGACGGTTGGTATTTCCCCTCGCACGGATTTGGTTTGCTGGGCGGCATCTGGCCGGATCTGACGATTTGGTTCGCAGTTGCGCTCGCGCGCAACGGAACGCCGGGCGCGGCTGCGCATTGGTTGCGCATCATTTATGCAACGGTAGAAGAAGGCGCGGCTCGTAACGCCGTTCCCGGGCAATTTCCAGAATGGTTCGACGGCGGCTCGCTCACGAATCGCGGCATGTACATGTCGCCGTGGACGGGTGCGAAGTATTTGTGGGCGGTTGCGGAAACGCTGATGGGTCTCGATGGATATCGCACGACCGGACGTTTTCATATCTCGCCGCTGTTGCCCGATGACTTCTTGTGGGTCGCTGCCGTGAAGGTGCAATGGGGCGGACGTTTGTGTACGTACGTCATCGATCAGACGAACGAGACGATCTACGGCGACATGCGCGAAGCCTCAGCCGAAGAACCGTATCGCGTCGTCTACGCGGGCCGCGACGTGAGCGATGAGGTCACGACGTCGCCCGTGGAAGTTGGCGCGGTCGCATTCGAAGACGACGACGGCGGCATTCGTATCTTTGCCTGTAACTGGAACGATCGCACGCGCAACGTGTCGGTCGAGTTTCGCGGTGAAACGCATCGCCGTCGTTTGTATGCGGGTGAGCTCGCGGAAATAGCGATCGGTGCACCGCGGCTCGTCGATATCATTCCGGAGATCGCAGCCTCCTAATGCGCTCGCGGCGTCCGCAAGTATCGCTCATGCTCGTCTTAGGCGGCATCGTACTGCTCGTCTCGATTTTCATTGGAGAAAAGATGGGCGAACGCGTGATCAAGCGGTCGACCGAAACCGCAATTCTCGTCCCGGAAGTGCAAACCGCCGCACCTATTCCGACGGCGTCCGCCGACCAAGCCGGCCCTATTCGCGATTGGCGGAAGCTGCAGGTTGTCACGGTTGCGACCGACCCCGGATTCCCAGACCCGCGTGTCACGCCAACCCCTACCCCGAAGCCCAAGCCGACGCATACTCCCTTGCCGCAGCCGACCTACTACTTCCCGACGCCATCGCCTGAACCGAGCGGGGAACCGGCGTCACCGGGCCCGAGTACGACACCGCAGCTTCCCGGGACGTAAGCGGTTATGATAGTGTAGGGACTTCGGAGGACAAGGCACTTACAGTGGATCGTACCGGTACAATCACCGTTAAGCGCGGAGCCGCGCAAATGCTCAAGGGTGGCGTCATCATGGATGTCACCGATGCGAAGCAAGCCGTAATCGCGCAAGAAGCCGGCGCCGTTGCCGTCATGGCGCTCGAACGCGTTCCCGCCGACATTCGCAAAGAAGGCGGCGTAGCACGCATGAGCGATCTGAAAAAGATTCGCGAGATCATGGATGCCGTGACGATTCCGGTCATGGCAAAAGCGCGCATCGGGCATTTCGCAGAGGCGCAAGTGCTGCAAATTCTCGGCGTCGATTGGGTCGACGAATCCGAAGTCCTCACGCCGGCCGATGAAAAGTATCACATCGACAAAGAGCAGTTCACGATTCCGTTCGTGTGTGGTGCGCGCAATCTCGGCGAAGCGCTGCGGCGTATTGCCGAAGGCGCAGCGATGATTCGCAGCAAGGGTGAAGCCGGCAGCGGCAACATCGTCGAGGCCGTGACGCACATGCGCGCGATTCGCGACGGTATCGCCGAGCTGACCGCCGTTCCAAAGGAAGAGCTCGTCGCGCGTGCGCGCGATATCGGTGCGCCGCTCGAGATCATCCGCGAGGTCGCCGAAAAAGGGCGCTTGCCCGTCGTGCTGTTTTGCGCGGGCGGTGTTGCGACGCCGGCTGATGCTGCCCTCATGATGCAGCTCGGCGCCGAAGGCATCTTTGTCGGCAGCGGCATCTTTAAGTCGGAAGACCCGGCGAGATTTGCCAAAGCCATCGTCGATGCAACCACGCACTATAGCGATCCGAAGATCGTGATGGACGCGCAGATGCAAATCGCAGGCGCCGGAGCAATGCCCGGACTTGACGTCCGCACGATCCCGCAAGAGCAACTGATGTCGGTGCGGGGCGTCTGAAGAAAAAACCCATCGTTGGCGTTCTCGCGTTGCAGGGAGATGTTTCCGAACATCTCTCAGCCTTGACGCGCGCGGGTGCGGAAGCGATAGAAGTGAAGACGCCTGAAGATCTCGCGCGCGTTGCTGCGCTCATAATTCCGGGCGGCGAGTCAACGACCGTGATGAAGCTGCTCAAGCGTTTTGGCCTGGAAGCGCCGATCAAGAAGCGCGCTTCCGACGGAATGCCGCTGTGGGGCACGTGCATGGGAATGATCGTCGCCGCGCACGACGTCGCCGATCTCAAGGATCAGCCGACGCTCGACCTGATCGACATTACGGTGCGCCGCAACGCCTTTGGGCGTCAGGTTGCCTCGGCCGAGGTCGATCTGTCCATTCCGGCGCTCGGGGTCGAGCCGTTTCCGGCCGTCTTCATTCGGGCGCCCTGGATCGAGCGTGCGGGCCCGGACGTTGACGTCCTCGCTAGCCGCGACGGCCACGTGGTCTTCGTGCGGCAAAAGAACGTCCTGGGCTCCTCGTTCCACCCCGAGCTGACCCACGACGACCGCCTCCACCGGTATTTTGTGGGGATGGTGCCGCAGGCCCCATAGTTGCCGGGGAGCGAATGTTTCACGCGATGACGACGTTCGCTGTTACGCCGGTTATCGAACAATGTGGCCATGCGTTCGACAGGTTGAGTACCAGGCCTGAATTGCGCGCGTCTGCTTTTAAGAAGCGAGGACTGTCATGAACGACGTCCTCGTTTTAAATTTCACGTATGAGGCGCTGAACATTACGACGTTCCAGCGCGCCGTGAAATTGATCTTCGCCGGTAAGGCCGAGATCGTGCACGATCGCGACCGGATTCTCACATCAGCCAAGTGGGAATTGCGGATGCCCTCGATCATTCGGATGCTTTATTACATCCGGCGTCCGATGCAAAAGGTCGCGCTCACGAAGAAGAACGTCCTCTTACGCGACGACTACACGTGCCAATACTGCGGACTCCGCGGCGAACGCATGATGACAGTCGATCACGTTGTCCCACGCAGCCGGGGAGGACCCTCGACGTGGGAGAATCTTGTGTGTGCGTGCATGCGATGCAACAATCGCAAGAACAATCGCTCTCCCCAGGATGCCAATATGTCACTCAAGCGCCGGCCCAAGACTCCGAAGTACATCCCGTGGATCCAGATCCGGAGAAACACGTTCCCCGGCGAGTGGCATAAGTTTCTCTTCCTCTACAACGTCTCCATAGAGACGAAGCTCGAGGGATAGGGCCCTCCGGTGTCCGCAGAGCTCCCGGCTTACGTCACGGTGACGGACGCGGCCGGACGAGTCCTTTTCCGCCGCCTGGCGACCGCCGCCGAGATCGAAGAAGCGATCCAAATCGCACGTGCGGCCGACGGAGAGGCCGAGCAGGTCCTCAAGCGAATCGCAAAAGACAGGGACAAGGTACTCTCCGCACAGGCGAAACGTGCTCAGGCCGAGGCTGATGCCAAAGCTGAGCCCGTTATCCAGGTCGTCGAGGCGGGGGTAGTCACGGAACCTCAGGACGAGCCATTCATGACGACGGAACACTTGCCCGAATTCGAAGGCGACTCGACGTTCCCAGATTTTGTTGAAAGCTCAGCTCCAATCCACCAAGAGCCGAAGGAAGGTAAAGACGCCTTTACGGCTTTTGGGGACGACGAGCTCGACTTTCTGGGCGCGCTCGACGAGGAGAAGGGTAAAAGGGCATTATGATCCGGCGGATTGAGGGCGAACGCCCATCTCAAGTTCAGCGCAAGCTTGCGCTGCGGCGGACCGGCACCGAGCTGGTCCCACTTACCGATTCGGTACCGCTTTTAGCGTTGCGTTACTCGAACGGCTTTGTCACGGTCGAAGTGTCGTATGACGCGCTGGATCGCTTCATCGATCTCACGGGCGACATTCCGCTCCCGGTTACGAACGATCCGGAAACCGGCGATCGCCGTTCCTACGATGGAACGCGCGGCGTCAAAGTTATCTACGATCGCCTTCTGAAGCTGCGCGAGGTCACGTCGCAAAGCCGTGACGGTCTAACCATCCGCGTTAACTTCCCGGCCGGAACAGGGCAGGGCGTCGCGGCCTAAACTCGACCAAAACCGCACGCCGTATTTCGACGTGCTAATGGACTACGTCGATACAGGCGTCGTGCCATTTCACACGCCCGGACACCAACAGGGTCACGGGATGGATCGTGCTTTTCGCGAGTTCGTCGGCGACAACGTGTTGGCGATCGATCTCACGCAGATCCGCGGCCTCGACGATCTGTTGCAGCCTGAAAGCGCGCTGGTCGATGCGCAAGAGCTTGCGGCGCAAGCCTACGGCGCCGATCATTCGTTCTTTTTGATCAACGGGAGTACAAGCGGCAATCAGTGCATGATGATGGCCGCGATCAATCCCGGCGAAAAAATCGCAATTCCGCGTAACTCACACAAGAGCGCGATGGGCGCTCTTATTATGAGTGGCGCTATTCCGGTGTACATGCAGCCGCAAGTCAGCGAAGCGCTGCACATGGACCACACCGTTACGCCAGAAACGGTGAAGGCCACGCTCGAAGCAAACCCCGATGTGAAAGCCGTCTACGTCGTGAGCCCGACGTACTACGGCGCGCAAGCAAATCTCGCGGCCATCGCGCGCATCTCGCACGCGCATCACGTGCCGCTGCTCGTCGATGAAGCCTGGGGCCCGCACTTCCATTTTCATCCAGCGCTGCCGACCGACGCGCTGGCTGCGGGCGCCGACATGTGCATCAACTCGACGCACAAGATGATCGGCTCGATGTCGCAAACCGCGATGTTGCATCTGCAAGGCCGGCGCATACCGCTCGACCGCGTCAAGGCAGTCTACAAACTCTTTCTCTCGACGTCGCCGAATTTGGTGCTGGTCGCATCGCTCGACGTCGCACGACGTCAGATGGCGACGATTGGTGAAGCGCTGCTCGCGCGCACGATCGATCTCGCGAACGAAATCCGCCGGCAGCTCAACGAGATTCCGAACGTCTATTGCTTTGGACGCGAGCTCGTCGACGGCAAAGGCGTCTACGACTTCGATCCGTGCAAGATCACGATCACGGTCAAGGATCTTGGCTACACGGGTTATGAGGCCGAAGAGATTCTGCGCCGGCGCTACAACGTGCAAGTCGAGCTCGCCGATCTCTTCAACTGCGTCGCGCTGATCACGATCGGCACGACCGGGAAGGCTGCTGACGAGCTCGTGCACGCGGTGCGCGAGCTGGCACGCGAAGACCGTCCGGTCGACATCTTTTCGCCCTCGGGCGTCCTCGAGCGCCGGATCAAAACCGGGACGTACCATTTGCCGAAGATTCCGCCGATGCGGCTCTCGCCGCGCGAAGCGTTTCTGTCGCCGACCGAGCTCATTCCGTTCAAACAGAGCGCCGGACGCGTGTGCGCCGAGGTCATCACGCCGTATCCGCCTGGCATTCCGGTGATCTCACCCGGCGAGGTGATCACGAAAGAGATCATCGACTATTTGGGCCTTGAGAAGAAAGCCGGTGTGAAGATGCAGGGTCCCTACGACGACGACCTCCGCCGCATCCGCGTAGTCAAGGGCGTCTAACTTGTCATCCCGAGCGTAGGCGCGAAGCGCCGTAGTCGAGGGACAGCGGAAATCGTTGAGTCTCAAGTACCACATGTAATCTGAGGATTCGGGAATGCTAAGAGCATGCGTTGGATCCGCCCCGCCGGATTTGCACTCGCGATGCTCTTGCTGATGACCTCGCCCGCGGTCGCCGATTCGCCGGTGCAGCAGCTCGAAAGCAGCGTGCGTGCCTCGCTTTCGACCGTCGGGACAACTGACGACGCTGCCGGGCTAGTACGCGCACGGCCGTCGATCAAGACAGCCGTCGCCCCAGAGGTCACCCAACGTGCCCCGGATCCATTGATGACGGTCGTGCATCGCGTCATGAACTTGACCGGCGGCTGGCGCCTCAGTGCGGGCATAAGCCCCGGGATGCAAATCCTTGGCGTTACCGCCAACGGACGCGTCGTCGAAGATCATTGGATGAATTTCCACATAAGCGTAGGCCTGCCACTGAGATAATCTCGTCGGGCGCCTTTGTCATCCCGAGCGTAGGCGCGATCTTGTCATCCCGAGCGTAGGCGCGATCTTGTCATCCCGAGCGTAGGCGCGAAGCGCCGTAGTCGAGGGACAGCGAACAACCTCATCGTGGCAACAATGGTTCGCGCAACAGTCACGCTTCTGGCGGTCGTCATTAGCTTTCTCGCGGAGGCAGCGTTGTGCGCGCGTTTCGACGCAGGCAGCGGCCCCGCCATGACCGCCGCGTTCTTGGCGCTCGGACTCGGCCGCCGTGCAACGACGCGATCGCTGCAGGCGACGCTGATCGCGATCGCGACGCTGCCGCTCGTCGCGATCGCCGGTACGGCGTTCGCCCTCCTTGCGCACACGGAACCCATCGCCGGCGCAGCCCTCTACGTCGTCGCGATGTCACTCGCCGTGTGGTCGCGCGGATTTGGCGAACGTTGGGCGCGCATCGGCGAGGTCGTTGCGTTCCCGTTGCTTGCGATGCTCATCGTCCCGGCCGCACCGCGCGCGCCTGGCGGAACGCTCGTCGATCTTGGCTTGATCATCGCGGCCGGCATCGTCCCGTACGTCATGGTCACGTTGCTGTCGACCGTCGCGCTTCGCCTGAACCTCGTTCATGCAGATCATCACGTACCGAGACCGCCGACCGAGCGTTCGCGCAACATCAGCATGCGCATGGCGCCACAAGTCGTTGTCTCACTCAGCGCCGCGTTCGCGCTTGGCATGCTTGTGTTTCCGCATCACGTCGCGTGGGTCGTGCTCACAGCGTTCATCGTTTCGGGAGCAACGCGCGGACGCGAAGACGCTGCGTATCGTGCGCTCGCGCGCGTTGCCGGCGCCGTAGGCGGCACGATCGCGGCCGCCGTACTGCAATACGCGGTTCCCGCAGACGCAAGCGTCTCGTGGGCCGTCATTCTCATTTGTTTGTTCGCCGGAACGGCACTGCGCGAGTTCAACTACGCCTACTGGGCCGCGGCATTCACGCTTGTCCTTGCGATGCTGCAGCGCTTCGGCGAAGGCTTCAGCTTCGTATTACTCGGCTCGCGCATCGAAGCAATCATTGCGGGCGCGATCTGCGGCGTGCTGGCCGCGTGGTTTGTGATGCCGATTCCAACCAAGCTCGTCGCGCGGCGTCTCGTTGCTGACGCGCTGAACGCACTCCTCGATCTCTTCGCTTCCGGGGAAAGGCCGCGCGAGCGGCATCACGAGCTTCGTATTTTCGAGCATCGGATCAAAGAGCTCGACAACGTCGGGCCGGCGCTCGCTTTTCACCGACGGCTGCCAACCGTCGATGACGACGATCACGCCTCAGAATGGATCGGCCTGCTCCGGTCGACGCTTCCGGGCGTACGCGCCCTCACGACGGAAGACGGAGCCCTGGGAGAGGAGCGCCGCGCCGCAATCGAGCGCGCCGTTCAGCTCTCGAGACGGGCACTCGGAAAGGGTTCCGAACCCGTCGCCATGGCACTGCGGCGCCTCAAGGCGTCGGTCGACGAGAGGTGAAGGTTGCGCGCATGTTAGCTCAAGAGACGACGAACCTTCTGCAGAAGACAAGCATCGACTGCGTGATGATGTGGTCGCGCTGGCAGCCCGATCGCACGATGAACTTCAATTCGTTCTTCATCAAGGGCAAGGAGAACGTACTGGTCGATCCGGTGGCCCTGACCGACGACGACGCGAAGGTGATCGATGCCGAAGGCGGCGTCGCCTGGATCGTGCTCACGACGCGCGATCACGAGCGCGAAGCAGCGGCGCTCGCGCAGCGCTTCAATGCAAAGATCGCGGCACCCGAGCTCGACGTGCCGGAGATCAAAGCGAAGGTTGATCGTCCGTTACGTGAAGGCGATCGCATCGGACGCGTCACCGTCGTGCAGCTTGAAGGGATGAAATCGCCGGGTGAGTTTGCGCTACAGCTCGATGACGACGCTACCGTGATCGTCGGCGACGCGCTCTGGGGTGATCCGCCTGGTTCGCTGCGAACAGTTCCGGACGCAAAGCTCGGTGATGCAAAGAAGGCCGTGCTGAGCCTGCGCCGTCTGTGGGCACTCGAGCCGAAGAATATCTTAGTTGGCGACGGTTACTGTATCTTCGGCGGCGCGATGGCGGCGCTCGAAGCCTTCTTGAAATCGCGCAGCGACGTACTGATCTACAAGATCAATCTCGACGAGCTCGCGAATTGGAAGAAGCGCAAGGGCCCCGGCCGTCACGCGCGCAGCCAAGCCGAAGTCGGACTTTTACTCGGTGCGCGCAAGCTCGGTTATCAAATGTTCGAGATTCCACCCGGCAATTTCGCGACCGCGATGCACATGCACACGGATGAAGAAGAGCTGTACGTCGTCTTCGATGGCGAGGGCGTGATCAGGTTCCCGTTCGGCGAGTATCCGATTCGCAAAGGCGATATGATTGCAATGCCGATCGGAGATCACGCAACGCATCGCATTCAGAACACCGGCAAAGCACCGATGATCGTGCTTGCACTTGCGAACAACGCATCCGACGACAGCGTCTACTATCCGGATTCCGACAAGCTGCTCTACTCACGCCACGTAAAGCGGCGCATGGTCAGCGGCAACGGCGGCGCCGATCTCGACGCCTGGGCCGGAGAACCAGGTTAACCTTGCACGTGAGTGCACACGTTTGTCATCCCGAGCGCAGCAACGCGAAGCGTTGCGAAGTCGAGGGACAGCGCTAATTACCAAGACCAAGGGTACAACGTCAGCCACCAAGCAAGCTCGACGCAGCGAAGTCGGAAGTCTGGGTCAATCCAAAATTTGTAAACGCAAAGCGCTATCGGAATGCCGAGAAGCAGCATCAGCGTGATGAAGCCCGAGACGTCACCTACGACCGACATCGAGTGAATCTACCGCCGTCCCCGCGCAAAGCGGCGGTTCCTCGACTACGCGCCTGCGGCGCTACGCTCGGGATGACAATCCTGGGAACCGGAGCGAGTCTTTTGGGGTAAGGTTAAGTACAGGCCCTCTTCGGACGAACTAAGGTCCGGGGCCCGAATACTACATATGGTAGTCGTCCGACGGCAGGGTCCACTCCCTAGTACTTTGAAACGAACGATAACGTGAGGTCTCAGACCGAGCCGGCCCTTGTGAGGACAGCGCTAATTGGCAATTAATGCCGAAGCCTTTTCGCCGTCTTGGGAGCTCACGCAGCTCCTAGACATTTTTCCGCTACCGATCCGTCAGGCACTGATCCGCCTGCCGAACGTCAACGAGATCATCGAGGTCGTGCTCGACCTCGGCCGGCCGCCTGAGGCGCGGTTCGAGAACGGGTTCGTGTTCCTGACGGACACGCTCGTTACGCACGAAGAAATCGCGCATGTTGCTTCGCACCTCTCGCCGTTTGGCGCAGATAACCGCGCGGGCATCGAGCGCACCTTGCACCGGATCTCGGCGATCCGCAATCGCACCGGAAAGATCATCGGTCTTTCGTGCCGCGTTGGTCGCGCAATCTACGGCACCGTCGACATCATTCTTGATGTGGTGCGCGCCGGAAAATCGATTTGCTTGCTTGGCCGCCCTGGCGTTGGTAAGACGACGATGCTGCGCGAATGCGCGCGCATCCTGAGCGAGGACGGCAAGCGCGTCGTCGTCGTTGACACATCGAACGAAATTGCCGGTGATGGCGATGTCCCGCATCCGGGAATCGGCCACGCACGGCGTATGCCTGTTGCTGATCCGTCGCTCCAACATAACGTGATGATCGAAGCGGTTGAAAATCATATGCCACAGGTCATCGTGATCGACGAAATCGGCACCGAAATGGAAGCCCTCGCAGCCCGCACGATCGCGGAACGCGGCGTTCAGCTGATCGGTACGGCGCACGGCCAGACGCTCAGCAATATTCTCAAGAATCCAACGCTTTCCGATCTGCTGGGCGGCATTCAAGCCGTCACACTTTCCGATGAGGAAGCGCGGCGCCGGGGAACGCGCAAGAGCGTGCTCGAGCGCAAAGCTCCGCCGACCTTCGACGTCCTGATCGAGATCGTCGATCGCGGCCGCCTTGCGATTCATCGCAACGTAGCCGAAGTCGTTGACGCGCTGCTGCGCGGCTACCAACCGCAGCCCGAGATCCGCGAGCGCGGACCGGCCGGCAACGTCACGGTCGTGCAACAAGCCGACACGCAGGTGTTGCCGCCACCAACCGCTCGGATGGACGACGTCGAGTCCGAGGCAGCAGCCGAGCAAGAAAAGCCGCTGATGATCTTCCCATACGGCGTCTCGCGCAACAAGATCGAGCGCGCCGTGACCAATCTGCGCGTCAGCGCGTCGATTGCACGCAAGTGGGATGACGCGGACGTGGTGCTTACGCTCAAAACGCTCGAGCGCAAAGAGTCGGCTAAGCTCAAGATAATTGCCTCTGAGAACATTCCGATCTACACGATCAAGACGAACACGACCACGCAGATCCAGCATGCGCTCAAAGACATCTTCGACTTGCCGTCGATCGACGCCGAAGAGCTTGCGCTACACGAAGCCGAAGAAGCGATCTATCAGGTGCTGCTCGAGAACAAAGCCATCGAGCTTACGCCGCAGACCTCGTACATTCGGCGCATGCAACATCAGATGGCTGAACGCCATCGTCTGCAATCACGCAGCACCGGCCTCGAGCCGAATCGCCGCGTACAAATCTACCGGGGAGCCGACTCGATCGCCTAGCCGCTAGTGCTTGGCGCCTTGAACCTCGACTTTGCCCGTTCCGTCAATTAAGAACGTCGTGTCGTACTGACGGATCTCGCCTTCGACATCGATACGGCTGTGCACGTGGCAGCGGTGAATCTCTTGCGCGCCGCGCTTGACGACGCCCGAATACGTCATACGCAGCAGCGGGGCTTGCCCCGGTCCCGGTACCGACATGTGGTTCATTTGCACGAGCGAGTTGACGATTTGCTGTTGAATCGCAAGCGGCAAGAGCCGGAACGCGTCGTCAGACTTGTTCTGTACGGCCTTGAGTTCGTCGGCGCCGCGGTTGACCGGCGCCGGTGTATCGTTGCAGAAGCGAACGACTGCGTCCCAGTCATCAGCCGAAATGCCCGCGAACTTCGTCGCGAAGCGGTGCCAGGTCGTACCCGCGTTCTGCACCGCGTCATGGCGAACGACTTGCAAGCGAATGGTCATCATTCGCTCGGCGATCTTCATCTGCACCGTGAATTCGGGCGTTGGTGGTTTGTCTTTGAGAACGATCAAAGCACCGGTCGCTGAAATCTCCTGGCCAACGCCGTCGATAACCGTGTTCTCATCTTTATTCCAGCGCACCGGATACGTAACTGTTTTGCGGTTGTGTCCGCGGCGCTCTGGACCCTTACTTCCACCAAAAATTTTGGCAAGTTCGTAAAGCACGTCCTCACCTTTCCCGATCGCTCGGTTGACCTGGGTATTGCGGCTAGGCGGGGCCTAGACCTTGAGCGCGAAGCAGGGTGCGATGTTCATCACCTTCGAGGGTATCGAGGGATCTGGCAAGTCCACCCTGATGCAACGCGTTGAACAAGCACTCCGCGAGCGTGGCGAAGACGTCCTGCAAACGCGGGAACCTGGGGGCACGCCGCTCGGAGACGAGGTGCGCAAAATCTTCCTCGATCCGGCCCAGAAAATCGTCCCGATGGCGGAGGTCATGCTGCTGTGCGCATCCCGTTCTCAGCTATGCACCGACGTTATTCGGCCGGCGCTGCGCGCCGGACGGACGGTCTTGTGCGATCGCTTCTTCGACTCCACGATTGCCTACCAGGGATACGGGCGTGGCATGGACGTCGAGGAGCTGCTGCAGGTCTGCCTTGCGGCGACCTCCGGACTGACGCCGGATCTTACGTTTATCCTTGATCTTCCGCCGGAAATCGCCTTACCGCGCGTCGTCGCGCGTGCCGCGAACGGGGGACACGCCGTCGATCGCATGGAGCGCGAGTCGCTCGATTTCCATCGCGCGGTCCGCGCGGGCTACCTTGACATGGCGCGTCGTTGGAGCCGGCGCTTCGTCGTCGTCGACGTGGAGCAGCCGCCGGAAGCCAGCGTGAAGACGATCCTCGCCGCGGTCGATCACGCGCGGGTAGGACTTCGCACGACGGCTTCGTGAGCGAATTCGACGTCGTCGGCGCCGAGGGCCCGACGAAATTCTTCTCGGCTTATACGCGCGAGCGGCTTGCGCACGGTTACTTGTTCACCGGACCAGACGGCGTCGGGAAGCGCACCTTCGCGCAGCGACTGGCGCAATCGCTGCTGTGCGTCACGCCGAAGTCGACACTGCTCGGCTACTGCGGGCACTGCAGCGGCTGCAAGATGGTGCAATCCCGCACTCATCCCGATTTGTTTGCGACGCGCGGACAGCTGAAGATCGGCGAGCGCGACGTCGAGCAAGGCTTTCACGAATCCGAGGAAACGACGGCGAGGGATCTTGTCAGACAATTCTCGCTGCACGCCTATGAAGACGGCTGGCGCATCTTCATTTTCGAAGACGTCGACTTCACGCGCGAGGCGGCGAATGCGCTGCTGGCGTTTTTCGAAGATCCGCCGGCGCGCGTGCTCTTGCTGCTCACGAGCGACGCGCCGGGCAGATTGCTCGAAACGATTCGCTCGCGGCTGATCGAGGTGCGCTTCCCGCTGTTCTCGCGCGCGCAAGTCGAAGAGATCTTGCGCAAGATGGGTCACACCGATGCGAAAGAGATCGCGCGGGCGGCGCTGCTCTCGCAAGGCAGCGTCGATCGCGCCGTCGCGTCGCTTGGCGGGGAATCGCGTGAAGTTCGCGATGCGGCGATCGCGTGGTTCTACGGAGTCGTGCAAGGCGGCGATGTCGATGACGGTCACTGGGCGGTGCGCGACACGCTCGAAGAGGGGCTCGAGACGATCAAAACGCTGACGCGCGATTGGCTCGTGTTACGTATCGCGGGCAAAGAGGTTGCGCCGCTGGCTTCCGATGAAGCGCGCTCGGTCGGAAAACTTTCGGCCGTCGAGGTGAGCGATCTCGTTCGCGCGCTGACTGCGATCGAAGAAGCCGAACGGATCGCGCGCACCAACGTCACGCCGCATCTTGTCGCGGAATCCGTCCGTATGGCCCTCGCCGCATGCTCCCGCTAAGCGACCTACGCCCCGGTGTCATCCTGAGCGTAGCGCACGAAGTGCGCGTAGTCGAAGGACAGCGAGATTGATGCTCAACGAGGACGACGTTCTCCCACTGCACGATGTTCGTGTCGTTGAGTTCTGTCACACGATCATGGGGCCGTCGTGCGGTTTCGTGCTTGCGGAGCTTGGCGCCGATGTCGTCAAGGTTGAAGCCGCACCGAGCGGTGACGCAACACGACGGCTGGGCGGCTTTGCAGCGGGATTCTTTCCGTGCTTCAACCGCAGCAAGCGCAGCCTCGTCGTTGATCTGAAAACCGAGCGCGGAAAAGCGATCGTTCGCAAGTTGATCGAGCGGTCTGATGTGCTAATCGAGAACTATGGCCCGGGAACGCTCGACCGTTTGGGTTTCGGCGCCGACGCGGTCGAGAAGATGAACCCGAAGCTCATCTACTGCGCCCTCAAAGGCTTCTTGCAAGGACCCTACGAGCGCCGCCCCGCGCTCGATGAAGTCGTGCAGTACATGACTGGCCTTGCATACATGACGGGACTTCCCGATCGTCCGCTCCGGGCAGGCTCGTCGATCGTCGATATCATGGGCGGCGTGTTCGGCGTCGTCGGAATTCTTGCGGCGTTGCGGGAGCGCGAGCGCACCGGGAAGGGCGCGCGCATCACGGCCTCTCTCTTTGAGAGCGCGGCATTCTTGGTCGCGCAGCACATGGCGGCCGAAGCCGTAACGGGCCTGCCGCCACCGCCAATGTCGATGCGCTATCCGGCGTGGGGCATTTACGAGACATTTCCGACCAAGGATGGCACGCCAATCTTTATCGGCGCCACGTCAAACGCGCATTTTGAGAGCTTTTGCCGTGCGCTCGGACGCGAAGATCTGCTCGCAGTCCCTGAGTTCTCGGATAACAACAAGCGCGTTGCTGCGAAAGAGAAGCTGATCCCGATCGTGGCTGAGATCGTGCGCAAGCATAGCTTTAACGATCTTGCGAAGATCTTTGAGCGCGAATCGATCCCGTTCTCGCCCGTCGCCAAGCCGGGCGATTTATTTGAGGACCCGCATCTCAATTCTCACGGCTGGCTGGAACGCACCGAGCTTGCAACCGGGACGATGACGAAACTGCCCGGCATTCCGCTCGAATTCGCCGACCACAAGCTCGGCCTGCGCCATCAACCGCCGCAGCTCGGCGAGCACACCGATGAGATTCTCAAAGAGCTGGGGTTTTCGTAGCCTTTTCATCCCGACACGGAGCCGGTAGATTCACGGCGACGGCGTCGCGCTAGGAACATAAACGCAACTGTAGTCGCGATAAACACGAGTCCGGTTATTGCGTTCACGATATCCGCCGGCAAGAGCGCCGTTGCGAGGAGGCAAACGGCGAATGGTGTCGTCCACAGGAACGTGAACGTTGCGCCACGCCGCGCACCGGCGGGATCGGGACCGATGCGTGCAGCGATGAGGTGCTGAAACCCGAGAATACCGTAGGCGAGCGTGTACGCGCCGAAATACATGCGGACGGCGATAATGTCGCTCATCGAACGAACGTAGAGTTGCGTCGCATAGACGAGCAGCACGACGACCGCGAGCCAAATGAAGTTGAGAATCACCGGCCACGGTTTCGGAACGAAGAATCGCGAGAAGAGGCGATGGTGAAAGAACCACATGCTGCACACGACCGCGAAGGCGAGGACGAATCCGAAGAGCCAGCTCGGGTTTTGCACGAGCGAGATCGCATGTTCGGGGATGATGAGCGACGCACCGAGCTGTGCAAGACTGAAGCCGATGACGATGTCGGAGAACGCCTCGAGACGATGGACGAAATGCCTGGCCGACTCGTCGCTCACGTGGTTCGTCGAGCCATAATTCGTTGCACGACGATCCCGATAACGTAGAACGCGACGAAGCCGTACAGACCATACGGCATCGGCGCGAAGAAACAACAGAACCCAAGAAACATCGCGAGCGTGAAGACCTCGGTCTTCAGGCCCTGCGCGAGATTTGGTTTCAGGTCACCTTCGGCCGGGACCGGTTTCAGGCGCGGCCACAAGCGCGGCACGCTCGCGCGATAGCGTTCGTACGCTTCGCCGAACGTTGTGCGAAGCACCGGCTCCTCGTGATCGATCAGCCGGTTGATCAAGTATGCATTGGCGATGAGAATGAAGGCGGCGCCCGACGGTGGCGCTACGAGAGCAAACCCGAGCGACATGAACATGTTGCCGAGGTAGAGCGGGTTGCGCGTGTAGCGGAACGGGCCCTCGACGAACAGTCTCTCGGCTTTGGCGTCCGCGTTCCATACGATCGAGGCTTGCAAGTAACTCGAACCGGAGAGGCGGATCAAAAAGCACATCAGCACGCACAAGAGCGCGAACAAAAACAGCGCGTTGATCGTCGCGTCGCCACCAGCGAGCGAACCAATGAGCACGATCGTCGGTACATACGGCGTATTCGAGAAGCCGTCGACAACGATCGGAATCCAAAAGCCGGCACCGTACAGCATGCCGAAGACGCTCGAGCGGTTTCGATACCACCACGGCGATTGCGGCGCACCGGTACCCGGCGTCTCGATCATCTCAGAAGCGGCGTCGAACGAATGCTACGTTGGTATACGAACGGGCCAGAACGAGGGCAAAGTAACCGAGAACGATCGCACGAAACGCGGCGGCGATCAAATACGAAACAGTAGGTGACAATCCGAAAATGACGGCGTAGCTCGGAATGAGCACGGATCCGAGCGCCCAGTAGAAGATCAGAAAGAAAACCGCTAACCCGATCGGTTGAAGATAGCTTTCGCGAACGCGCTCGATGCTCGTGTTGAGCGCCATGAATCCGGGGATCCCACCGATTGCGGCCGCCGGTATCGTGTAGATCAAGAAGAAGAACGCGATCACGAAGAGTGCTTCACCCAAGATCGGACTGATGAACGAGCCGATCTGCAGCGCAATGTAGACGATGAAATTCAAGCCGAGCGCGGCCATGAAGATGTCGCCGGCTTTGCGGCGCCCCTCTTCCCAACCGTCTTCGAAAGAGCCCTTCCCGCTACGCCACACGTGATCGGCGATGATCACCGATATGCCCAGGCCGAAGCAATTGAAGAGGAAGATCAAGAGCGCAAGGATGCCGCCGGTAATGCCACCCAGCGCATCACCCGAGACCTGTGCCCCGCCGAATTCTTGCACCAGCACGCCGAGGACGCCCGTAAAGAGCGGCGCCAGCAGCAATGCTGGATTGCGGAACAGCAGCGGGATCGCTTGGAGATACACTTTAGAAGCGCGCGCCTTCGAGCGCCGAGCTGCACTTGCACGAATGCTGCTTAGGCGTTGCAGAGATAATGCCGAAGATAGCCTTCTTCACGCGTTCGTTATTGCTCGCGAAGACTTTCATGACTTCTTCGTGCGAAACGGGCTTGACGCCGGGCATCCCTTCGAGCCCGACGTCGTAGTCCGTGATCAGCGAGATGTTGACGTAGCAGATCTCCAGCTCGCGTGCGAGATAACACTCGGGATACTGCGTCATGTTGATGACTTCCCAACCGTGGCTCGAGAACCACTTCGATTCCGCGCGCGTCGAGAAGCGCGGCCCCTGAATGACGACGACAGTACCGTGGTCGTGCGTAGTAATGCCGATCTTTTTTAGCTCGGCGATTGCAATCTCACGCAGTTGCGGACAATACGGATCGGCAAACGAGATGTGCGTCGTGATCGGGCCATCGTAAAACGTGTCCTTGCGGCCGGTCGTACGATCGACGACCTGATCGCACACGACCATCTCGCCGGGCGCGACTTTGGGATCGAGCGAGCCGCATGCGGTCGGGCCGATGATGCGCGCAACGCCGAGCTCTTTCATCGCCCAGAGATTTGCGCGGTAGTTGATCGCCTGCGGCGGAAAGCGATGATCTTTGCCGTGACGCGGAAGAAACGCGACTTTCTTTCCGGCGACTTCCCCAAGTGCAACTTTATCGCTCGGGGCGCCGTAGGGCGTTTCAATCCAGACTTCGCGCGCGTTCTCTATTAGCGAGTAAAAGCCGGATCCACCAAAAACGCCGATCTCGGCGCTGTCTTTAGCCACCATCTCTCCTTATCGTTGGACGGCGACCAGGTTACGGCAGGCGCGTCGCCCTCTCTTGTCACCCCGAGCGAAATCGAGGCTCGGCCGATATACTCTTGACAGATCACGATATATCGCGATAGGATGCCGATAGGCCTATGCGATAGGCTGGAAAGGATCACTTTGAAGGCGGACGGCATCATATGAGACACGGTCGCCGGCACATGCACCGCATGTGGCGACAAATGGCCCGCGAAGGCGGCGCCGGCTTCGATGGCGAGCCCCGCGTACGCCGCGGCGACGTGAAGTTTCTGTTGCTCAGCGCGCTCACGAAGCGCCCGATGCACGGCTACGACATCATGCAAGATCTCGAGGAGCAATATCAGGGACGCTATCGTCCCAGCCCCGGATCCGTTTATCCGACGCTGCAGATGCTAGAAGACGGCGGCTTCGTAACGAGCCAAGTCATCGACGGAAAGCGCGTCTACGAAATCACCGACGCCGGACGCACGCTTCTCGAAGAGCGCGGCACCGTCGAAGACGAGTCCGCGCCCGGTGCGGAATGGGGCGAGCTCGGCGAGGCCGTACGTAAGTTCATGGCCGCAGTCCAGCAAGGGCTGCGTCAACTCGATGACCGCAAGACGCGCCAGCGCATCAAAGAAGTCCTCGACGCTGCGCGCAAAGAGATCTACTCGATCCTCCAAGACGACTGATCCATCATGAGCGCTGTGAACGAACCGCTCCACCACTTATGCGAAGACCTTTTCGACTCAGGTATCGACGATGAACGAATCGCCGAAATCACCGCCCTGTATGCAGACGCTCTAAAGCGACGAACGTCCGAAGTCTGGATGGCATTCTACGATGCAATGTTCCAAGCACTTCGGGCGTTGGCCGTGCGTCCTGCTGGATTCAGTCAGCGGGAAGCGCGAGAATCGCTCCTACGCATCGTCGAGGACGATCTCGGGCGCACACTATTCGGAAACGCCGTCTCAGAACTCCGCGATCAGCTAAATCCTAGGCTGGGTTACTCCACGTAAAGTTGCGGCGCCTCACGCTCTTGACGAGCGGTTTGCGCGCCGCATCGAATTTTGCATAGTGCGGCGTCTGACGGTGCGCATCGTAGCCGCCCTCGTCGACGTAGATCTCGTAGAGTACGACCGTGTCTTTCGTGTCGTCCGGACGCAGCACGTCAAAGCGTAAGCATCCCGGTTCGTTGCGCGAATTGGTCGCGTTCTCGACGACTATTTTCAAGAACTCGTCGAGTGCGCCGTCGTTGATGACGAACTCCACCTCGAGCACGTACTGCTTAGCCACCAGACCCAGCCTTTCTATTTGAGGACGTGTTTCGTTAACCACGACGAGAGAAGCATGAGATATGCCGGCGCTACCGGCGCGTCGTTCCAGAGTGATTGCGGGACAACGGTGCGCCGGCGGGATATCCGGAAACGTGCCAGGCACCGGCGCCGAGGGTGCAGCAGAGCACGGCCACGAGCAACGCCATTCGTTTCATGTGGACGTTTTGTGCAGTGTTTCCTTATCGTATCCTGCCACGCGTTTGTAGGAATCCGAGAGCGCAACCAGCTCGTCGCGCGGGATGATGTCATCAATGTGCTCGAAGGGCCGATCTCCGGTGCGCAGATAGACTTCACGCAGAATCGCGTCGGGCGGATTGGCGCGGTTGGCGCGCACCACGCCGGACGTCATCGGCAAGCGCCGGGCTTCATATGCGCGCAGCGCTTTGACTGGATCGCCGCCGGCGCCAAGCTCTTCGGCGAGCGCGCGCGCATCCAATATCGCCTGACCCGCGCCATTCGAGCCGCGCGGATACATCGGATGTGCCGCATCGCCTAAGAGCGTCGCGCGTCCGAAACTCCAGCGCTCGAGCGGCTCTTGATCGACCATCGGAAATTCGAGGATCGTCTCAGCGTTGCGGATCAGCAGCGGCGCATCGAGCCAATCGAATTGCCAGTCCGAGAACGCGCCGATGAAGTCGTCGATGTTTCCGCGGCGATTCCAGTCGCGCGCGATGTGCTGCGGCGTTTCGAGTTCAGCCACCCAGTTGACGAGCTGCCGGCCGGAGGCATCGATATTATCCCGGATCGGGTAGATCACCATCTTCCCCGTCGCAAGCCAGCCGGCGCGAATCATCGTCGCGCCGCTGAGAATCGGCGCGTGCTTTGTCACGCCGCGCCACATGTTGTAGCCCGAGTAGATCGGTGCGCCTTCCTGCGGATAGAATTGCTTGCGAATCTCGGAGTGAATACCGTCGCACGCGATTGCAATGCTGCCGCGCTTTCGCGTTCCGTCATCGAAGCGTAAGCTAATGCTGCTGTCGTCCTGTTGCACGCCGATGCAGCGGTGACCGAAGAAGAGGTTAGCGGGGCCGACGCGCGCCAGAAACGCGCGCACCAGCACGTTTTGCAATTCGGCGCGATGAATCGAAAGTTGCGGCCACTCGTATCCGGCCGCCGTTCCGAGTGGCTCGTCGTAAATCAGCTGGCCGAAGCGATTGTAGAAGGCCGAGCGATTCGGCGAGACGGCGAATTTCTCGAGCTCTTCCTGAAGTCCGAGCTGCGCCAGAATCTTCGTTGCATGCGGCAGAATGTTGATTCCGACGCCGACTTGCTGCAAGCGATTAGCTTGCTCGTAGATACGCACCGGAATTCGGAAACGGTGCAGCTCGAGCGCGAGGATCAATCCGCCGATCCCCGCCCCGACAATGAGGACGGTCAAGCTTTCGAGTGGTACGGTCCGAGCATCTTGACTGCAGCTTGGGCGAACGTTTCGTCGAGGACGAAGTCGACGGTGATGCCGCTCGTCACGAATCCAGCTTCTTTAAAGGTCGCGAGATCTTTGGCCAGGCTTTCGGTGTTCAGGCGCCCGTTCGGATCGTTGCCGTTGGGCGTAATCGCACGATAAATGGCCGGATCTTTGATGGCCGTGTATTTCGTGAGAATTGCGATGACCTCGCCTGCGGCACGTCCCGCCATTTTGCCGCCTTTGAGGGCATCGTTGTAATCGCGTGCCGCTTTGATGTAGGCGACCATGAACTTTTGCGCCGCATCGCCTTTGCTCTTGATGAACGGACCGCCATAGAGTACGCATGCGATCTGCTGGTTGGGATAAAACTGATCGTCCGGCATGAACCTGACGGCGACGCCGCTTTCGATGCACTTCGTAGCGATCGGTTCGGCCGTGATCGAGGCGTCGATGGACCCGCCGCTAAAGGCCGCAAAGTGGTCGGGGAATCCGAGATAGATCTCCTCGACGTCACGATACGTGAGACCGCCTTTTTTGAGCGCTTGGTTCATCGTGCAGAAGCTGGCCGTGGCTTGCGCAACTTCGGCGATCTTCATCTCGCGAAGGTCGCGTACGCTCTTGACCTTTCCGGAGTCGGTCAGCGACTTGCGGACCATGAGCGGCAGATAGCCGTAACCTTTGGGTGCAGACCCCTTATCGGCTACGATGCGGATATCGATGCTGCGCGCGGCGGCGTTGTACAAGCCGGCGGAGGGCGCGCCTGCAGCGACGTCGAGTTGTCCGGTAGCAAGCGGCGCGATCATTTTCGCTGCCGAATCGAACGGAATGAGTTCGACGTCGAGTCTCTGCTCGCGAAAATATCCTTTGGCTTCCGCGATGAAGAACGGCGCGTCGCTACTGCTGTTGGTCGTGCCGACGGAAACCTTGGTGTCGGACTGCGCGAACGCAACGCCTGTCCCAAGACCGATCGCGCCGAGTGTAAAACCTGCGCGCGTGATCAATCTTTGAAATCGCTGGGCTTGAGTTCCTCGATGAACTTTTTGAAGCGGTCGCGTTCCTCTTCGTCGGATTTCTTGTCGGGAACAGTCTCTTCGAGCGCAATCTTGTCGCTGACATAGATCGGCGCTTGCATCCGCAGCGCGAGCGCGATCCCGTCGGAAGGACGCGCATCGATTTCTTGCGTCTCGCCGTTGGTCTTCACGATCAGTTTTGCGAAGAACGTCGAGTCTTTGATGTCGTGGATCACGATTTGCTCGAGCTTGGCTTGGAGAGCTTCTAGCATCATGCGCATGAGATCGTGGGAAAGCGGTCGCGGGACCTGCGTTCCTTCCAATGCCAGTGCGATCGCGGTTGCCTCGAATGGACCAATCAGAATTGGAAGGTAACGGCGACCTTCGAGATCCTTAAGGATGACGACGGGATCATGTGTTAACAAATCGATCCCGAGCTTGTCAACCTTCATCTGACGCATCTTTTGCGGGTTTCGACTCCCGGCTAGGCCATCCTACGCTTGTCCCGAAGCGGCGCTTGCCATGGCCCTTTCTTGTGGAATCGTCGGTTTGCCCAATGTCGGCAAGTCGACGATTTTCAATGCACTCACGCGTTCGGCGAACGCGCTCGCAGCTAACTATCCCTTCGCGACGATCGAACCAAACATTGGTGAGGTCCCCGTCCCAGATGACCGTTTAAAGGTACTCGGAGAGATCGTCGGGGCAGCCCGAATCGTGTACGCGTCCACTCGTTTCGTGGACATTGCGGGTCTCGTTCGCGGAGCAAGCAAGGGCGAAGGTCTGGGCAACGCGTTTCTCAGTCACATTCGCGAGACGGACGCGATCGCAATGGTCGTGCGCTGTTTCGAAGATCCCAATGTCACACACGTTGAGGGCGCTCCGGATCCGATTCGCGACATCGACATCATCGGGATCGAAATGGCGCTCGCCGATCTCGCAACGATGGCGAAGCGTCACGAACGTCTCTCGCGCGAAGCGCGCGCCGACTTGAAACTGCGACCGATGCTTGCGGCGGCCGAACGTTTGATCGCAGAGCTCGAAGCCGGGCGTCCTGCGCGAATATTTGAGCTGGGATCGCTCGAATCCGAACTGGCGCGTGAAAGCTTTCTCCTTACGATTAAGCCGGTAATTTACGTCGCAAACGTCGACGAAGGGCAAATCGGAACGCCCGGACCGCTTGCGCAAGCGGTGCTCAAACGTGCGGCCGAAGAGCACGGCCAGGCCATCGTCCTCAGCGGAAAGATCGAATCAGAGCTTGCGGGCCTATCAGATGAAGAAGCGCGCGAATTCTGTGAGGAGCTGGGGATTGCGCGCAGCGGTCTTGACCAATTGATTCTTTCTGCATACAACACGCTTGGTCTGATGACGTTCCTTACCGCGGGTCCCAAAGAGACCCGAGCGTGGACGATCGACCGCGGCAGTAAGGCGCCGCAAGCGGCCGGTAAGATCCACACCGATATCGAGCGTGGATTCATTCGAGCCGAGGTCGTCTCGTACGACGATTATGCGCGCCTTCGCTCGCTGGATGCAATTCGTGCGGCCGGCTTGTTACGCAGCGAGGGCAAAGACTACGTCATGCAGGAGGGCGACGTTGTCGAGTTTCTCTTCAAGGTGTGAGCGTTATCAATGGGGCCAAGTTTTAGCTAGGTATTTTGGCCGTTTGTCCTAAAGGTACAATACGGTAGAGGGTACCGGAGGCATTGAAATTATGTCGACTGCGGTGATACGCGATCTCTCGGTGTTTGGCGAGGCGATCGCCTACTTTAATGAGGCCGCGTCGCTGTTGGATCTGACGCCCGGCATGCGCGCGATTCTCACGCATCCCTCGCGTCAAATGATCTTCTCGCTACCGTTCCAACGCGATAACGGCGAGCTCGAGGTCTACACCGGCTATCGCGTCCAGTACAATTTCGCGCGCGGTCCCGCAAAGGGCGGGATTCGCTACCATCCGGGCGTTACGCTGGATGAAGTCACGGCGCTCGCATTTTGGATGACTTGGAAATGTTCGGTCGTCGATCTGCCCTTCGGCGGCGGCAAAGGCGGCGTCACGTGCGATCCGTCAAAACTTTCGATGAATGAGCTCGAGCGCATCACGCGCCGTTACGCAGCCGAGTTGGTTGAAGTCATCGGGCCGGACAAAGACGTCCCCGCGCCCGACGTCGGAACGACGCCGCAGATCATGGCATGGTTCATGGATACGTACTCGATGCACGTTCGTCAAAACGTGCCGGGCGTCGTCACCGGTAAGCCTCTCGAGATCGGCGGTTCGCGTGGACGCGTTGAAGCGACCGGCCGCGGTGTTTCGATTGTGGCGCTCGCCGAGCTCGAACGTCTGAGGATCCCACAGAAAAACGCGCGCGTTGTCGTTCAAGGCTTTGGAAACGTCGGTTCCTTTGCAGCTCGCTTTCTTTCGGAGGCGGGCTGTAAAGTTGTTGGGATCTCCGATGTCACCGGCGGCTACTACAACGACAAAGGCATCGACGTCAAGAGCGCGATCGCATACGCCCAAGAGCATCACTCGCTCGACGGCTACCGCGGTGGCGATAAACTTCCGTCGGGTGATGTTCTCGAGGTCGATTGCGACGTGCTCGTTCCTGCGGCGCTCGAGAACGTCCTCACGATCGTGAACGCACGAAGCATCAAAGCAAAGCTAATCGTCGAAGGCGCAAACGGTCCGACGACGCCCGAGGCCGATGCGATCCTCCGTGAGCGCGGCATCGAAGTCATCCCTGATATCGTGGCAAATGCCGGCGGCGTCATCGTCTCGTATTTCGAATGGGTACAAGATCGCCAAGGCTTCTTCTGGAAAGAGGCCGACGTGAACGAGCGCCTGCGCGAACACCTCTTGCTGAACTTCGACGCAGTGCGCGAACTTGCGGCTGCGCGCGGCGTGTCGTATCGTACCGCCGCGTACATGCTGGCGATTCAGCGGGTCAAAACGACGCTCGAAATCCGCGGAGTGTACGCTTAACGAACCTTCTCGTTGACGTCGGTCTCGGAGTGGTCGTCGGGTTTCTCGGCGGCCTTTTCGGTTTGGGCGGCGGCCTGTTTCTGATTCCGTTGCTCGGCTTTATCTACGGCTACGATCAGCAGCACGCGCAAGGCACAGCGCTTGTGATGATCATCCCGAATACGACGATGGCGATCTGGCACTACATGCGTCGTACGAAAATGGATCTGCGCGTCGCGGGCTCACTGGCAGTAGCGGCCTTGCCGTTCACGTTTCTCGGGGCGCACTTCGCAACACACATGGCGAGCACGCAATTACGCCGCTCCTTTGCGGTGATGATGCTTGCCATCGCGATTTTCTACGTCTGGACCGGCGTGCGCCACAAAGTCGCGGAGGCGAAGAGCGAGCCACGCTCGCACCTGTGGCCGGTCGCAATTCCGATCGGTGCCGTCGGAGGCGGACTCTCCGGCCTGTTCGCCACAGGTGGTGCGGTCTTTGCCGTGCCGCTCATGGCGACGATTTTCAACTTCCCGCAGGTCGTGGCGCAGTTCATGGGTCTCGCCCTCGTCGGTCCCGGAACGATCATCAACTTGGCGACGTATGCTCTCAATGGTGACGTTGTGTGGGGCGCCGGGATCGCGCTTGCGATCGGCGGGACGATTGCGATCGGATGGGGCGTCCATCTCGCGCACTATTTGCCGGAACGGCTCCTACGCGGCTTATTTGCACTTTTGGCCGCATACAGTGCGGTCGCGTTGTGGTTGCGCGGATAGGATGAAACCCGACCGGCGTTTTAACTTCGAGCTTGCGGTCGGGGCTTACGCCGTTGCGGCCCTGTTGCTCACGATGCTGATTTACTTTTTCCGACACCATGCTCGTTAAAGGCCGCACCAGCGACGCGCTCGCGGGCGGCGTCGACTCGCCGGTGCGTGCCGGCGCAGCCGTCGGCGGCGAGCCGTTCATTCAAGCGCGCGGCGCAGGAGCGTACGCGTACGATGCTGCGGGACGCAGATACATCGACTATCTGATGGCGTACGGGCCGCTTTTGCTTGGACACGCGCATCCCGCGGTGACGCATGGACTCGATGAGATCGCGGCGCGCGGCGTCGTGTTTGGCTCGACACACGAAGACGAGCTCGTTCTCGCCGAACGCATTCGCGGACATCTGCCATCGATGGAGCGTTTGCGTTTCACGACGACCGGTACGGAAGCTGTGATGGCGGCGGTACGCGTTGCCCGCGCCTTCACGGGACGTTCGTCGATCGTGAAGTTTGCGGGCAACTATCACGGACACTTCGATCTCGGCTTGCTCGGCGCAGGCGCATCGGCGCACACCGGCGATGTCGTTCGCGCGGGGATTCCGGCTGCAACGCTCGGCGATCTCGGCGTTGCACGCTACAATGATCTCGAGGATCTCGATCGCGTGCTCGCGCGCAAGGAGATCGAGGGACGTCTCGCCGCGATCCTGGTGGAACCGATCGTCGGCAACATGGGGCTCGTCGAACCCGCCCCCGGATTCCTCGACGGCCTTTTCGTACGTGCACGTGCTCGCGGCGCGCTCGTCATCTTCGATGAGATCATCACGTGGCCGCGTCTCGGACTCGGCGGCGCGCAAGAACGCGTCGGACAACGTCCCGATCTTACGACGATCGGAAAGAATCTCGGCGGTGGCTTTCCGCTTGCAGCGTACGGTGGCCGCGCAGACGTGATGCGGGTCTTAGCGCCCGAGGGACCGACGTTCGCGGGCGGTACGCACGCCGGCAATCCGTTCGCGATTGCGATCGGCCTGCGCGCACTCGATTTTCTCGAATCGAATCCGGACGTTTTCGCGCAGATGCGTGCGCTTAGCGAGCAGCTCGGTAACGGCATTCGTGCGATTCTTGCGCAGTTCGGCCTAGCCTATGCGGTCGTGACACTGGAAAGCATTGTCGATTTCAAGTTTCGCGCGGGGCCGCCTACGCGCAACTACGACGATCAGCAATTCGCCGATGCTCGCGCCTATGCGGCCTACTACCACGCAATGCGGGAGCGTGGCATTCTCTTGCCGCCCTCTCAGAACGAAGTCATGTTCTTATGCACCGAGCATACCGCGAGCGACGTCGACGAGACGCTCGAGGCGACTCGCGGCTCACTGGATAGTATGCAAGATCGTTCCATTATTTGAAACGGGCGCGCCGTGGAGACGCTTCTCGTCCCAATTGAGGACGACGAGCGTCCCACCGTCCTGCGGTTTTTGAATGCTCATCGAGCTGCTGCACTTGCGCATGAGCGGAATACCACGGCCACGTTCGGCCGACGCCGGCGGCAAGGTGCTCGAAATGCGTGTGCTGTCGATGCCGCGACCGTGGTCACGAACTGTCGCAACCAGGTGAGCGTCGCGTTGCTTGACCTCAATTTCAACCGGCTCGGCCGATAAGGCGTGCTCGATTGCATTGGCAAACGCCTCACCGACCGCCGTGACGAAGTCTTCGAGCACTTCGGGGTGCATCTCGACCTCTTCACCGACCTGCAATAACTCGTCGCGCAGTGTTCGGACGTGCCATGGCTCCGCCGGAACCCGCATTTGCAGCAATGTCATTCCTTACGTAGTTATCTTTCCGAGAAAGGCATGCAATTCAAACACGCTGTGTGGCCTGGGAAGAAGGGTACGCTCGCTTGGCGGCCCAGCATACGGTGCGGGCGGAAGTTCCCAGTTTGAGGCAAAGAGGCGGCTATGCCAGCTCATACAGCGCCAACCGGCGACGAACTCTGGGCGCTTCGCGACGAAGCGCGTACTGCTCACGTCCGTATCAAGACGCCAAAAGGTGATATCGTCTTCAAATTCTTCGCCGATGATGCCCCACTGCACAGCGCGGCCTTCATTAAGCTCTCGCGCGCCGGATTTTACGACGGCCTGAATTTCCACCGGCATGAGCCCGGCTTTGTTATCCAGGGAGGCGACCCCAACGGTGACGGCACGGGCGGTCCCGGCTACCACCTCGATGCTGAATTCAACGACAACCCGCATCACCGCGGCGCCGTCGCGATGGCACGCTCGAGCAATCCGAACTCAGCCGGCTCGCAATTCTACATCACGCTCGACGAAGCGCACTTCCTCGACAAGAATTACACCGTCTTCGGTGAGGTAACCGAAGGAATGGACGTCGTCGATCAGATCCGCAAAGGCGACGTCATGGAGACGGTAACGGTAGAGTAGCGCCCCTTGTCATCCCGAGCGTAGCGCCGGAGGCGCGTAGTCGAGGGACCGCGGCAACGTTGATGATCGTGACGCTCCCTCGACTACGGCGCACTGCGTGCGCCTACGCTCGGGATGACAATGAGGTTACGTCAGGCCGTATTTCGCGTTGACCGTGCGGTTGACGTCACGCGCGACGCGGCGGATCGCGCTGATTCCCGCGGAGTAGTCGCGCAGTTCTTTCGTCATGACGACGAGAATGTACGGCGTCTCGCCGAACGGTTCGACGATTGCAACGTCGCTGCGCACGCCCGTGATCTCGCCGGTTTTGTTGGCGACTTGCGTTCCCGGCGGAAGGCCGGCCGGAATCTTGTTGCGGTCCTCTTGTCCGAGCATGATTTGAATCATCGCGCGGCACGAATCGGATTTCGCGATCGTGTCGAGACCTTCGCGTGAGCCGCGTTCGATCTCATAGAGCAGCGCTGCCATATCGCGCGCAGTCGAGACGTTCTCGTTGTGCGCGACGATTGCGGCCCAGTCAAGGAAATGCCTTCGCAAATGCGTGCTCGTCATACCGGCCGGCACCGTCGTCGCATTGATCGCCGCGAAGCCGAAGTGCGAGATCAGCGCATTCGAAGCCGTATTGTCGCTCTGTTTGATCATCGCGTTGATCAGCGACATGAGCGGATACGTCGTGCCGGGGACGGCGCTGCCGTAGGTCTCCGATCCGCCGACCATGTCGGCGGCGCTGATCGGCACCGGCGTCGACGGCTTGATCTTGCCGGCGTCCATCCAGCGAAACGCCGTCGTCATGATGAGAACCTTTATCGTCGAGGCCGTCGGGTACGGATCGCCGTCGTGATAGGCAACGATTGGCGGTTCGTTTGCCATCGTCCGAGCGTGCACGGAGATATATCCCGGAATGGCATCGAGGTATGCCACTGAAAGACGCGGTTGCGCCGCGAGCCGGTGCGGAAGCAGCGCCAGCGCGCCGCAACCGCCGAGTGTTAGAAAGGCTCGTCGCGCAAGCATTCGATCATTCTATGAGCTTCATTGTGAAATAGGTCCACTCGAGCGCGTCGGTTCTGGCTCGTTCTTTCAAATTCGCGCCGGATGCGTGACCGCCCTCGATGACTTCGTAATAGAGAACCGGTTTGTTCATCGACTCGAGCTTCGCAGCAAACTTTCGAGCGTGCTGCGGGCCGACGCGATCGTCTTTCGTCGTCGTCCACACGAACGGCTCGGGATACGTGACGTCGTCTTTCAGATTCTGGTACGGCGAGGTCTTTTCCCAAAACGCACGGACCGCCGGATCGGAAACGCTACCGTACTCGCCGACCCACGAGGCGCCGGCTTGAATTTGTTCGTAGCGCAGCATGTCGAGTAGCGGAACCTCGATGTCGACCGCATGCCACATATCGGGATGTTGCACGAACTCCACACCCATTAGAAGACCACCGTTCGAGCCGCCGACGATGCCCAATCGACGCGGCGTCGTGATCTTGCGTGTGACGAGATCTTGCGCGACGGCATAGAAATCGTCGTAGATGCGCTGCCGATGCGTCTTCAATCCCGCGTCGTGCCAGGCCGGCCCGAATTCTCCGCCACCGCGAATGTTCGCGAGAACGAAGACACCGCCATGTTGGAGCCAGAGCTTGCCGATGATTCCGGAATAAAACGGTGTCGAGGAAATGCCGAACCCGCCGTAGGCATTGATCACGGTCGGATTGGTACCGTCAAGCGCCATGGTCTTCGGATGGACGATGAAGTACGGAATCTGCGTTCCGTCTTTGGAGGCAGCCTGGTGCTGCTCGACGACGTCATTTGAGGCGTTGAACTGCGGCGGCAACGCTTTTGCGAGCGCGACCGTCGCAGATGATGCATTGCCGGCGTAGAGCTGCGTCGGTTTGACGAAGCTCGTTACCCGGACGTAGAAATCGTTGCTTCGCTGTGTGCTGGTGACGAGATCGATCGAGGAGTTATCCGGAAGGTCGAGCGCCTGCCGGCGCCAGCCGCTTGCCGTCGGCGTCAAGACGAGCGCGCGCCCACGGACGTTGTGATACGTCATGAGCGCTACGGCCGATTTCGTGACGCCGACGGTGTCGAGCGTATCACGCGGCCCCGGTGCGTAAACGAGCTTGGGATGAGAATCTTCCGGGTGCGCGAGTGCAGCGCTCAGCGCAAGCGCGATCAAAGCGCCCTGCGGATACCTCACGCCGCGCTTAGCGAACGGCTGCTTCAGCGTAACGAGCAGCTGACCAGCGACGAGGCCGTTAATATCGGACTTGAGGGGAAGATCGAGTCGCTTGAGCCCGTGCGCCGTCATGATGTAGTGTTGCGTCGAGAAAAAGTCGACCGCACGATCGACGGTAGTTACGCTGTTGCCGGCGCCGTCGAGGTAGCGCGTCGAGGAAACGGAGACGTCCGTGCGGGCTCCCCGAAAAACTTCGATCGCGCTCGAAAGCGGCGCACCACGCCGGAGTCGCTTGAGAATGTAGGGATAACCGGACGTGGTCAGTTGACCGGGTTTCCACTCGCGAGCGGCCAGGAGCGTATTGGGATCGAGCCAGCTAGCCCATTGCTTGCCACGCGGCAGCGTGAAACCACCGGGAACGAAGCTGTCCGTCGCGAGATCGAACTCGCGCAGCGTCTGCGCGTCTTCACCGCCGTTCGAGAGTTGCAGGATGCAGCGCTGTTCGAATTGCGGCTCGCATGTTGCGCCCTCCCAAACCCAGTGCATGTGCTCTTTCTTGGAGAGCGCATCTAGGTCGAGCATCGTCTTCCAGGCCGGGGCTTTCGTGGCGTAGCTGGCCGCTGACGTGCGCCGCCAGATGCCTTGCACGTGCGATGCGTCCTGCCAGAGATTGTAGATGCTGCCGTCCAGAATCGCCGGAAGTGGAATGCGGTCTTTCGTCTGTGCGATCGCGAGCGCGTCCGCATAATTTCGCGCGTAGTGCGGATCGGCTTCGAGAACGGCGAGCGTCTTCGCGTTCTGCTCGCGCACCCACGTCATGGCTCGCGCGCCGTCTTTATCCTCGAGCCACAGGAACGGATCGTCGCTCTGCGCGCACACCGGCGCCATGACGAGCAACATGAAGATGGCGCAAGCGCGAACGATTCTCTGCATGGCGCGAAGGTTCGCGCTGTCTAGGACCCGGTTCCCGTGTAGCGATTGAGCCCGATCCGCCAAAATCCGTAAGCCAGTACCGTGACCACGACGCCGACGACGGGCGTCAGCAGCCCGACGGCCGGATTCAGGTGGAGCGCGCCGTCACTCTTCCCCAGAAAATATGTGGCCGGGAAGTAATTCATGAATGCGAACGGGACGACGAACGCGAGAACCAGCTTTACGGATTTGTTGTAGATGCTGAGCGGATAGCGCGTGAAATCTTGTTCGAGTGACATGAGCATCCAGCGCAGCGAATCGACGCGAACGAACCAAAATGAAGCGGCGGCGATCGTCAAGTTGAGTCCGAAGTCGATCAGTGCGCCGCCGAGGGCGATAAGCGGAATGTACGCGATCAGCAGCGCGTCGACGTGGACCTGCGAGTAGGGGATGGCGAAGCCGAGGAAAATCAGCGCCAAGATTAACTCGTCGGGGACGAGGTTGAATTGACTCGGCGCGATCATGGCTTGAACCAGCGCATCGATCGGGCGCACGAGAAAACGGTCAAAATTGCCCTCGCGGATAAGGACCGGGACGTCGCCGACTTTGAAGAAGAGCATGTTATGCAGCCCGTGCCCCATCATCCAAAGGGCATACAAGAACGCCATCTGCCGGAAGTCCCACCCATTCATCGACGGGAATTGGGTCAGCGTAGCCCAAAGCGCAACCAGCGCAACGCCATGATAGACAACCGTAAAGATGCCCCACATGAAAAAATTCGCACGGTACTCGACGATCGTGAGCAGCGATACGCGCCAGTATTCGATGTAGGCAGCTAGCATGGCAACTGTTCCGGTTCGCGCTCCTTTCCGGCTCGACCTCACCGCAAACGCGCTGCGGCGCCTCTCGACGAATGTCGTCGACACGTTCAGCGCGCAAGACGGTTTCATCCGTGCGCACCGCGGGGCGCTGGTGGTGGTCCGGCAAGCAAAGCGTGACTCCCCGCTCGACGTGCGGACGCTCGGAACGGCCGATTTTGATCCGGCGGCGCTGACCATGCGGATGCTGCAGCCCGAATACGATCTGCGGCCGTTCTATCGCTCGGTCAAAGCGATTCCGTGGCTCGACGCAATCGCGACGCGCATGCGCGGCATCAAACCGCCACGCTATCCAACGCTTTGGGAAGCGATCGTCAATGCGATCATCTTCCAACAGGTCAGCATTCATGCCGCCTCCGCGATCTTACGTCGTGTCGTCGAGCATCTGACGAAACCGATCGAGCATCAAGGTCGCAAGTACCATCCATTCTTTACGCCCGAAGATTGGCTCGCGGCGAAAAGTAAACAGCTCCGTTCGCTCGGAATTTCCGAAGGCAAAGAGCTTGCGCTGAACACGAATGCGGATGCGCTGCTCAACGGCACGCTGCAAGAGTCCGAGCTCGAGGCAATGTCGACGAACGAAGTGCTGCAGCGCCTGATCGTGCTGCGTGGCATCGGGCCATGGACGGCCGCCGTGATTTGCTTGCGTGGACTCGGGCGGCTCGATGTCTTTCCGATGGAAGATTCGGGCGTTGCGCGCGCGCTCAGCGATCTTTCCGGCGATCCGAACGTCAGCGTCGGGCCGATACTCGACGCACTCGGCGATCAACGCGGGATGTTGTATTACCATCTGTTGCTCGGACGGCTCGAGTCGAGCGGACAACTTGAATTTGGTGGTGACGCGCCGCCGGCGCCGCGTCCACTTCCCCCGCGTCCGCTGCGACCTGGGCTTCCGCAACGTCAGCCAGGCGGGCCGCCGCGCTCCGGAGATACGGCGGCGCAAGGTCGCGGTCCACGCCGCCGTCCCCGACCGGGCGGCGGACGCGGCGGATCAAATCCAGGCGGCGGCAACAGCCGCGGCCCGAAGCGCTAGCTCGATCGTCGGGCGCACGTCCGATTTCGGCGCGCGAGGAAAATACTTTGTCATCCCGTAGTCGAGGGATCGCGCTGCTTCGCTCGGGATGACAAGGAGTTAACTTAACCGCAGCGTTTCGTTTGTCGCGTACCAGTCGACCGGCTCGTCGAGGTTGACGACGATGCTTTTGGTTTGCGTGTACTCGCGATAGCCTTCGATTCCTGATTCGCGTCCCATACCGCTGGCTTTCGTGCCACCCCACGGCATTGCCGGATCGATGCGATGGTGATCGTTGATCCACACGATGCCGCAGTTGAGCCGCTCCGAGAGTTTCATGCCTTTGGCTGCGTCCGACGTCCAGATCGACGCGCCGAGTCCGAACGGAATGTCGTTTGCGATCCGCACGGCCTCGTCGAGATTCTCGTAGGCGAGCACGCAGGTGACAGGTCCGAAAATTTCGTCTTGTGCAATCCGCATCGACGAGCGCACGTCCGCGAAAATCGTCGGCTCGTAGAAGAAGCCCTTGCCGAGCACGCCGCTTGTCGCACGTTTGCCGCCGCACTCAAGCTCCGCGCCTTCTTTTTTTCCGATCGCGACGTACTCTTCGGTGCGCTGCAGCTGACGCTCGGAAACGAGCGGCCCCAGCTGCGTTTCGGGGAGCAGCGGATCACCCAAGCGTAGCGACACGGCGCGCGCAACCATGCGTTCGATCAGATCCTGCGCTTGACTCTCGTGGACCAGAACGCGCGCTCCCGCAATACACGTTTGACCCGTCGCGATGAATGCCGCAAAGATCGCGCCTGCGGCAGCTTTCTCGAGATCGGCATCCGGCAAGACGATCACCGGCGCTTTTCCGCCGAGCTCGCAGTTGACCCGAACGAGATTGGCGCCGGCCGTTTGCGCGACGACGCGCCCCGTTTCGGTGCCGCCCGTCAGGTCGAGCTTCGCAAGACCCGCGTGCGACGAGAGCGCGCGTCCGGCTTCACCGCCGAATCCGGTAACGACGTTGAAGACACCCGCGGGCACTCCGGCCTCGAGCGCCATCTTCGCAAGCTCGAGCGTCGTTAGCGGCGTGTATTCCGACGGTTTGACGACGACGGTGTTTCCGGCCGCGAGCGCAGGCGCGAGTTTCTTCGTCAGAATCAGCAGCGGGTGATTCCACGGCGTGATTTGCCCGACGACGCCAAGCGGCACGCGCCGCACGTAGCTGAGGTACGGCCCCTCGAAGGGCGTGATCGTGTCTTCGGCGGTGCGCGCGACCGCCGCAAAGTAGCGATAGTATTCTGGGAGGCGGGAAAGCTGGGCGCTCATCTCGCGCAGCGGACGTCCCGTACATGTCGATTCGAGCATGGCAAGCGACGGCAGCGCGTCCTCTAGCATTTGCGCAAGCCGGTTGAGCACGCGATAGCGTTCGCTCACCGAGATGCGGCTCCAGCGCCCATCGTCGAACGCCCGCTGTGCCGCATCGACCGCACGCGCGATCTCCGCCCCGCTACCCTCGGCCGCGCGGCCAACCAGGGCTCCGGTCGACGGATTGCGGACTTCAAACGTGCGTCCGTCGGCGCTCGGCGTCTCGCGGCCGTCGATTACATGCATCACGTCGGCATAATGCCATTTAAGGGAACAGGGAAGCAAGCATGAATCCGCCCCGGACGCCGTTTTCCGTCGCGCATCATACCGAGGCGTCCCAACATCTCGTCGAGGTAGTCGGCGACATCGACATCTTCACGACGCCCGATTTTAGCGCCGCGCTCCAGCAGGTGCACGACGCGCCGCGCGTGATCCTCGATCTTTCCCGCTGCGAATATATCGACTCAACCGGAATCTCGGTGCTCTTCCGTTTGCAGCAATCGACGCAAGGAAAGCTGCGTCTGGTAGTCGGTCATCAGGACAAGATCCGTCGAATCCTAGAAGTCACTCGCGTCGACAAGGTCATCGAGATCTTCCCTTCGGTCGAGGCGGCGAAAGTTTAGTTCGAGCCCCGTTTCCCTCGCTGCTTCGATTCGTAGGGGCTTGCATAGAAGGCTTGAAAAGGTGAGCCAATGTTGGCTGAAAACGAGCGCAGCGAACTACGCGACGGAATGAAGATCGATTGGGACATCCCCATCGTGATGGACGACGGCGTCGTCTTACGCGCGGATCTGTTCCGACCGACCGAGGGACGTCACCCGGTCATCCTGAGCTACGGGCCATATGCGAAGGGCCTCTCGTTTAAGGAAGGCTACGTCTCAGCCTGGGAGCGACTGACCGGCGCGCATCCCGAAGTGCTCGCAAACTCGAGCGGGAAGTACATGAACTGGGAGGTCGTCGACCCCGAGCGTTGGGTCCCCGACGGCTACGCGTGCTTGCGTATCGATTCACGTGGTGCGGGTCGGTCGCCGGGTTATCTCGATCCTCGCTCCGCGCGCGAAATCGAAGACGTCTATCAAGCCATCGAATGGGCGGGCGTGCAGCCGTGGTCGAGCGGCAAAGTCGGGATGAACGGCATCTCGTACTACGCAAGCAACCAGTGGCAAGTCGCCGCGAAGAATCCGCCGCACCTCGCAGCCTGCTGCGTATGGGAAGGCTCGTCGGACATCTATCGAGAGCAATCGCGGCACGGCGGCATTCTGTGCACGTTCCGTCAGCATTGGTACGACATGCAAGTCAAGACCGTGCAGCACGGTCTCGGCGAACGGGGAGCGCGCAGTTCAATCACGGGTGATCTGGTCTGCGGTCCAGAGACGTTGACCGACGAAGAGCTTGCGAAGAATCGCATCGACATTGGGCAAGCACACTACGAGCATCAGCTGATCGACGAGTTCTATTCAAAGAGACAGGCCGATTTCTCGAAAATAACCGTGCCTTTGATGTCAGCCGGAAATTGGGGCGGTCACGGTTTGCATTTGCGTGGCAACGTCGAGGGCTTTCTGCAGATCGCATCCGAGCAGAAGTGGCTCGAGCTGCACGGTCTCGAGCATTGGACCGAGTTCTACACCGATTACGGTATCGATTTGCAGAAGCGGTTCTTTGCGCGCTTTCTCAAAGGCGACGACACGGCGTGGAAGGACGAGCCCCGCGTTCGCATGCAGGTTCGGCACCTCGACAAGTTTGTTGAGCGCGGTGAAAACGAGTGGCCGCTTGCGCGCACGCAGTGGACGAAATTCTATCTCGATCTGGATGCACGCACGCTTAGCCGCGAGCCGGTCGCAGACGCAACGCTCACATATGAGGCCCTCGGCGCCGGCGTAACGTTCCTCTCGGAACCGCTGAGCGACGATACCGAGATCACCGGACCGACTGGACTCAAGCTGTTCTTGTCATCGTCAACGAACGACGCCGACGTCTTCGCGGTCCTGCGTGCGTTCTCGCCGAGCGGCGACGAAGTCGTCTTTCAAGGCGCAATCGATCCGCACACACCGCTTGCGCAAGGCTGGCTGCGGGTTTCGCACCGCAAGCGCGATCCGCAGCATAGCACGCCGTATCGTCCTTGGCATCCCCATGACGCGTTGCGTCCGCTGCGTAACGGAGAGATCGCCGATCTCGACATCGAGATCTGGCCGACGTGCATCGTGTTGCCCCCGGGCTATCGCATCGGGCTATCGTTGCTCGGCAAAGACTACGAGTATTCGGGAGTCAGCGGTGGCCGGCTCTCGAACTTCAAAAACGAGATGCGCGGTTCAGGACCGTTCCTCCACGACGATCCGCGCGATCGCGCACCTGAGGTCTTTGGGGGAAAGACCACCCTTCACACGACAGCTGCTAATCCTTCATACGTTCTCTTACCGATCGTTCCGCCAAAGGAGTAGCTCGCGATGAATCGACGCACGGCCGCAATGTTTGCGGCACTCACGCTTGCGTTTGTCACATTCGTCCCGATGCGGGCCGCGCACAGTCAAGCTGCGCCGCTACGCCTTGGGGTCATGCTCCCGTTGACCGGCGGTTTCGCCGCACTCGGAAATTACACGAAGGAAGGCCTCGAACTGTATCTGCGCGAGCACAACAACGAGCTCGGCGGACGCAAAGTCGATTTGGTCTACGCGGACGATACGAACGTTCCGCAAAACGGCGTCACGCAGCTGCGGCGGCTCGTCGAGCAAGAACACATCGACGTGCTCTTCGGACCGGTCGCAGCCAACGTCGGCGCGGCGGTCGTGCCGTACATCGAAGAGCATAAGCTCCCGACGGTCTGGCCGATCGTTTCCGATGACGATCTCACTCAACGAAAGCCCAGCGACTACATCGCGCGTACGGGTTGGACGAGCAGCCAAACGACGCACGTGCTCGGCGACTACGCGTACAAGGTGCTCGGCTATCGCAAAGCCGCGACGATTGCCTACGACTTCAATTTTGGCTGGCAGTCGATTCAAGGCTTCGCCGACGTGTTCATGACCGACGGCGGCAAGATCACAAAACAAATCTGGACGCCGATCACGACGACCGATTTCTCGTCATATCTTTCAGCGCTGCCGCGTGACGTCGACGTGATCATGTGCAGCTTCTCGGGTCAGACCGCAATCAATTTCATGCAGCAGTACAAGGAGTTCGGCATCAAGATTCCGGTCGTGTGTCAGGGCAATGCGACCGACGAGAGCACGCTCGATCAAGAAGGCCCGGCAGCAGCCGGCATCGTGGACGCGCTTCACTACAGTGCTGCGCTCGACACGCCCGCGAACAAATCGTTCGTGGCGCGCTACACGAAAGCATGGGGACATCGTCCCGGATACTATGGCGAGGGCGGATACGTTGGCGCCGAGTTCTTGGACAAAGGCCTTGCAAAAGCGCACGGCAACACGTCGGATGCGGCGGCGCTGATCAAAGCGATTCGAAGCAATTCCATTCCCGACGCGCCACGCGGACCGATCGAGATGGACTCGTACGGAAACCCAATCGAGAACGTCTACATCCGTAAGGTTGAAGAAAAAAACGGTACGTTGCAAAACACAGTGATTCGGACGTATCCGAAGGTCTCGCAATTCTGGACGTGGCCGCCCGCGCAATACATCGCACGTCCAGCCTATGGCCGCGCTTCTCCAGCCTGCAACGCCTGCCAATAGTGGAAAAAGAGAGCAAGTATAGCTACGCGGAGACGATCGCGCGTCTATCGAAAGCGATCACCGACGCGGGGAACACTGTCTTCGACACGATCGATCAAGCCAAAGCGGCGGCGGGCGTAGGCATGAAACTGCGCCCGACGTCGCTCATCATCTTCGGGAATCCGAAAGGCGGCACGCCGCTGATGGATGCGCACCCGCTCTTCGCGCTCGAGCTTCCGCTCAAGATCATCGTGTGGGACGACGGCGGCATGACGTTCGTCGCGTACACATCGATGGCCGAAGTCGCGAAACGCTACGACATCGACAGCGATCCGCGTATCGCGATGATGGACAAAGCGCTCGACATGCTAACCGGTGCGATAAGCTAGCTCGTCGTTCGTTTCAGGGTGCGTTTGTAGACTAACCCTCGTTTGACAAAGCCTCGCTATCGGCGTATCGGTGAGGTATCGACAGCCCCTTTCTCTATTCGAGGTCTATAACAATGGCAACACTCACCAAGAGAACGAACGGTGATAGTTTGCGCGTGCACAACAATTGGCCGCAGAGAGTTTCAGAAAATGGTATCGGCGGTTTCGATCCACTCGTCGATCAGATTCGCACGATGCGCAGGATGGCGAGTACATTACTCGGAGGTGCATCGACGTATGACGCACTCGACGGGGGATCGTTTCCTCCGATCGAGGTCTACGAACGGGAAGATAGTTATGTGATCGAAGCGATGATCCCAGGTTTCAAACGGGACGAGATCGAGATCGATTGCCGCGACAATCGTTGCACCATTTCAGGTTCCTCCGAACGTCAAGCTGTCGAAGAGCGTTTGAAGGGACAAATCTACCAATCGGAATTCGAGCGCCGTGATTTCAAACGGACGATCATGCTGCCCGCGGAGATCGACGCCGACAAAGTTTCGGCGCGACTTCAAGACGGTGTTTTGACGATCACATTACCTACGACGACGCCGAATGCTGCGAAGCGAGTGCCGATCACAGCCTAAGCCGGCAGGTGGGCGGGAGAATACCCCGCCCACCTCTCTCTTCGCGTCGCCAAAGGGTGCGAACGGCGTTCTCCTTAAATTGGTCTCGCAGTGAAGCGCAATGTCGTCGCATCGGAAGTCGTACGCGCGCAATTCGACGTCCCCATCACCATGGAAGACGGAACCGTGGTGCGAGCCGACATTTTTCTTCCGCTCGAAGAGGGCAAGTATCCGGTCATCTTGAGCTATGGGCCGTACGCCAAGGGCTTGTTATTTCAAGAAGGTTACCCGGATCAGTGGAACCGGATGGTCGACAAACATCCGGACGTCGCTGCGAATTCGAGCAACCGCTATCAGAGTTGGGAAGTCGTCGATCCGGAGAAATGGTGTCCGGATGGTTACGCATGCGTGCGCGTCGATTCGCGCGGTGCGGGTTCCTCGCCCGGTTTCATCGAGCCGTGGTCGCCGCGCGAGACCAAAGATTTTGCGGCGTGCATCGAGTGGTCGGGCACACAGCCGTGGTCAAACGGGAAAGTCGGCCTGAACGGCATCTCGTACTACGCGATGAATCAGTGGATGGTCGCGACGCTCGAACAACCCAAACATCTTGCCGCGATGTGCGCGTGGGAAGGCGCATCGGATTTCTATCGTGAGTTTTCGTACCACGGCGGCATTCTCTCGACGTTCCTTGCCAATTGGTTCGACATGCAGGTCAAGACCGTGCAGTACGGACTTGGCGAAAACGGGGCGCGCAGTGCCGTCACCGGCAAGCCGGCTTGCGGCGATGTGACGCTATCCGAAGCCGAGCTTGCAAAGAATCGCTGCGATCTCGGCGGCGACGTGCTTGCGCATCCGCTTGCCGACGACTATCACGAAGCGCGCACGCCGGTTTGGGAAAGGTTGAAAGTGCCGTTCCTATCGGCGGGCAATTGGGGCGGCCAAGGTTTACATCTGCGCGGGAACACGGAAGCGTTCGTGCGTGCGGCATCGGAACAGAAGTGGCTCGAGCTGCACGGCATCGAGCACTGGACGCATTTCTATACCGACTACGGCCGCATGCTTCAGAAGCGGTTCTTCGATTACTTCCTCAAAGGCGAGCAGAACGGTTGGGATCGGGAACGTCGCGTTCACCTCAACGTGCGTCACATCGACCATTTCGAAGGACGCTACGAAGACGAGTGGCCGATCGCGCGCACGCGCTGGACGAAGTTCTATCTCCATCCCGATGGCAGAACGCTGTCAAAGGACGCACCCAAAGCCGGCGGTGACATTTCGTACAGCGGATTCGGTGACGGCCTGACGTTCGTGACGGAACCGCTCAGCGAACCAATCGAAATCACCGGCCCGAGCGCCGCCAAGCTGTGGCTCTCTTCGTCGACGAAAGATGCCGACGTGTTCATCGTATTGCGCGCCTTCGCGCCGAGCGGTGAAGAAGTGGTCTTTCAAGGTGCAATCGATCCGCATGCACCGCTCTCGCAGGGCTGGCTGCGCTCGTCGCACCGCAAACTCGACCCCAAGCTCTCGCGCGAGTACCGTCCGTTTCATACCCACGAGAAAGAAGAGCCGCTCAAGCCGGGCGAACCGGTCGAGCTCGACGTCGAAGTGTGGCCGACGTCGATCGTGTTGCCGCGCGGTTATCGCATCGCGGTCAGCGTGCGCGGCAAAGATTACGTTTATCCCGGTGGAAGCGGCGGACGCATCAAGAGCTTCAAGAACGAACTCACCGGATGCGGACCGTTCATCCACGACGATCCGCGCAATCGCCCACCCGAAGTCTTCAACGGAAAGAACACGGTGCACATAGCACCGGACAAACCAGCGTACATACTGCTTCCCGTCGTGCCTCCTGAGAAGTGATAGTGTTGCCATCTGATAGAGTGTTGCCACCATGTCATCCTGAGCGTAGTGAGCGCAGCGAACGGAGTCGAAGGACCGCCTAAATGTCGATTTGCATAGATTGCCACGCGCATTTTCTACCCGAAGCGTTCACCGCGGAGATGAGCAAACGCGGCTTCATCGAGATGCACCGGGAGGAAGGCTACATCATGGTCGGCGACGCGCTCACCGGATACAATCGTGATAAAGCGCGTCTTCCCGATTTTTCGCTGCTGTACAACATCGAAGAGCGCACCGCGCTGGCGGAGAAGCAGCGTATCGACAAGCAGATCATTTGTTTGCCGCCGTTCTGGTTCGGCTACAAGCCTGACGCGCAGACGGGTCTTGCGATCTGCCGCTCCGGCAACGACGCAATCGCCGCGACGATCAAGAAATCGCCGGAGCGTTTTGCCGGTTTTGCGACCGTACCGCTGCAGTCGCCGAACGACGCGGTCGCGGAGCTCAAGCGCGCAGTCGAAGATCTCGGCTTCTGGGGCGCGGAGATCGGGACGAGCGTCGCGGGCAAGCCGATGGACGATCCGGCGCTCGATGTATTCTGGCAAGCCTGTTGCGATCTCGACGTCCCGCTTTTCGTGCATCCGCAGCACGAGCTTGCGTCCGAACGCACGGCGCAATTCTACCTTCACAATCTCTTCGGCAATCCGTCCGAGACGGCGCTTTTTGCGGCGCGCATGATTTTCGCGGGCGTCTTCGAGCGCTTTCCGAAACTCAACATGATCCTCGCGCACGGCGGCGGGACGATCCCGTACATCATCGGGCGTCTCGATCACGGCCATCGCGTTCGGCCTGAAACGAAATCGCTGCCGAAGCCGCCGAGCACCTACCTCAGGCAGCTGTACTTCGACACGATCACGCACGATGACGCAATGCTGAAGTATCTCGTCGACCGCGTCAGTGCCAAACACGTCGTGGTTGGAACGGACCGGCCGTTCGATATGGGTATCGACGATCCGCGCGCGCTCGTCGAGAAGATTCCGGGGCTGAGCCAAAGCGACCGTGACGCAATCATCGGCGATAACGCGCGCTCGTTTCTCTCGCGCAGCATGCCGCTCGCCAAATCGTGATTCACGGGCGCGCCCCGTACGTGTCCGCGCCGGATCAGCCGCGCCTCGAGCTGCCGGGTGGCGCGCGGCTTGCAATCCACCTGATCGTCAACGTCGAGGCGTGGCGTTACGATGCGAAGCTTCCGCGCCAGGTTCTCACCGCGCCGCAAGGCGCTGAACCAATTCCCGACGTCCCGAACTTTGCGTGGTTCGAGTATGGAATGCGCGTCGGGATCTATCGCGTGTTCGAAGTGCTCGAACCGGCGCGAGGCCACGTTACGCTTGCGATCAACGGCCTTGTCTGCTCGGAGTACCCGCAAGTCGTCGAGCGAGCCGTGCGCGACGAGTGGGAGATGATGGGGCACGGTTTCGAGCAGCGTGCGATGTCGACGGTCGCCGATGAACGCGATACGATTCGCGCGACGCTCGACGTCCTCCAGGAAGCGACCGGAAAACGCCCGCGTGGTTGGCTCGGACCTGGACTTGTCGAGACGACGAAAACCGCGGACGTCCTCGTCAAAGAAGGCGTCGAGTATTGCTGCGATTGGGGTCCGGCGGATGACGTGCCCTACGAGATCAGCGTCAAACGCGGACGGTTGATCGCAATTCCGTATCCGATCGAGATGAACGACATCGTGCTCTACGGGCTACAGAACCGTCCCGACGAGATCTTGCTCGAACGCGGGAAACGCCAGTTCGATCGGCTCTATCGTGAGAGCGGTCGCGGCGCGAAGGTCATGGCGATTGCGTTCCATCCGTGGATCATCGGCGTTCCGCATCGCATCGGTTTTCTCGAAGAGTTGATCCGCTATATGCAACTGAAGCCCGGCGTCGTATTCATGTCCGGCAGCGAGATTTTGGATTGGTATATTTCTCAGCGACACGATTAGGGCCAAGCGCATGAATAGCAGCTTCGCGATTTGGGGGGCCGAGCCCCCACAGCACAGGCCGCTCAGGCTTGCTCCCCATTGTCATCCCGAGCGTAGCGCCGAAGGCGCGTAGTCGAGGGACCGCCTAAATCTTCAACCTTGTCGCGGTCCCTCGACTACGGCGCTGCGCACCTACGCTCGGGATGACAAGAGAGCGCCTACGCTCGGGATGACAAGAGAGCACCTACGCTCGGGATGACAAGAGAGCGCCTGCGCTCGGGATGACAAGAGAGCACCCTACGCTCGGGATGACAAGAGAGCACCTGCGCTCGGGATGAAAAAGGGCTTGTTGCCAAGAGCGACTGCCGCGATGGAGCGGCATGAAGACTTACTACGTCTACATGCTGCAGTGTTTTGACGGCACGTTCTACGTCGGCGTTTCGGGCGAGATCGAACGCCGGCTTTATCAACATCAGGAAGGTGCCTTCGAGACGTGCTACACGTTCATGCGACGGCCGTTGCGACTCGTCTATGTCGGCGAGTTCGAGTGGGTGAACGAAGCGATCGCTTTCGAGAAGAAACTGAAGTCCTGGAGCCATAAGAAAAAGCGCGCCTTCGCCCAACGTGAGTGGGCGAACTTGACACGCTATAGTCGTGGCCCCGATCGCGTGTCATCCCGAGCGTAGCGCCGAAGGCGCGTAGTCGAGGGACCGCCTAAATCTTCAACCTTGTCGCTGTCCCTCGACTACGGCGCTGCGCGCCTACGCTCGGGATGACAAGAGAGCGCCTACGCTCGGGATGACAAGAGGCGCGTTAGCTTATCGCCAGTGGTGGTAGCCGCCGAAGCCGACTCCGAGAGAGAAGCTCGGACCGTAGTAGGGATACGGATAGTACGGGTAGGGACCGTAAGCGTAGGGTCCGTCGTACTGGTACGGCGTGTCGATCTCGTTGGCGAGAAACAGATGGCCCTGGTTGTGGCCCATGATCGTCACCGACATGCCGGGTGCGAGACGAATTCCGGTCGGATTGATGATCGTGCCTTGGTGCAGCTGAATCCGGTCAACGTAGCCGTTACTGTCGGAGATCTCCATGTACGTGCCGTTCACGACCGTCACACGTCCATGAATCGTCTGTTCCGTCGTCGCGTAGCCCGGCTTAGCATAGCTCGGAAGCGGCTGCTCAGTTTGTTGCGCGAGCGCAGCATGCGGCGCGAACATGCCGAGGGCGGTTACGGCGAACGCCAGCAGCGGGGCAGCGAGCGCACGTCGTGGGAAAGTAATCATTGCTTCCATATTATCCCACCAAGGGCGTAGCCGCAATCATTTTTGATTTCTGGGAGACTAGAAGTCACTGTAATTTTTGCTGGGAATTCATGAATGCAAGCACATTGTCAGCGATGCAATCCGCAATTGCGATGCGCGTATCGACGCTTGCGCTGCCAAGGTGCGGCGTCAGCACGACGTTGTCGAAGTGCAACAAATCCGGATGCACGCTGGGCTCGTTTTCGAATACATCAAGGCCGGCGCCGGCGACTTTCCCCTCAACGAGCGCCCGTACGAGCGCAGATTCGTCGATGATGAGCCCCCGTGAGGTATTGATGATATAGGCTCCCGGCTTCATCAAAGCGAGCTCACGCGCGCCGATCAGGTGATGCGTTTCGGGGCCGTACGCCGCATTGATCGCGACAAAGTCGCTCTCGCGCAGTAGGTCGTCCAGGCTGCGGTATTCGATGCCGTCCGCAGCCTCTTCGTCCGCCGAGAGCCGTCGCGGTTTCGAGTAGAGCACGCGCATCCCGAAGCCGTGCGCGCGTTTGGCGCTGAAGCGGCCGATGGCGCCGTAGCCGATCGAGCCGAACGTTTTGCCCGCGACGGTCGCGCCCGCGAAGTGCAGCGACTGTCCTCCCGGAAAGAGTCCGCTGCGCAGCGCACGATCGGCTTCGACGACGCGTCGGGCGACGGCGAGCAGCAGCGCCCACTGCATATCCGCCGTCGTCTCGGCCACGATGTTCGGAATGTTTGCAACCACAATGCCGCGTTCTCGCGCTCGCGTAACGTTGACGTTGGTCGGATTGATGGCGCCATCCGAGATCATCACGAGCGACGGCGCGGCGTCGATGACTTCAGAGTCGACGCGGTCGTGCAACAAACAGCAAAGAATATCGCACCCCCGCACGGCCTCGATCAACTGCGCTTTCGGCAGAATCGTACGCGAGTCGGGATTAACCTCGACCGTTCCGACCGCACGCAGTCGTTCGATCGCGTTTCCCAAAAGCGGCTGGGTGACGAAGATTCGAAGCACGTAGGTAAATCAAGCTTCGTCTTGTAAGGGGCCTGCCTCGCTAAGAAAGGGTGGCTAATGGCGTCTTTCGGTTCCGTCGGGATGGACTGGCAAGAGCGTATCAATTGGCAGCGGATGCGCGAATATCGACTCCAACGCGCCCGCGAGATGATGCGCAAGCATGAGCTCGGTGCGATGCTCTGCATGTACGACGAAAACGTACGTTATCTGACCTCGACGCTCACGCCCGGCTGGAATCGCCTCAAGCCCGGCCTGAAGTACGCGATTCTGATCGAAGGCAGAGAGCCGATCCTGTACGAGCAGGGCGACATCGGGATCCACATCAAGCGTCATGCACCGTGGCTCAAGCCCGAAAACGTTCGCTTCTCGTACTCGTGGATCAAGGGCGCAGCCGGCCCTGCTTCCGAGCAGCAAGTCAAGAAGTTCACCGACGCGATCGTGCGCGATCTCGAAGAAGCAGGCGTGCGCGGAAAACCGCTCGGCGTCGACTTCATCGACATCAACATGATCAAAGCGTTTGAAAAAGCCGGCCTCAAGTGGACGGACGGCATGACGCCGATGCAGCAAGCGCGTGCGGTCAAGAACGTCGACGAACAAGAAGCGATGCGTATCGTCGGCGCGATTGGCGACTGCATGCACTACGAGTTCCAGCACATGCTCAAGCCGGGACTCACCGAGAATCAAGTCACCGCCTTCGGAATGAAGTATCTCTACGACATTCCGGGGATGGAAGACGTCGAAGACATCATAGTGTCATCCGGTCCGAATGCGTGGCCGAATTGGCGCAATTTCTCGGATCGCATCATTCTGCCGGGCGAGCTCGTCATCATCGATCTTGCCGCGCTCACCTGGAACGGATTCAAGTCGTGCTACTACCGCACGTATTGCGTCGGTGGAAAACCAACCGACGAGATGAAGCGCACCTACGAGACCGCGCTCAAGTGGTGCTATGACGCGATTCATCAAGTGAAGCCCGGTGCAACCACGCGCGACATCGCGTCAAAGTGGCCGTCGGCAAAAGAAGCTTGGGGCTACGAGAGCGAGGACATGGCAGCGGCAAACCTGTGGGGCCATGGCCTCGGTCTCGCGCAATACGACATGCCGGTGATCTCGCGCATCTGGTCGCTCGACTTTCCGCAAGTGATCGAGCCGGGTATGGTCTTCGCTCTGGAGACGCAGCACGGCGTCGTGCACAAATACGGCGTGCGGATCGAAGAGATGCTGATCGTAACCGACAACGGCTACGAGATGATCACGACCTTCCCGGTTCACGAGATAACGCTGGCTGGCTGAGATCTGCGTCGATCTCGATGCGCCGCTTTCGCCTCCAGTCGTCGGTGCGAAGGCGGCGACGCTCGGACACGCACGCCGCCTCGGCCTTCCCGCACTTCCGGGTCTCGTCGTCCCCGCCGAATGTTCGAGCCGGCCGCTCGAGCTTGCGGCGCGCGCGCATGCAGAAGGCGGTCCGGGTGCGGCGCGCCTCGCCGTCATGGAAGCGCCGCTGGATGCGGACTTGCTCGCGGAGCTGCGCGCGCGTGTTCCTTCGCTCGGCGCCACGCTCGTCGTTCGCTCGTCGAGTCCGCTCGAAGGCGAGGGGCGCTGGGCGGGCGCGTTCACGTCGTACATGAACATTACGCCCGAACAGATCGAGGTCGCCGTACGCGGCTGTTGGGCGTCGGTCTATTCGCGCGACGTGCTCGAACGATGTGAGAACGAAGGCATCGATCCCGCGACGCTCCGTCTCGCCGTTCTGATCCAACCGATGATCGATTTCGAAGCCGGCGGCGCCGCGCGCGCCAGCGCCGACGACTTCGTGCACGTTACGGCGACGAGCGGTTCGCCGGCCGAACTGATGACGGGTTGGGTAGCGGGCGAAGAAATTCTCGTCGATGCGAAAAGCACGGTTCCCGTAACGGGAACGCGCGTCATCGGCGGACAGCCGCTGGTCGACGTTGCGGATCTGACGCGCCGTTCGCGCAAACTTCTTGATGAGGATCTGATTGAGTGGGGCTACGCGCCGAAATTCGGCGTCGTGCTCTTGCAGTGCAAGCGCACTGCAGCAATCGCGCAATCAACCGCAGTCGCGCTGCCCGCCGCATCGAGGGAGAGTCCGCAAGCAGTCGCTGCAATCCGCCTCGCGCAGCTCGTGCGGCGTTTCCCGGGCTGGCTTGGTGAAGAAGTCATTTTGCCCTGGGCGATTCTGGTCGGAGACGACGCGATTCCGGAAGACGTCGAGCGCGTCAAGATCGCACCCGCAGAAGCACGCGAAGATGCGCGCATTCTTGCGCGCCGGATCGTCGCGCACGCCTGGAACCTGCCCGGCGAACGTGCCTATCGCACCGCCGTGCAAGCCGTTGAAGCCGTGCGCAGCGGCAATGCGGGCGAAGCGCTGTTGGAACGGATCGTGCGCGGCGTCCAGATCGATCGAAAGCAAGTCGCGCGACTCGTCGCGCTCTTGCGAGCCGCCGAGCACGGCGCGGCAACGCCGGGGCGCGATCGATGGGAGCCGTTTCTTTTTGCTACCGCGCACGCCTACGGTGAGCGCCGTCCCGCCGCATCGGTCATCGAAGGGATCGGTGCGGGGCGCGCCCGTTACGTTGAAGTCCCCGAAGCTGCGCCGGCGGAATTCGATCGTCGCGTGCTCATCGTCAAACAGCCGCTGAACACGTTCGCACCGCTGCTCTGGAACGCCGCGGGGCTGGTGACGATCGGCGGCGGCGCGGGGGCGCATTTGATGGAGATCGCCCGCTCGCTCGCCGTGCCTACGGTGATGCGGTGCCGTCTTGATGACCTCGTCGAAAGCGGCGCGGATAATTTCTTGCTTGGCGTCGACGGCAACGAAGGTAGCGTTTCGGTATTACCCCTGCGAGGATGAAGTCCGAGGTGAGGTGCAATCCTGGGGATGATTCTACGGGTGGGTCTGATCGGGCTTGGAATCATGGGATCGGCGTACGCCGGTCATCTTATCGACGCGGGCTTTCCGACGACGGCCTACGACGTCGACCCGGCTGCGCTCGAACGCTATAAGCAGCGCGGCGGCAATCCCGCGGTCTCGGCCAAAGGCGTTGCTGCGAACTCGGACGTCATCGTCGTTGCGCTTGCGTCGGCGAATGCCGTCGAAGCCGCGCTCTTCGGAGCCGATGGCGTCGCGAACGGCGTGAGCGCCGGGAGCGTCATCCTCGACATGGGGACGTTTCCGCTCGAGCTCAAGCGCAACGTCAAAGAACGTCTCTTGGGACACGGCGCCACCGTGCTCGATACGCCGGTGAGCGGAACGGGTTCGCAAGCCGCGACGCGTGATCTCGTCGTGTTTGCAAGCGGCGACCGCGGAGCCTTCGAGAAAGCGCGCGCGGCGCTCGATGCGCTCGCGCGCGACGTGCGCTACGTTGGCGAGTTCGGGAAGGGTTCGAAATTGAAGTACATTGCGAATCTTCTCGTGACGATCCACAATCTCTCGACCGCCGAAGCGATGGTGCTCGCGGAAAAAGCCGGAATCGACGGCAAGATGCTGCTCGACATGCTCGGCGAGAGCGCCGCAAGCTCGCGCATGTTCCAGGTGCGGGGTCCGATGATGGCTGCGCACACGTACGAGCCCGCGACGATGCGCCTCGAAGTTTATCAAAAGGATCTCGAGATCATCGACGCGTTTGCGAAGTCGCTGGATTGCCCGACGCCGCTGTTCTCGGCAAGTCTGCCATATTATGCAGGCGCGATCTCGGATGGCCGCGGCAAGCAAGACACGGCCGCGATCGTATCCGTGCTGCGCGAACGCGCCGGACTCGTGGAGTAAACGATGGGCGCAGCATTCTACGTCCAGAATTTGCTAGGTGGGCTCGCCTACGGAAGCTTGCTGTTTTTGATCGCGTCCGGCTTCACGCTGATCTTCGGTTTGATGCGTATCATCAACTTGGCGCAAACCGCATTCTATCTGATCGGCGCGTACGTCGGATTGACGCTGATCACGCACCATTTCAATTTCTGGTTGTCGGGTCTCGCCGGTGGCGTTGCGACCGCGCTCTTGGGCTTCGCGCTGTACAGTCTGTTCCTGCACCGCTATCACGCCGACCATCTCACGTCGCTGCTCCTGACGCTTGGCTTCACGCTGATGCTCGACGATTCCGTGCTCGCGATTTGGGGCGGCGATCCCCATTCGATCTCACCGCCGCACGAACTATCGGCGTCGCTGCAATTCGGCCGTCTCGTGTTTCCGTCGTATTGGCTTGCACTGATTTTCGTGAGCCTTGGGATCGCGGCGGTGCTCTTCGTGTTCATGCAACGCACGAAGCTCGGCATGATCATCCGCGCAGCCGTCGATGACGAAGAGATGACGCGCGGCCTCGGCGTCGACGTCAACCGCGCGTTCTATGTTGTGTTTACGGCCGGCGCGCTGCTCGCCGGTTTGGGTGGACTGCTCGGCGGTCCGATCACGGCCGCATATCCCGGACTCGACGGCGAACTGACGCCGCTGGCGTTTGCAGTCGTCATCGTCGGTGGAATGGGCAGTCTTTCGGGCGCCCTCGTCGGCAGCATGTTGATCGGTCTCGTGAATGCCTTCGGTAAAGCGCTCTTTCCTGAATTCTCGTACTTCACGATCTTCGTGCCGGTCGCGCTGATCATGGCGCTGCGACCGGGTGGACTTTTCGGCCGGACGCAATGATCGCACGCGGCTCATGGAAGTGGGTTGCAATCGCCGCGATCGGACTGGCGGTCGTGCTCGTCTTGCCGCGGGCCGGAGTCCCGCCGTTCTACGTTTCGCTTCTGACGCAGACGTGGATCTACGCGATCGTCGCGATGAGCTTGGATCTGCTGGTCGGATTCACCGGGCTCGTCAGCTTTGCGCAGAGCGCATTCTTCGGAGCCGGCGCTTATGGAGTTGCGATTGCCGCGACACGTTACGCGCACACGGATTTCCTGACGGGCATCCTGATCGGTTTGCTGGCCGGCGCGTTTGTCGCCGCGATCTTCGGTCTCGTCGCGCTGCGCGCCGAGGGCGTGGGCTTCATCATCATCACGATCGCACTCAACCAGATCATGTGGGGACTTGCGTATCAGTGGGTCTCAATGAGCGGCGGCGACAACGGCATCACCGGATTCATCCGCCCCAAGGTTGGGCCGTTCGACGTCTCCGGCAATGCGGGATTCTATTACGTCTGCCTCGCGTTTTTGGTGCTGATGTTGGCGCTGCTCGTCGCGATCACGCGCTCGCCGTTTGGTCTCGTGTTGCGCGGCGTGCGTGAGACGCCGCGCCGCATGCGCGCGCTCGGCTACAACGTGTGGCTGTATCGCTATCTCGCGATGTTGATCGCAGGCGGAATCGCCGGTGTCGCGGGCGTGCTCTTCGCGTGGTACAACCAGTTCGTCGGGCCGGGCGATCTCGATCTCACGCTTTCGACGCAGCTCTTGATCATCGTGATTCTCGGCGGCATCGGAACGCTGTACGGTCAAATCCTCGGCGCGGCAATCGTCGTCTTTCTCAGCAACGGTCTTTCGGCGGTCACGCAGCGCTGGGAGTTGGTGTTGGGCGCGATTTACTTCATCATCGTCATGTACGCGCCCGACGGCTTGATGGGGCTCGGAAAGCGCATCGTGCGCCGCATACAAGGGAAGCGCGCGGCCGCACCGCTGATCGAGAATCAGCTGCTGGGCGTAACGGGAGACGAATCTTGAGCGAGTGTCTGGCGCTGAAGAACGTCCACAAACGCTTCGGCAACTTGCGCGTTCTCGAAGACGTTTGTTTCACCGTTGCAGCCGGGGAGCGGCGCGGAATCATCGGGCCGAACGGCGCCGGCAAGTCGACGCTCTTCAATATCATCTCCGGTGAATTGCCGCTAACGAGCGGCTCGGTGCAGCTGCTTGGGCGCGACGTTAGCCGCATGCCGGCGCATCGCCGCGCGCGCATGGGTCTTTCGCGCACGTTCCAGACGACGACTCTCTTCCCGAAGTTGTCGGTCGTCGAGAATATCGTTCTCGCGCTGCAGGCGGGTTCCAGCGATCGTTTCCAATGTATTCTGCCGCGCAGCCGCTTTCGCGAGCGTCACGATCAGGCGCTCGAGCTGCTCGCACGCGTCGGACTCGAGGCGCGCGCCGATCTCGTCGTTGACTCGCTCGGATACGGTGAGAAGCGTCAGGTTGAGATCTTGATGGCGATTGGGCAGCGTCCGAAATTGCTCTTGCTCGACGAGCCGACGGCCGGACTTCCGCAGAGCGACGCATCACTCGTCACCGAGATGCTCAAGCGCGATAAGAGCGGGATGACGATGGTACTCATCGAGCACGACATGAGCGTCGTGTTCGACGTCGTCGAACGTCTGACGGTCTTGCACTACGGCCGAGTTATCGCCGACGGAACGCTCGAAGAGATTCGTGCCGACGCCAACGTGCAAGAGATATATCTGGGCGGCAAGCTATGAGCGCCCCTCGACAGAGCTCGGGACAGGCCATGCTCGAGGTCGACGACGTCCACACATACTACGAGCACAGCCACATCTTGCAAGGGATCACGTTGCAGGCGCAAGCCGGCGCGGTGACCGGGATTCTCGGGCGTAACGGCGTCGGGAAGACGACGCTGATGCGTTCGATCATCGGGTTCACACCGCCGCGCCGCGGCTCGATCCGCTTTGCCGGCGAGCAAATCGAACGGCTCCCCTCGCACCATATTGCCCGCCGCGGGATCGGTCTCGTGCCGCAAGGGCGCCGGGTCTTTCCATCGCTGAACGTGCTAGAGAATTTGCAGATCGGCGCCACCGGAACGCGCTCCGGCCGCTGGAATCTCGATACGGTCTTCGAGCTGTTTCCGCAGCTCAAGGATCGCCGCTCGAATTACGGCGGCCAGCTGAGCGGCGGCGAGCAACAAATGCTCGCAATCGGCCGCGCGCTGATGTCCAACCCGACGCTGCTCTTGATGGACGAGCCCTCGGAGGGCCTCGCGCCCCTGATCGTCCGCGGACTCGGCGAAACACTCGGGCGCTTGAAGGAAACGGGCCTCGCTATCGTGCTAGTCGAGCAGAACCTCCCGCTGGCGCTGTCCGTCGCCGATACCGCCTACATCGTCAGTAAGGGACAAGTCGTCTATGAGGGAAGTCCCGACGAGCTTCGCAACGACGAAGCGCTTCGAACCAAATATCTCGGTGTTTGAGGAGAGAGAGACAACGTGAAGAGACGGGATCTACTGGTCGGTGCTCCTGCTGCAATCGCACTTTCGTCAACCGGAATGCGCGCGGCACGCGCTGCGTCCAAGACGGTCAAAGTCGCGTTGCTCGCTCCGCAAACGGGTTTCGCTGCGGCTGCGGGACACGACATGGTCAATGCGTGGACTCTGTGGTGGAAACAGCACGATAACCGAACCGGCGACACGCAGGTCATCACGACCGCGTACGATACCGGCTCGAATCCGCAAACCGCGCACACAATGGTGCAGCGCGCGGTCGAAGCCGATGGCGCGCAGATGGTTCTCGGTCCGTATCTTGCCAACGAAGGACTCGCCGTTGCGCCGTATCTCGTGCAGCACCGGATTCCGATGTTCTTACCAACGGTCTCGGCGGACGATCTTTCGCAACGCACCGCAAGTCCGTACATCGTCAAAGTTGCGGGCTGGAGTTCGAGCTTGACGACGCATCCGGCCGGCGTGTGGGCATACGAGCAAGGTCATCGTAAAGCGATGACGATCGCGAGCGCATACGCGTTCGGATTCGAGAACGCTGGCGGTTTCTGTCAGACGTTCACGCAGCATGGCGGCAAGATTCTCAAGCAGCTGTGGCCGCCCAACGGTACAACCGATTTCAGCCCGTATCTCTCGCAAGTGCAGTCGCTCAACCCCGACGTCGTGTTCGTCTGCGAAGTCGGCGCGGACGCTGTCCACTTCCTCGAGCAATGGAGCTCGTTCGGCCTGAAGAACAAAGTGGCGTTGATCGCCAACGAGACGTTGATCGATCAATCCAACGTCCGCTCGATGAACCCCGAAGTCGTCGAAGGCACGATGGGCTTCGCGCACTACGCCGAAGGCCGCGATGACAAGATGACGCGCGACTTCGTCCTCAAGTACGGCGAAGCGCAAGGCGTGCTGCCGTCGTATATGGCCGCGGGCTTTTACACCGCGGCGGGTTGGATCGCAGGAGCCATCGAGAAGGTCAACGGCGATGTTTCCGAAGCCGGCAACTTCCTTGGCGCCGTTCGGCGCGTATCGCTCAGCGATTCGATTCTGGGTCCGATGCATCTCGACAGCTACGGCTGCCCGGTGCAAAACGTCTACATCCGCAAGGTCGTCGCGACGACCGGCGCGGCTGCCAAATACGCGAAGACGTGGAACGTCGTCGAGAAAGTCTATCCGAACGTCTCGCAGTTCTGGACCTGGAAGCCCGCCGACTATCTCAAGCAGCCCGTTTATTCGGACACGTACCAGGGCTACTCGTGATTTCGCGGGCGGTCGCGCTTTGCGGCGTCCTGATGCTTCTCGCGGCGGCGCCAAGTCCGCCGCTTAAGATCGGAGTGGAGCTCCCCGTCACGGGGAATTTCGCTGCGCCCGCGCGCTACATGCGCGACGGACTCGAGCTGTACCTCAAGCAGCATAATAATATGCTCGCCGGACGGACAGTCGAGCTCGATGTCGTCGACGACACCGGCCAACCGCAAGTTGCGCTCACGCAAGTCCGCAAGCTCGTCGAAGAAGATCACGTCGATCTGATCTTCGGCGTTCTTTCCGCGGCGACGGGTGCTGCGCTCGTTCCCTACATCAACGAGCACAAGATTCCGACGATTTATCCGATCGTTTCGTCAAACGATCTGACGCAGCGCACGCCCTCGCCATACATCGTGCGCACAGGCTGGACGAGCAGTCAGCCCACGCACGTCCTTGCCGACTACGCCTATCACACGCTGGGCTATCGCCGCGTCGCGACGATCGCGTACGACTTCAGCTTCGGTTGGGAGAGCATCGGCGGATTCGTCGACACGTTCCAACAAGACGGCGGGAAGGTCACGAAGCAGATCTGGAATCCGATCCAAACCTCGGATTACTCGCCGTATCTCTCCGCGTTGCCGCGCGATGTCGATGCGGTCGTTTGTAGCTATTCAGGCTCTGCGGCGATCGCCTTCATCCGGCAGTACCGCGCGTTCGGGCTGAAGATGCCGCTGATCTGTCAGGGCAATACGACCGACGAGAGCACCCTCGCCGAGACCGGTCCGACGGCGGCCGGCATCATCACCGCGCTTCAATATAGTGCGGTCCTCGAGACACCGGCCAATCAAGCCTTCGTAAAGGCCTACCAAGCCGCGTACGGCCACGAACCCTCGTATTACGCCGAAGGGACCTACGTTGCGGCAGGATTGCTTGACCGCGCCCTCGGTTCGGTAAACGGAAACACCTCGGACGCCGATGCTCTAATGAAGGCCCTCAAGCACACGCCGTTCCCATCGGCGCCCCGGGGCCCCGTCGTTTTCGACTCCTACGGGAATCCAATTCAGAACATCTATATCCGGCGGGTCGAAGACCGCGGCGGTCAGCTTGAGAATGCCGTGATCAAGACCTACAAGAGCGTGTCACAATTTTGGACCTACAACCCGCAAACGTTCCTCAGTCATCCGGTCTACTCGCGCACCTATCCCGTGTGCAACGCGTGTCAATAGACGGCTAGCGTTTCGATGGCAGGGATGCGAGCTGCGGTCTATTACGGGCCGCGAGATATACGAATCGAAGAAGTCGAACGCCCCACGGTAGCGCAGGGTGAAATTCTCGTGCGCGTCAACGCATGCGGAATCTGCGGAACCGATGCCAGCGAGTTCGTTGCGGGTCCGAAACTCTATCCGCTGGGCGCGCGGCATCCGATGACGGGTCACATCGGGCCGATTATCCCCGGACACGAATTTTCCGGATGGGTCGAAGAGATCGGCGAGTACGTTGCGACCGACCTCAAAGTCGGCGATCTCGTCGTCACCGGTGCGGCGCTGTGGTGCGGAATCTGCGCGCAATGCCGAGCGGGCCGCACGAGCATCTGTCACTGGCAAGCGAGCGTGGGTTTGCACCGGAACGGCGGACTCGCGGAGTACGTCAGCGTCCCCTCGCACATTCTCGTGCGCGCCGAACCGCTGAGCCCGGACGTCGCCGCGCTTGCGCAGCCGATGTCCGTCGCCAATCACGCGGTGCGCCGCGCGCGTCCGCAAGACAACGAAGACGCCCTCGTCATCGGTGCAGGTGGAATTGGAACGTTCCTGACGTACGCGCTCTCCAATTTCGGCGCGCGCGTGATCGCCGTGGACTTGTCGGCCGAGCGCCTGGCCGTAGCGCGCAAGCTCGGCGCGGAAGCGACGCTGCGCGGCGCTGATACCGAAGCGATTCGCCGCGAGCTTACCAAGCGCGGGATTACGCCGACGCTCGTCTTCGAAGCGACGGGAAGCGAAGCCGGATTCGATGCGGCAATCGCGCTCGTCGAACCGGGCGGAACCGTCGTCACGGTCGGCATCGCAGCAAATCGGGTCAATCTCGACGCCCGCCGCGTCACGCTCAAAGAAGTTGCGATCATCGGCACCAACGGACTCATCACCGACGAAGACGTCCCCGCCGCCGTGAAGCTGCTCGCCAACGATCAAATGCTGTGGTCAGAAGTCGCGCCGGTCGCGATCCCGCTCGAGCACTTGGTTGAGGACGGTCTGCTTCCGATGGCCGAAGGCCGCGCTAAACGCATCAAGACGCTCGTCGACCCCGCGATCAAAACCCAGCGCTCAACGGTCATGCTCGACTCGCAAAAACTGTCGTCCTAGGTTTACCGGGCGCACGTTCGATTTCCGGGAGCTGGCGATTTCGCGCAAAGGGCCGCCTCACGCGACGATTGCGCCTCCAATGTCATCCTGAGCGTAGCGTTCTGCCGCTGTCATCCTGAGCGTAGCGTTCCGCAGCTGTCATCCTGAGCGTAGCGTTCTGCCGCTGTCATCCTGAGCGTAGCGTTCTGCCGCTGTCATCCTGAGCGTAGCGTTCTGCCGCTGTCATCCTGAGCGTAGCGTTCTGCCGCTGTCATCCTGAGCGTAGCGTTCCGCCGCTGTCATCCTGAGCGTAGCGTTCTGCCGCTGTCATCCTGAGCGTAGCGTTCCGCAGGAACGCGAAGTCGAAGGACGATCCCAAACGATGCGGGTTGCGCAACGATGTCAGAGGGTTGAGGACAGGATCGCGCCCGCGACCTTTCGAGATCGCTACGCGAGTGGGATGATTTCTGCGGTCCCTCGACTACGGCGCACTGCGTGCGCCTACGCTCGGGATGACAACGGGTGCGCCTACGCTCGGGATGACACGAAGGATTACTTGGGCTGCCACAGCTCGACGGGGTTGCCTTCAGGGTCGTGTATGCGCGCGAAGCGGCCGTAGGGATAGGTTTCTGGATCGACCTTGACCTCGATTCCGGCGGCTTGCAGCTGCGCGACCATTTTGTCGAGATCGCCGACTCGGAAGTTCACCATCCAATGTTTCTCGAGGTCACCAAAATACTTGGTCGTTTCGGGAAATGGAGTGAACGCGGTTGGGCCCGCTTCTTGCTCCCACGCTGGGTTGGCCGTGATTCCGAGATGCTCTTCGTACCACTTGGTCAACGCTTTGGGATCGTGCGCGCGGAAGAAGAGTCCGCCGATTCCGGTTACTCGTTCCATCGTAGCTTCTTTCTTGCCGCGCGCCGGTTCACCGGTTGGCTGCGCAAACGCCGATTGGTTCCGGTTTATGATGAAGGTTGACCCGAAGGCGCCCGATAGAATGCGAAGTAGCTGTGGTCTTTGAAGCCGCATCGCGGTTACGGCAAGACGTGCATATCGTCCGGAGCTTGCGGTGGTGACTTGATCGCGATTGCCTTGTAATCCGTCATCATTCCGTGCGCGGTGCCTTTCGGGATCAAGATCAGATCGCCGGGGCCGACCGGAACCTGCTTGTCGCCCAGCCAGAACATTCCGTGGCCCTCGACGATGTATTGCGCTTCATTGGCGTTGGCGTGAAAGTGCTTGGCGACGTGTCCGTCTTGAATTTGGATCGCGCCGGTCTCCGTCACGGCGACGACTTTGACCGCGAGTGTTGCATTCGCGGCCTTGGGCGGAAAATCGGCAGCCGTCATCTGGCCGACGTGAATGACTGCGGGTCCCCAGCCGATGCTTGGAGCTTGCGCGCGACCGGTGCTAACGCCGGCAAAGAATGCGATTGCTGCGACTGCGGCAACGCCAGTTAAACGAACCAGAAAACCTTTCATGAATCCCCTCCGAAAAAAGCGTTATGGTACTGGGTGGATATCGTCCGGTGCCTGAGGCGGAGATTTGAATGCGATTGCTTTGTAGTTCGAGTCCATGCCGTGCGGCGTGCCTTTTGGAATGATAATGAGATCGCCGGGGCCGACATGGACTTGTTTGTCGCCAAGCCAGAACATCCCGGAACCTTCGAGGATGAACTGTGCCTCGTTGGAGTTTGCGTGATAGTGCTTCTTGGTTGCACCCTCTTGGATCTGCACGACGCCCGTATCCGCGCGTCCCAGAACTTTGACGCGCGCATACGCGCCCGGTGCGGGCGTCGGAAAATCGGCGTCCGTGAATTGAGCGGTGTGAATGACCACTGGGCCCCAGGTGCTGGGCACTTGTGCCCGCCCGGTGCTGACCCCGGCATAAAATGCGAGGCCGATAACTGCGGCGGAGACGCTGATACGAATCAAGACGCTCTTCATTGATCCCCCCTCCAAAAGCGAACGGTGTTATGGACTACTGCCGTGCGAGCGTAGTAAGACCCTCGTTGGTCCTTTTAGGCGTGGGCGATGTTGAGCGGTGGCGTTTTCGAGCGATGCGCGAGCGATCGCACGTTGGTGATAACCTGTGCCACGCAGATCAAGCCGAATGCAGCCAGAAAACCGAGGATGACGTTGTTCGGAACTGCGGGGATGATCGCGGCCGTCGCGATTACGTAAATTGCGTTTGCGGCAATCAAGACGCCGAAGCGAACCCGCACATGCGCCGGACGCGTCGCGAGAAGGATATCTGCGACGACGATCAGTCCGGTTGCGAAGAAGAGCGCAACGAAAAACCAGTGCCATGCGGCGCCTAGAACGATGCCGTTCGAAACTGCGCCGGCGGCGGTGATGCCGAGGCTTTGTCGGACCGCGTGCTCGCCAAGCAGCCACAGCGCTCCAACGATAAGAACGAAGGCCTCGATCAAGAGATGAACGGGCGAGAGCCGTTCGGTCTCGGGCCGCGGCAACATTTCCGGATCCCAACCACGCGCGACGACACGCTCTATGAGCGTCTCGTCTCCGCCGAGACGTTCGGCTATCGCAAACATCACGGTGATGACCGCGATCGGATAGAGAATCGCAGGCCAAAGCAAACCGATGCCGCTCAGGAAACTCGACAGCGGATCCAAGCTTACGAGCGCTGCAAGCGCGGCGCCGATCATGACGAGAATCACGAACGTCAGGCTCACGATTCTGAGCGTATAGATATAAAACGGATAAAGCAGTGGCCCGATGAGTGAGCGTTGGGGCAGATGCCGAAATGCGACGAGCCGCGGATGTCCGTAATCGGCAAGAATAGGCGCAAGGTCTTCGGACGTCGCAGGGCGCCCGAGTTTTTCCGCGCGTGCTTCGATGCGCGATTGCACTTCGTCGGAAATCTCTGCAAGGATGTCATCCCGCTGCTCACTGTCGTCTAGATGGCGGCGAATCTCAAATAAATAGCGCTCGAGCAGTTCCACCCTTAGGCCTCCTGAAGAATGGACTGAAGCGACGCGTTGATTGCGCGCAGCTCGTCCAGCAATTTTTGTAAAATGATCTCGCCGCCCGCGGACAGGCGATAGAAGCGCTTGCGCCGCTTGTTCTCTTCGCGCCACTCGCTGCTGAGTAAACCTTGCGTTTCGAGTCTGCGAATGAGCGGATAGAGCGTGCCTTCGTCGATATCCAGACCTCGTTCAGCCAGAGCTTTCCGAAGCGTGTAGCCATAGTGCTCGAAACGTAACTGGCCTAGGACGGCTAGCGTCAGACAGCCGCGGCGCAGCTCGAGGCGCATGCCCTGGAGAATATCGTCGAGGTTGCTGTGTGGCATATACTATGTGATACACAGTATAAGCGGCGACCAGCTTCCCTGTCAACGGTGTCGGGTTGGCTCCTCTATATGAGCAGTCGCGCCAGCGAGGGCAGCCCCTCGTTAAAGGTCGGATGGATGTGCACGGAACGTTCCAGCACGCGCCAGGTCGAGCCGGCTTCCATGTGAGCAAGAATTGTGTGTACGATCTCGCCGGCTTCGTAGCCAACCAGCGTTGCGCCGAGAATCGCTTCGCTCTTCGCGTCGACGACGAGCCGGTAGAAGCCGCGCGTCAGATTCCACTCGACTCCGCGCGCGTCGTCCTCAAGCTGGTACGTGACGACGCGAACGTCGCGGCCTTTGCGTTTAGCTTCCTCTTCGTTCATGCCGACGCGCCCGAGCTGCGGCTCCGTGAACGTCGAGTAGCCGAGAACGCGATCGTCCCGCGTGCGCGTCCCGCCCTCGATGACCGCCTTGACGCGCCGGTAATCTTCCCACGCGACGTGCGTGAATGCGGGCTGACCGGCGACCTCGCCCATTGCGTAGACGCCGCTGCACGTCGTGCGCAGACTTTGATCGACTTTCACGAACTTGCGTTCGTCGAGCTCGATGCCCGATTTTGCGCAGTCGAGTGCGTCCGTGTTTGGCGTCCTGCCCGCCGCAACGAGAATCGCGTCGGTCTCGATTTCTTCGCCGCCTTCGATCCGCACGCACAGCTTCTCGCCGCGGCGCACGCACGACGCACTTTTGCCGATACGCAGATCCACGCCATCGTCGCGTAGCGCTTTGGCCAAGACTTCGGTTGCATCGGCGTCTTCGCGTGGAATCAGCCGGGGCCCGGTTTCGAGAATCGTGACGTCGGTGCCCAGACGCTGCATCCCCTGACCGAGCTCGAGGCCGACGTAACCGCCGCCGATGATGATGATGCTCTTCGGCAGGTCTTCGAGATCGAAAAACGTCTCGTTGGTCAGGTATGGCAGCTCGCTGAGGCCGTCGATCGGCGGACAAGCCGGGCTCGTTCCGGTGTCGAGCACGACGAGCGGCGCGCGCGCCGTGTAGCCTTCGGCTTCGAGCGTCCGCTCGCCGACGAAGCGCGCCTCGCCCATCACGACGTGCACGCCAGCGTCGGAAAGGCTGCGCTCGGCGCCGTCATGCCAGTCCCGGCGAACCGCGTTGACGCGGCGCATGATCGCACGCGTGTCGAGCGTGATCTCACAGTGCACGCCGATTTGTCCGGCGGCGCGCGCACGGCCCGCGTTGTGCGCTGAGGCTAAGAACGCTTTGGACGGCGTGCAGCCGACGTTGACGCACGTCCCGCCCAAATGCTTGCGCTCGAAGAGCACGACATGTTTTCCGGCCTTCGCGTAGTCGACGGCGAGCGGGCGGCCGCCCTGTCCTGCGCCGACGACGATCAGATCCGCCTCTTCGATTGGCATCCAGTCTCCTTTAGCCGCCTTGGACGACGAGCCGGCGTTGTGCTCTATTCCAAATGATGACGCTCAGCAGCGCAAAAACCGCAAGCCAAACTATCTGCGACAGGAGCGCGGCCGAGTACTCTGCCGGCGGGATTCGTCCAATGTAGATTAAGAGCGGCGTCGAGTAAATTGCCGCAAATGGTAAAACCAAGACGATCTTTTGCAAGATGCCCGGGAAGAACAAGAGCGGGATGATTTGTCCGCTGAGCAGATCGCTGCACCAGCGCACGATCAGTTGCACGGCAAACGACTCCATCGTCCAGAACGCGACGCAGTTCATGCAGAAATTCAGCAGAAAATTGAGGACGTAGCCGATCGCGAAACTGAGCACGAACGTCGCCGCTGCAAGCGGTGAAGGTATGTCGATGTGCACCATCAGCAGCGCAAAGCCCAGCGACGGAAGGATGAGCAACGTGTGCAACGCCGTTTGCCCGGCGCCGTCACTAAAGAAGAAGAGCACCGGACTGATCGGCTTCATGAAATCGGTCGCGATCGAGCCGTCGCGCAGGCGATCGCGGATGAGTCGCGTCCCGTCGACCTCGAGGATCAGCGACATGAGCAGCGCGACGACCGTGTACGTCAGAATTTGGTGCAGCGCGATGCCCTGCGGCGCCGCGTTCTGCGCGTAGAGCGCGAGCCAGACCATGCGCATCAGATAGACGCGCAGCACGAGGGAGCCGATGTTGGTGAAGACTTCCATCCGGTAGGTGGCTTCGCGTGCAAAGGCTTTCTTTGCAAATTCGAAATACGGCGCGACGCGAAATTCCCAGTGCATGGCTAAACTCAGTGGCCGACGCTTTCGTAGTGGTTGAGGCCCACTCGCCAAAAGGAGTACGCAACCGCGAACGTCGCGAGACCCACAAGGGGTGAAAGTAGTCCGATCTGCGGCGGAAAGTGCAACGCGTCCTCAGTTTTGTCGAGAAAGAACGTCGCCGGGAAGTAGTTCATGAACGCGTACGGCAGCAAGAACGTCAACACCAGGCGTACGCCCTTCGTGTAGATCGAGATCGGATAGCGCGTGAACTCTTGCTCGAGCTGGAATGCGACCCAGCGCAACGCATCGACTTTGACGAACCAAAACGCGCACGTCGCGATCATCAGGTTGATCGAGAAGTCGATCAGCGCCCCGCCGATGACGACCAGCGGTACGAAAATGACGAACCAGATGTCGATGATCGGATTGGACCAGATCGTGGCGAGGATAAACAATAAGATCGCGAGCACCAGCTCGTCGGGAAAGATTTGCTGCGGCGTCGTGAGCACCTGAAAGAGCGGGTTGAGCGGCCGGATGAAGAGCCGGTCGATCTCGCCTTCCCGGACGTGCTCGGGCACGTCGCCGACGGTCAAGAACAGGGTATTGTTTAATGCGTGCGCCAGCATCCACAGCGAGTACAGAAACGCCATTTCGCCGAACGTCCAGCCGTTCATCACCGGAAACTCGCGTAGGATGATCCAGAGCGCGGCCAGCGCCGTTGCGTGGTAGATGAACGTGAAGCCGAACCACACGAGAAAATTCGCGCGGTACTCGAGCGCGGTCAGAAAGTTGATGCGCCAATACTGTTTGTAGACGTCGGCCCAAATCTCAAGCGTGCTCATCGCTTGTCATCCCGAGCGTAGAGGAGCGAGCGAAGCGAGCGCAGCGTAGTCGAGGGACAGGGCGGCGGTGGCAAGGTTGTCGCGATCCCTCGACTACACGCCCTGCGGGCGCTACGCTCGGGATGACAAAACTTCTTCAACTCAACCGCCCTGCACCACGACGCGCCTGGAACCGAAGCGCCACATGAAGACGGCAGCGATCGCGAAGATCACGATCCACATCGCTTGCAGCAGCAACACGCGCAAATATTCGTCGGGCGTGATAACGCCGACGTAGATCAGCAGCGGCGTCGAGTACATCGCTGCAAACGGCAGTATGTAAATAAAGCTCTGGAGGACCGGCGGAAAGAACACGAGCGGAATCACTTCGCCGCCCAACAGATCGGTAATCCAGGTGACGATCAGCTGCATGGCTTGAATCTCGAGCGTCCAGAATGCAATGCAGTTGAGCACGAAGTTCATCAAGAGTCCGACAAAATACCCGAGGGCGAAGCTCAGGAAGAATACAACGAGCACAACCGGCGACGGTACCTGGATGTGCACGATCAACAGCGCGAGCAGCAACGACGGAACGATCGTCGCTGCGTGAAAGACCACTTCACCGGTGCCGTCGCTGAAGAAGTAGAGCGGCACGACGATCGGCTTCATGAAGTCGGTCGCGATGCTGCCGTCTTCCAGCTTGGAGACGAGCAGCCGGGTTTGGTCGATATCCATCACGAGGGACATGAGAAGCGCGACCGTCGAGTAGGTGATCGCCTCCTGGAGCGTCAGGGCGCGAATCCCGGCATTGTGGAAGTACAGCGCGGTCCAGACCATGCGGAACAGGTAGACGCGCACGAGCAACGAGCCGATGCTCGTAAAGACCTCGAAGCGGTACGTTGCTTCGCGCGAAAATGCAACTTTCGCGAATTCGATGTAGGGTCGTACGGCCGTCATGAAGCCGGCGTCGGTGCCTGCGTGCGGTAACCTTCGAGATAGATTCGCCGGATAATGTCTTCCATCTCCGGTTCGACGATCGAGACGTCGCTGATCGTGCAGCGTTCCGTCACAAGTCGAAGCAAATGTTCGGCGGTAATCTTGCGTCGATCGAACCGCAGATGCACGACGTTGGCTTCTTGTTCGACCAGCTCCGTGTTCGGGAACGTGAAGTCTTCGCACGTCTCAGCCAGCGTCACGACCAGCGTGCGATGCGTTCCGTACTCCATGCGCAATCGCTCGAGCTCGCCGTCGAAGACGATGCGCCCGTCGTCGATCAAGACGATCCGGTCGCAAAGCCGCTCGACGTCGGCGAGATCGTGCGTCGTTAGGATGACGGTCGTGCCGCGCTCTCTATTCACTTTGGCAATGAACGTTCGGATAGCTTCCTTCGCAACGACGTCGAGACCGATCGTCGGCTCGTCGAGATAGACGATCGGCGGATCGTGCAGCATTGCAGCCGCAAAGTCGCCGCGCATGCGTTGGCCGAGCGACAGCTGACGCACGGGAGTCGACATGAATTCGTCGAGATCGAGGATCTCGGAGAAGAACGCCATGTTGGCATCGTACTTGGGACGCGGGACGGCGTAGATCGCGCGCAAGAGCTCGAATGACTCCCGTAGCGGAAGATCCCAATAAAGCTGACTGCGCTGCCCGAAGACGACGCCGATGTTGCGCGCGTTCTCTTTTCGTTTCTGATGCGGTACCAATCCCGCGACGTGAATTTCGCCGGACGTCGGAACCAGGATGCCGGTGAGCATCTTGATCGTCGTCGATTTTCCGGCGCCGTTCGGACCGATATAGCCGACCAGCTCGCCGGCTTCCATCTTTAGGTTGACGTCTTCGACCGCGACCTTGTCGACGTATTCACGCGTGAAAAGACTGCGCAGCGCGCCTCCGACGCCCGGATAGCGCTGGACCGAGCGGAAGACCTTGCGCAGCCCGCGCGTCTCGATGATCGGCATCGGCCCGATTCTTCAACTACGGGCTGGCAGATACCGCCCTTCGTCCAAGCGTCAGCGAAACAACGACGAGCACGATCACATTTAGGATGAGCGCCAGGAATCCGGTATTGAGTCCCCACGGTATAGTCGCGCCGGTTGCCGCGACATACGCGAGCGTCGCAATGCCGACGACAATTCCGGCGCCGACTCCGGCCGGATGCGGACGCGTTCGCGGCGAGAGCGAGAGGACGACGCCTGGGAAGAACTGCGTCACGCCGTTATATGCAATCAGGAGCAATCCGACGAGCGACGTGCGCGCAACGGCCCAAAAACCGAACGCGAGCACCGCGATGAGGATCACTGCGATGCGCGTTGCAAACGTCGCGCCTTGCTCCGTGCGAACGAAGCCGTAATCGGCAAGCAGATTCTTCGAGACGAGACTCGCCGCCGCAAGGACCTGTGCGGATGCCGGCACGAGCGCGGCAAGACAGCCGGCGCCGGCGATGGCGCCGACAACCCACGGCGGATAGTATTGTTGCAGAACGAGCATAAACGATTGATCGCCGGCGGGGCCTTTGAGACCGGGGTGCACGAGCAACGCTGTAAAGCCTGCGAAGTAGACGAGCAGCAGCATCAGCTGATAGAACGGCAGGAAGATTGCGTTACGCCGGATCGTCTCCGCGCTTTTCGCGGAGTACGTCGCTGCCATCGATTGCGGGAACATGAAGAAACCCATCGCGGTCAACACGACGGTCGAAACGAACCAAACCGTTCCGCTCGACGTGGTCGTTCCTTGCAACGTCATCCAGGTCGGCTTGTCGGCCAGCACCCGATCGATTACCGCAGCGGGCGAGCCGAAGAAATGGATCGGCAACACGATGCCCGCGAAGATCACGCCGAGCAGCACGAGCACGTCCTTCACGATCGACGCCCACGCCGTTCCGCGAAGGCCCATGAAGAAGACGAACAAGATGATCAGTGCGAACGCGATGCCGACTGCGAGAATCGAGTTCAGCGTACCGTAGCCTGCGATACGCAGCAGTATCTCGAGGCCGGAGAGCTGCAGCGTGACGTACGGGACGAGGAAGATGAAGCCGACGATCGCAACGAGCGCTCCGAGCCACTTGCTGTCATAGATGAATCGGAAGTAGTCAGGACCCGTCAGCAAGTTATTCTCGCGTGCCGTACGCCAAATTCGCGGCAGCATGAAATAGGATATGATGTACGCGACCGTGCCGTAGCACAGAATGTAAAACGCCGGCGCGCCTTTCGTGTACGCCCAACCCGCGGCGCCCAAGAACGTGAAGCTGGTGTAGATTTCGCCGGCCATGAGCAGCCACAGCAATACGGGCCCGAACGAACGACCGCCGACGATGTATTGCGTCGGATCCATCCGGACGTTGCGAACGGCAAGCCAGCCGAAGACGATCGTGAAGAGCAGAATCGCGGCGATCACGCCGAGTGCCACGCCGCTCATTGCCGGTGCTCCAAGCGATAGACGCCGTACATGAACGCCGGCGTAAGGAGAATCCAGAGGACGATGTAGTCCAGCAAGAACGGGAGCCCGAAAATACGCGGCTCCAAATGGTTCGCAAAAGGCACGCCGATGGTCAGCGCGAGAGCCGGGATCAGCGCCAGGATGATTGAGGTGGGACTGCGGCGCGGTTCCACTGTAGGCGGCTTTTCCCAGCCTGCCGAGAACCCACACGTCGTCTGATGATCGTTACGATTTCGCGGGAATACGGCGCTTCCGGCTTGACGGTAGCGCATCGTGTCGGCGATTTGATGGGCTATCCTGTCGTCGGCGACGCCCTGCCCAAGATCGCCGCCTTGCGGCTCGGCACGACGCACGACGACGTGGTTGCCGTCGAGCATCGCGCACCATCGATCGCGGAGCGTATTCTCCAGAATCTGGGAAGCGCCGACGGCGCCACGACGCTTGCTCCGAGCTTCGAGAGCGAGGTGCGCAAAGAAATCGAGACCGCGGTGCTCGAGGCGGCGCAAGAACCCGACGTCGTCATCGTCGGCGGGATTGCAAACGTCATCTTACGCGGCCGGCCGAATCTGCTGAGCGTCTTTTTGCACGCGCCGCTCGATTTTCGTATCAGCCGCGTCATGGAGTCGCTCAAAGTCGGTCGAGAAGAAGCCCGCAAAGAAGTCGCGCGTGTCGATGCCGCGCGCAAGCGCTGGGCCAAAGTCCACTACGATCTGGAATGGGGCCGCGCCGAGTATTATTCGATGACGCTCGACGTGGCGCGCGTCGGCGTCCACGGCGCCGTTTATCTGATCGCGAACGCCGCGAGTCAGCTACACGAATGATGCCGTGCAGAATGATGCCGTGCAGATGAAGACGTCGCTCGTACCGCACATCGACGAGCCGCGCATACCCGAACGCAAACTCCGTTTGTGGAGCGCGTTCGCATATCGCGATTTCCGTTTGTTGTGGAGCGGGCTGCTCATCGCCAACGTCGGTTTCTGGATGCAGTTCACGTCGATGACGTATTTGGTCGGCGTCGTCCTAGCGCATAGCGCTGCGCAAAGCGCGTTCAATCTCGGCCTGGTCGGTGCTGCGCGTTCCTTGCCGGTTTTCATGTTCTCGCCGATCGCCGGTTTCATGGCGGATCATTTTCCGCGCCGGCGCACGCTGCTCATCACGAATACGGGTCAAACTATTCTCGCGCTTGGCCTTGCGTTCACGGCGCTGTATCACGAAAGTTGGGCGCTCTACGTCGTCTATCTGATCGCGGCGCTCCAGGCTACCGCGCAAACGTTCGACTCACCGGCGCGGCAGAGCTGGGTTCCGATTCTCGTCCCGCGCAATCTGATCTCGAATGCCATCGGCTTGAATTCGATCGCCTTCAATGCCCCGATGACCGTCGGCCCCGCGATCGCCGGTATCTTGATCGGTGCAGTCGGCGTGCACGTCTCATTTTTCGTCAACGCGTTCCTATCGTGCGCGGTGGTTATCGCCCTGATCTTCATGACGCCCGCGCCACCGGCGAGCACGTCGCGCGAACCGGTCTTCCGCCAGATTTCCGAAGGGTTGCGCTTCATCGCTTCGCACCCGGTACTGCGCTGGATCATCGGGATGCTGGTCGTGACGTCGTTCACGGTGCGGCCGTTCACGTCGCTGCTGGCGGCCTTTGCGACGCACACGGTGCACGTCGATGCCTCGGGTTACGGCTGGCTGCTGGCCGCCGGCGGGGTCGGAACGATCGTTGGTGCGGTGACGACGGCGCTCTATCAATCCGAACGGCGAGGCGGCTGGTGGTTTTTCGCGGGGACCGTCTCTGCCATCGGCGTTATTGCCCTCGGCTACACGCACGACTTCAAGGTCGCTCTCTTCGAGCAAATCGTGTTGGGTTTCGGGATGATGTCGTTCATCGGTTCGTCCAATGTGCTCGTTCAGATGCTTTCGCCAGATGAGATGCGCGGGCGCGCAGTTTCCGTCTATTCGATGACAATCTTGGGCCTGGTGCCTGCGGGGACGCTCGTCCTTGGATTTCTCGGCTCGCAGATCGGCTTGAGTCTTACATTCGTCTGCAGCGGTGTCGTGGCGCTGGTCGCCGGCGCGTGGGTTTGGCTCGCGCATCCGGCATTGCGGCGCGCGTAGTGGAGGGCGGCTGGCCGATCTTCGGCTTTCTGGTGGCGACCGCCGCACTCGCCATCATTGCGAAGCGCATCAACGTCGCGTATCCGATCGTCTTCGTCGTCGCCGGCGCGTTGCTCGGCTTCGTCCCCGATCTCCCGAACATCGAGCTGCAGCCCGATACGATCTTCCTGATCGTCTTGCCGATCTTTCTGTTCAGCGGGGGCTGGACGACCGACTGGACCGAGTTCAAGCGCAATCTGCGCCCGATCGGCCTGGCTGCTATCGGCCTGGTCGTTTTCACCACAGTGATGGTTGCCGCAATCGCGCACGCCGTCATCGCCGGCATCTCGTGGCCGGCTGCGTACGTGCTCGGCGCGATCGTCGCCCCGACCGATGCGATCGCGGCCGAAGTCATCTCCGAAGACCTCTCGCTGCCGCGCCGCATCATGACCATCATCAGCGGCGAGGCCCTGGTGAACGATGCCAGCTCGCTGATTATCTATCGCTTCGCGATCGGCGCCGCCCTCACGGGGACGTTTCTCGCGAGCCACGTTCTGCCGCAATTCTTCCTCGTCTCGATCGGCGGGATCGCGATCGGCCTGGGCGTCGCAGCCGTCCTTTCATGGGCTCACCAATTTATCCGTTGGCGCGACCTCGACGACGAGGTCCTCGAGAACGTCATCAATCTGTTCGCGCCCTTCGCCTGCTATCTGCCGGCCGAAGCGCTGGGCGTGAGCGGCGTTCTGGCTGCCGTCGCCGGCGGCATCTACATGAGCCGCCGCTCGGGGCGGATGTCGGCCGATGCGCGGATCGTCGGCTACAGCGTCTGGGAGATGATGACCTATCTCCTCAACGCGCTCGTCTTCTTGCTGCTCGGATTGCAGCTGCACCGCATCGTCGCAACACTCGGACACGAGTCGTTCGAGCGGCTGATGCTCTACGGTTTCGTCATCAGCGTCGCGGTCATCGTGCTGCGCTTCATTTGGATTTATCCCGCAACGTACGTGCCGCGGTTGATCAGCAAGCACATCCGCGAGGTGGATCCGTCGCCGCCGTGGACATGGCCCGCAATTCTTTCTTGGGCAGGAATGCGCGGCATCGTATCGCTTGCGGCCGCGCTCGCAATTCCGGTCACAATGGTCGATCGCGATGCGATTATCTTCGTTACGTTCTGCGTCATCTTCGCGACGCTCGTCGTCATGGGCTCGACGTTGCCGTTCGTCATTCGTATCTTGAAGGTGCGCGACGACGGGCGCATGGAGAAGAAAGAAATCGAGATTCGAATCAAGGCGCTCGAAGCGGGAATGTCGCGCGTACGCGAGCTCGAGCCGACCTTCGATTCAGAAGTCGAATGGGAAGTTGAAGGACGCATCATCGGAGAGTACCAGCATCGCATCCAGCATCTTCAAGGACATCTCGAGCTCGGCCCGGATGGCGAAGAGCTCACCGAAAACAAGGTCGATCACCAACTGCAAAAGGCGGCGCTGCTCGCCGAACGCACCGCGATTCAGTCGATGCGCCGCGGCGGGCAGATTCCCGATGACATCTACCGCGCAATCGAGTACGACCTCGATCTGGCCGACGCGCGGCTACGTCAGGGCTGAGATTTCGGTTTCGGCTTGGCCGTGAAATAGTAGTCGGCGAGCCGGAAGCCCGCGCGCTCGAGCACCGAGCGTGACGCGGTGTCGGCGTACGGAACCGCGGCGCAGACCATCCGCCCGGTGTGCTCCGCAGCATCTGCCGAGCGCGCCAAGATCTCGGCGCCGTAGCCGTGCCGTCGTCCCGCCGGAAAGACGAACGCACTGACCTCACTCCACGTCGGAGTCAACTCCTGGAGAATCGCGTAGCCGACGATCTCGCCGCCTGCGAGCGCAGCTGCGAAGCGCGGCGAGTCATAGTGCTCGACGTGCCGGGAGATGAGCTGGCGCGTGCGCGCGTCCATCTCCGAGGCGGCGCGCAGATTGAGCTCTCCAGCCCGCTGCACCGGCTCGGCGCGGCGGACGAACACGCCCGTGTGCGGCTGCGATTCCATCCCGAGATCATTGACGGCTTGGCGTGTCGAGAGGTCGCCGCCGAAGTACCAAATTAGCGAGGCGCCGGTTGCCACGAACGCGTCGGCGAGCAGCCTGCGCCCGTCTTGTCCTTCGGCAATATCGAAGCGTACGATCCATGATTCGGGCACTAATTTTCCGTCGCCGGTGAACGCTACGCCGGCGGCTTTGCCATTTTCGGTAATGGCGCGCCCACGCGCAGCAGCCTTGATTTTCTGCGCTACTGCAGCATCTGGGATATCGTCGAGATACATTGCTTTTTCCATAAAAAAGAGCGAGTCGCAGATTTGCGACTCGCCTTTGCTGTTTCCTAGAGAAGGTTGTTTACTTGGCAGCCTTCTTGCGGCGAGAAGTCTTGCGGCGCGCTGTCTTTTTGCCGCGAGCCTTGCGAGCCTTCTTGCGGGTTGCAGTTTTCTTAGCGGCCTTCTTGCGGCGCTTCGGAGCTGCAGTCTTTTTCGCTGCTTTCTTTTTACGTCTCTTGGTAGCCATTAGGGTCCTTTCTGCTCAACCCAAAGGGCGAGCGACCCGGCATAACGCCGGTGTGATTGCTTAAGTTATAGCACAAATTCGGCTGCTGTTGCAAATGTCGTACGTCAAAACGCAGGAAGGCACGACGTTGCCGACGACGCAAACCGCAAAACATGCAGACGATTCCAATCGACGGCGGCGTGCTTTCGTACGCTGATGACGGTACCGGAGACGCGGTGATCCTGATCCACGGCTTCTTGCTCGATCACTCCATTTGGGATGCAATTGTGCCCGCGCTCACGCCGCGCGCGCGTGTCATCCGTCCGGATTTGCGCGGACTCGGACGCTCGTCCGTAACGCCCGGTCCGTATCTGATCGAAGCGCTCGCCGCCGACATCGCAGCGCTGCTCGACGCTAAAGGCATTGCCTCCGCGACGTTGGTTGGACACTCGCTCGGCGGCTACGTCGCGCTCGCATTCTTCCGGATGTTTCGCGAGCGCGTCAATGCGCTCGCGCTCGTCGGCAGCCGTTTCGTAAACGATACGGAAGCCGCTGCACACGATCGCTACGCGCTTGCAGATCGCGCCGAACGCGAAGGAATTATGCCGGTGTTAGATGCGTTTATTCCGCGATTCTTCGCGCCGGCCGTTTATACGGAAAAGCCGCAATTAATTGAGGAAATTCGCCAATTATGCGGCCGTACCGATCCGCACGGTGCAGCCGCACATTTGCGCGGCGCAGCGCAACGCGTCGATGCACGCGATCTGGTCGACGACATCGATGTCCCGTTCTTGTTTTCGATCGGCGATCAAGATGCGATCATGGGTTTGAGCGAAGCCGTCAACGTCGTGCCGCGGATTCCGAGCGCGCAGCTCGCGACGTTTGCAGGCTGCGGACACATGCCGATGTACGAGGCGGCGGATCAGCTCGCGGACGCCCTCGGCGCGTTGCTCGAGATCGCGGGGACGTCGACCGCCGTCAGCTGACGCTGGCCGTTTCCGTCGGTCGTGAACTGCGTCGTCAGCCGGCGGAGCGTGCGCGCAGTCTCGTCCAGCTCCGTCGCCTGTTCTTGGACTTGCTCGACCTGCGCGCGGACGTCGAAGGAGATCCGCGCGACGCGCTCGGCTTCCATCCGGTGCTGTGCGCTGGTCGCGGCGATCGAGCCGATCGACGCTGTGATCTCCGTCGTCTGCGACGCCATCTGTTTGGTGCCCGCCGAGTTTTCCTCGACGACGTCGTTGATCGAGCGAATCGAGTCGGTGAGACTCTTGGCGCTGCGCGCCATCACACCGGTGGCGTCCGCGATCTCGGAGACTTGCGCAACGGTCTGCTCGACGCTCTGTAAGATCTCGCGCAGCGCGGCGCCCCCGACCACGGCCTTCTCGGTCCCGGTCGACACCTTCTCGGCGCCCGCGCCGACCGCGCGAACGGCGTCGCGCGTGCGGACCTGCACCTCGCGCACCAGCTGGCCGATCTGCTTGTTCTCGGAGGCCGAGCGCTCGGCGAGCTTTCGCACCTCGTCGGCGACGACGGCGAAGCCGCGGCCGTGCTCGCCGGCGCGCGCGGCTTCGATCGCCGCGTTGAGCGCCAGCAAGTTCGTCTGTTCGGCGATCTCTTCGACCGCTTCGACGATCGAACCGATCTGCGCGCTGAGCGTCTCGAGCTCGTTGATCTTGTCGGTTGCGGCGCGAACCGCTTCCGCGATCTGATACATTTCTTCGACCGTGTCGGCGACGGCACGCTCGCCGCTTGCAGCTGCGGTTCTCGTTTGTACGCCGGCGGCAGCCAGTGTCATCGAGATGTGCGCGAGCCGTTCGACGTCCTCGAACATTCGCGATGCGTCGTTCGTGGCCGAGCTGACTTGTGCGGCTTGGTCGACAGCGCCGCGCGCGATCGCGTCAACGCCGACGGAAAATTGCCGCACCATCGTATCGAGCGTCGTCGCGGCTTCGCTTAGCGCATCGTAGCCTTTCGCGAGGCCGGCCATTGCGATCGTCGCTTCCGCGACCATCTTGCTCGAGCGCTCCGACGTCGAGCCGAGCTGCGTCGAGCTGGCTGCGAGCGAGTCCGACGTGCGTTGAATTTGTCCGACGACGAGTGCGAGATTTTGATTCATGCGTGCCAGCGCATTTCCGAGACGGTCGCCGGGTGCGTGCGGCTCGATCGTTGTTGCGAGATCGCCGGCTGCGATCGCTTCGGCCGTCGCGGCCATCTCGCGCTGATACGCGATCATCTCGTCGAACGCGTCGGCGATCTCACCCAGCTCGTTTTGTGAGTGAATATCCGCGGTGTCGTCGAGGATGCCGCTCGCAAGCGCGCGCGCCGTCGTCGCCAGCTGGAACGCATCCCGCCGGATGTAGCGCAAAAACCAGAAGATCAGCGCCAGGATGACGATCAGCGCGGCCAGCGAGATCGCGGCGACGCGGAAGAACGTCAGCTGAGCAGCATAAGAGAGCGCGGTTGCGGGCTTGGCGGTAAACAGCACGCCGACCATGTGCTGCGCATCGTCGATGATCGGTTCGTAGGCCGCGATGTACGTCTGGCCATTAAAAGGAACGTAGCCACGATACGGCCGCTGGACGTCGATCGCGTTGCGCGCCAAGCCGGTCAGTTCGGAGCCGATGATCGGCTTGCCATCCTTTTGAAGGGTGGTCGAGATCGCGATCGGGGCGCCGTTCTCGATTTCGTAGATCGTCGCGTCGCAGCCGGTGATCTTCTTGACGTTGTTGACTAGCTCGATGTCGTTGTTGGCGATCCAGCCGCCGAACTGCAGCGTCTTGCCGATTACGACCGGCGTACCGCCGTGGACGCCGAGCAGCGTCGACGCGGTGCGCTGTGCGACCTCAACCTGGCTCTGGATCTCCTTTTCGACCGAGTCCCGAACCGTGTTGTCGACGACGAAGAGCAGGACGGCCGTGAAGGCGAGCAACGACGCCATCGCAACGGCCAACACTTGCGTTGCGAGAGAATTCCATCGGATCAGCTCCCGCAGCCTCACCTATTTGATTCCCCCTAATCCTTCGTGGATGGCGCTAGAGTTCGACAGCCAAGCTCTGCCGCCTACGGCTCGCTTGTTTGCCATTAGAACGAGGGCTTAAGGGGTAGGCCTTAACACGACATTCAGGATGGACTGAGAGTTTGCGTGCTATGTTGGCGACCGGCGTGCTCGGCTCGGTACAGCGCGTGGCGTTACCTAAGGAAAGAAAGGGCTCCGGGATGACCTCTTCGATGCGTGCTTCACTAGCGGCCTTAGTCGGCATGGCCCTCCTACTCCCGGCCTGCGGCGGTGGTGGCGGGTCCAGCCCTGGCGGCGGCGGCAATCCGACGCCGACCCCGACCGGAGTCGTGTCTGATTTCACCTGTCCGACGGGCGACGGCAGCAGCTCGGTCGCGCGCAGCGGCGGAGTATCCGGAGCCGAAGCAACGCGTCACGCGATCGTCCGCGCGCCCAAACAAACACTTACCTCGGTCAGCCGAATCGCCGTCGTCTACGATCGCAGTGCGCTCTCGCGTTCGGCCGCGGCGTTTACGCGTGCGGAGACCAGTGCCGGATCAACACTCGCGCAGACATTCGACTATCCGACGCTCGGCAAGACGATTCACATCCTCACGGTTGCGCCCTCGCAGTCGCTCGCGGCGATGACGACACTGCGCGCTCAAGCCGGAGTACTCAGCGTAACGCCGGCCGGTCTGAAGCGCTACAGCCTCACGTCGACGCCACTCATGGCGAGCAATAATTACTTCCCGGGCTTCACCGGCACGACCGCGCCTTTCTACGAGGCGGCGGCTCTTCCGGGTCAGTGGGACATGCACGCGATTCGTCTTGAATATGCGTTCGGATATTCGCAAGCCGCCGGCAATACCGCGCCCGGCGGCGCCAACGCAAACGCACTGGGTACGCACAGCGCCAAGCTCGCGGTGATCGATACGGGCCAAGATACGCTGCATCCGGATCTTGCCGGCAACATCGTGTATCAGAAGTGCTTCATAACGAACGAAGCGGGGACGGCGCAATCCACGTCCACGTTCTCGACGGATCCGCAAGGACACGGCACCGACGTCACCGGTATCGCCGCTGCGGTTACGAACCCATCGGGTTCGCATCCGAACGATCTCGGATTCGCGGGTGCGGGCGGAAACGTCGGAATCATGGCGTACCGCGTTTTCCCGACGCCGGATGACAACTGTGGCAATCCGAATTCAAACGATGACGTCTGCGGTGCTTCGACCGCCGACATTGCATCTGCGATCGATGACGCCGTCACGAACGGCGCGAGCGTCATCTCGATGAGCATCGGCGGCCCCGGTTGCACGACGCCGGGCATCGATCCGGATCCGACGGAGGGTGCGGCGGTCGCAAATGCCATCGCGCACAACGTTATCGTCGTTGCTGCAGCGGGCAACGAAAGCACGAGCACGAGCAGCAAACAGCCTATCGACGCGCCCGGGTGCGACACGGGCGTGATTGCGGTCGGTGCGACGTCGCTCGACGACGGCACGCCGAACGGTTCGAGCGCCGCCGGCGGAAACGCGCATCCGGCCGGTACGTCATTAGCGCCGCAAGAGTACGTTGCCTATTACAGCAACGCCGGTTCGACCAATACGCTCAACAGTTCCGCATCATGGGGAATCGTCGCGCCCGGCGGCGATCCGGATTGCCCAACGGCCAATTGCGGCGACAACGACGATCTTCACTGGATCGAGAATATCTGGACGTCGACGCCGTACATGGCGAACTCGCAAGACCAAACGTTCGCAGGCGAATGCACCGACGATTACCCGAATTCGACCCTGACGTTTGCACCCGTCGACTGCCGTACGCTGATCGCAGGAACCTCGCAGGCTACGCCGCACGTAGCTGGCGTGGCAGCCCTGATCTGCGGACTCAATCCCGCCGATTGCAATCCGACGACGATGAAAAATCTGTTGTGCACGACGGCAGATACGATCAGTGACGCCAATCAAGGATGTGGCCGCCTCGATGCGTACACCGCGGTGGCGACGGCGCTGAGCGATCCGACTCCGCCCGGCCCGTTCACACAGTGATCGATTGCGTCGTCGTTGATGCCGTTCGAACTCCGATCGGCAGATACGGCGGCGCTCTCTCGATGGTTCGGCCCGACGATTTATCGGCGACCGCGATCAAAGGTTTGCTCGCGCGCAATCCGATCGATCCGTCACTGATCGAAGACGTCTATTGGGGCGCGGCAAATCAAGCCGGTGAAGATTGCCGCAACGTTGCGCGCATGGCGGTCCTGCTCGCGGGCTTGCCCACGACCGTCGCGGGGACGACACTCAACCGTTTGTGCGGAAGTAGTCTGCAAGCGCTGAACTCGGCCGCGCACGCGGTGATGGTCGGCGCGGAAGAGATCGTGATTGCAGGCGGCGCCGAATCGATGTCGCGCGCACCGTTTGTGTTGCTGAAAGCAGAAAAAGCGTTCGACCGTGCGCCGGAGATCGCCGACTCGACGCTCGGCAATCGCCTTACGAATCCGCGGCTTGCCGAAGTCTATCCGCCTATTGCGATGGGCGAGACGGCCGAGAACGTGGCCGACAAGTTTAATATTTCGCGCGAAGCGCAAGATGAGTTCGCATTGCGTTCGCAGCAGCGCTGCGCGAAAGCGATGGAGAGCGGCCGTTTCGAGAGCCAACTGATTCCGGTTGCGATCAAGAACGGCAAGACGGACGCGATCTTCGACGTTGACGAGCACCCGCGTCCGAAAACGACGATTGACGATCTGCGCAAACTGAAGCCCGCGTTTCGGCCGGGCGGCACGGTGACGGCCGGCAATTCTTCCGGGCTCAACGACGGTGCCGCTGCGATGTTGCTGATGAGCGCCAAAGCGGCCAAAAAACACGGCCTCGAACCGTTCGCGCGCATCGTCACCACCGGCGTATACGGCGTCGATCCGAGCATCATGGGCATCGGTCCGATCGGCGCGACGCAGCGCGTTCTTTCTAATGCAGATCTCACGATCGACGATATCGATCTCGTCGAGCTGAACGAGGCGTTCGCGGCGCAGTCGCTCGCTTGCATACAAGAGCTGCGCATCGATCCTGACAAAGTGAATGTGAACGGCGGAGCGATCGCGCTCGGCCATCCGCTGGGCTGCAGCGGAGCACGTATCGCGACGACGCTTTTGCACGAGCTTAACAAACGTGACGGGCGTTACGGTATCGCTACGATGTGCATCGGCATGGGACAGGGCATAGCGACGCTTTTCGAGCGCGTTTAGTCGACCGCATCACATAGGAAGTCACGCTGCGCGCACGGTAGTGGTTAATGTGAATTATCGTGCATTGCTTGCTTTGGTTATCTCCGTGTCGCTGCTTACGGCTTGCGGCGGTGGAGGCGGTTCCACACCCGGCGGCGGCGGTGGTGGCGGCGGCAACGGCGGCGGAGGTTCGAGTGGGACACTGAGCGCGAGCGGCGGAACGATCGCACTGCCGACATCCGGCGGCATCTCGCCGACCTTGACATATCCGAGCAGCAACATTCCGAGTGGCGTCAAGGTAACGTTCACGGCAGCAGGCAGCGGTCCGACGCCGTTCAGCAACGCGCGGCACACGGCATCCGGTACCGCGTCCGCGATCTACACGATGACGTTCGGCGGCAATGCGTCGGGACAGAGCGTGACCTTCAATGGTAACTTGACGCTCTCGTACTCGGGCACAAGCTCGAATCTGATTTTAGAAATCTTCGACACGACGCAGATCAATAACGCGTCGTTTACGAATCCGGTAGCGACGTGTCCCGAAACCTCGAGCAGCGGGACCGTTACGTTCACGTGCTCCGGCTCTGTTTCGATTTCAAGCTTGAGCGATGCGTTCGCGCTCGAGATCGTCTCCGGTTCGAATCTCGTCTCTGCCAACGCATTCACTTGCCCGACCAGCGACAGTACGAGCTCGGTCGCGCGCGGCGCAGTTTCGGCGAGTGAAGCAACCCGGCACAACCTTACGCGGGTGCGGCCGTCGATGAAGAACGTCGGCGGACAAATTGCGGTTGTTTACAATCGCGCAAGCTTCCAGCGTTCGACCGCCTCGTTTACTCGCAGCGAGCAGAGCGCAGGCACGACGCTCTCGCACACGTTCGACTATCCGAACCTCGGTAAGACGATTCACGTCCTGGCCGTTCCGGCGGCGCAATCCGCGGCTGCGATTGCAGCACTGCGTTCGCAACCGGGCGTGCTCAGCGTTGCTACGACCCAGCGCCGCTATTCGTTGACGTCCTCGGCATTGATCGTCAACAACCACTATTTTGGCGGGTTCGCACCCTCGAACGTCGCGCCGTACTACGAAGGCTCCGCATTACCGGGACAATGGGACATGCACGCGATTGGGATGGAGCACGTTTTCGGCTATTCGCAAGCCTCGGGCAATGGAGCACCTGGCGGAGCGAACGCCGCCGCTCTCGGCACGCATAACGCCAAGATCGCGATCATCGACACCGGTGAAGATACGACGCATCCGGACTTGACCGCGAATATAATCTATCAGAAATGCTTTATCACGCCGGTCGATTCGAACGGCGACCCGACCGGTTCACAATCGACGTCGAATTTCACGACCGATCCGTTCGGCCATGGTACGGATGTGAGCGGCATCGCGGCCGCCGTCACGGATCCCGCGAGCATTCCCGCAACGACGAACGGTTTCGCCGGTGCGGGCGGCAACTCGGGCATTATGGCGTATCGCGTGTTCCCGACCCCCGATGATACGTGCGAACAGAGTAACGGCGGCGACAATCAGTGCGGCGCATCGACGACGGACATCGCCGCTGCGATCGACGATGCCGTTACCAATGGCGCCATGGTCATCTCGATGAGCTTGGGCGGCAGCGGATGCAGCGGTGGTAACGACACAGATGCAGCCGAGGGCGCTGCAGTTGAAAATGCAATCTCGCATAACGTCATCGTCGTGGCTGCATCGGGCAACGAATCTGCCAGTAGTGTCGATGCGCCCGGCTGCGACACGGGTGTCATCGCGGTCGGCGCGACCTCGCTCGACGACGGCTCGCCGAACGGAACGGGGGCTGGCGGGAACGCAGTTCCGGCGGGCACTCCTAGCGCCCCGAGCGAGTACGTTGCGTCCTACAGCAACTTCGGTTCAACGAACACGCTGCATAGCGCGGCCTCGTGGGGTATCGTCGCCCCGGGCGGCGATCCGGCAAGTGATGTCGATGATGACGACCTGCACTGGATCGAAAATATCTGGACCTCGACGCCGTACATGTCGAACAGCAACGATACCGACTACGCCGGTGAGTGCACGGACGACTATCCGAATTCGAGCGGGACGACAGCGCCGGTGGATTGCCGCACGTTGATCGCCGGCACCTCGATGTCGACGCCGCACGTCGCGGGCGTGGCAGCCCTGATCTGCGGCTTGAATCCCGCCGATTGCAATCCGACCGCAATGAAGACGTTGCTCTGCACGACGGCGGACACGTTGAACAGCACGCATCAAGGTTGCGGCCGGCTCAACGCCTATCGCGCCGTCGCCATGGCTCTAAGCGACCCGAGCCTGCCGTAAACAACGGCTAACCGTTCGCGCGCGAATGTGTCGACATTTGCGCGCGTAACTGTCGACTTTCTTGCGCCGGAAGGTTCCCAAGCCGGCGGCAACCGAGTTGCTTTGCATGCGCAGAGCGATACCGGTCTTACCGTTCGCGTTGTCCTTGCTTTTGGGTTGCGGCGGAGGTGGCGGCAGTGCTCCGTCATCAGGTGCCGTTGCGAATTTCAACAGCCCGTCCGGCATACAACAGCTCAAGGTTCAGCAAGCGATGGTTCAGCAATCGCTCGCGCTGATTACCGCGTCTTCGTTACTTGGCGTAGGCAGCGGTTCGCCAGTCGTTGGCGTTCTGATGAAGGCGCGCCGCAGTCACCCGGCTGCCCACGCGCAAACGCTCTCGTCGTGTCAGGGAGGCTATGAATATTCCGACGATCCGATCAGCGCCACGACTGATGTCCTTACCGAAGAGGTCTTCTACGATAGCGCGTGCACTGAGCCGCAAAGCCTCAGTCAGCTTACCCTAAGACCTCATCACCGACGTCGGCGTCAGTGAGCGGAAACGTAACATTATATGCGCTCTCCGGTGCCATTCAGGGGTACGACACGATCACTGCATCGATAAGTACGTCTGGGACGACTTCGACATTCAGGCTGAGTGAAAGCCAAGCGACTTCATCGTCGACGCCACCCTTCGTCAATCTCGGTTTGGGGTGTTCGATCACGCAAACCGGAGATGAGACGTGTTCCGTCGCGGTTGACGATCACGTCGCCGCGCTCAACGAAGACAATGCCGTCGTCGAGAACGTGACCTTGTCGCAGACGAGCGCTCCAATTGTTTCGGAAAATTACTCGGGTAGCGGTTCGGCCTATGTCGGCGGGCTCAATTCGACGAAACTTGCCCGCCAGGGAGCGTACGGCTGGACGGTGACCGGCGGCTCGCTCGTGACCTTCACCATCGACGCCACGGAAACGGGGACGGTCACGTACAGCGACGGGTCCTCAGAATCGATCTCCAACGGGGCGATCTCGAGCTAACCTAAGGCAACCCAGCCGCGCCGCCGAAACCGAGAGAGATGCGGTTTGTGCGGTTCGCGGTCGTTGCGGTCATCGCCGTGAGTGCTTTTGCGCCCATTTTGGCGGCGCGCGCCCACGAGGGTCTGCCCGAAGTCCCGGGGCCGCAGCCCTCGGTTATCGCACGAACGACGGTCTACGCGTTCTATGGCAATCAGCTGGATCGCCGTCACTGGCATGCGGTCGAGCACCGCGGCGCCGGTCAAGACACGCCGTATCCTGAACAGCAGTACTACACGCCCGATGCCGTTATCGTCGATCGCGGCGTGCTGCACCTCAACGCGCTCTCGTACGACGTGCTCGATCCTGCAACGGGTTACGACTATCCGGTCGAAGCCGGCCGCGTCGAGAGCAACGATGCATATCTCTACGGACGCATCAGCGTAAAGCTGAAGGTCCCGATCGGCAACGGTTTTTGGCCGTCGGTTTGGATGCGCACGCCCGAGGGACGTCCGCTCGGCGGACAGATCGACATCTTCGACGGCTTCGGCAGTCATACGAACGGCTTCACCGCATCGGTTGCGACGTGGTCGAACGGCTCAGTGGCTTCGAACCGGTGCGTCATCGTCGAGAATTATCAGGCGCTAACCAATTGCACGCGCATCGGCAATCCACAGCGCAAACTGATCAACTACGCGCACGAGTATCACACGTTCGGCATCGATTGGCGTCCGGATCATCTTACGTGGTACGTCGACAACAAGCCGTACTGGACGATCACGAGTGGCATTCCGAGCGTACCGATGGTGCTGGTTATGGATCTTGCGGTCGGAGGCGTCCAAGATGGGCCGCTTCCGATTCCGATGCACCGAAAGCTTCCGGCCGACTTCGAGATCGCTTCAGTCACAATCTCGCGCTAATTGTACTGTTTAGCGGTCACGTACGTTATCCAGGCCGGTAAAGAAGAAGAGGCGCTCGCGCATCTGCGCGTGCTCGCGTCGGAATCGGTGAAAGAGCCGGGCTGCAAGATGTACGTCGGCCACAAAGCGACGGAGCTCGAGCGCACGATATTCATCTACGAACAATACGTTGATGAAGCCGCATATTGGAAACACCGTGAGACGCCGCATTTTCTCGCACACGGCGGCGGCGGATTGATGAAGCTCGCCGAATCGCGCACGCCGGTTTTCTGTATTCCGGTCGACTAGCTCGTCCGGCCGAATCGAAACGTAAACCGGAATTTGTCGGCGCGATAGTACGCGCTTCCGGTCAGGGCCGGGACGCCGTTCTGGTCGAAGAACGTGTGCATCCGCAGCAGAATCGGCGTACCGACTCTGATTGCCAGCAGCCTCGCGATCTTGGCGCGCGACGGTTCGGCGGCAACCGTTACCGCCGCGCCGCTGAAACGTGCGCCCATCGCGGATTCGGTCATCGCCATCGCCGAGGTATTCGTGAGGGACGACGCGGGTATGCGCTTTCCGATGCGTTGCGGTAATGCGCGATCCTCGTAACCGACGATTTCGCCGTCGACGAGTCGCAACCGCTGCAAGCGAAAGATGTGCGACTTCGGTGCAACTTGCAGAGCACTGGCCATCTCTTCCGAGGCGGCCACTTCCTCAAAGCTGATCAGGCGAAAACCGACGCGCACGCCGGCCTCTTCCATTTGTTCTTCGAACGAGATTGGTCGCGATGTGGAGAGATGGCCTTCGATTTGCGGTTTTGCGACGAACGTGCCGTGCCCAACGCGGCGCACGATCAGGCCTTCAAACGTAAGGTGCGCGAGCGCTTGACGGACCGTGCTGCGCGTCGTCTCGAATCGTTCGGCGAGTTCGCTCTCGGATGGGACGCGGGCGCCGACGGCAAGCTCTCCCGAGGCGATCTGCTGGCGCAGCATCTCCTGGATGCGGTAGTAGAGCGGCGGAAACGCGAGGCTCACGGCAGGAGATGTCTAGTTGTCTATACCATTGGCAGCTTCCTGGGATGAGCCGCACGCACGCCTCAAGAGCGATCGATCCCGTCGATCTGGAGATCCTGTGGAATGGCCTCGTGATGATCGTCGACGAGGGAGCGTTCGCGATCATTCGCACCTCAATGTCCAAGGTCGTCGTCGAAGGACGCGATTTCGGCGCGATGCTCTACGATCCGCAAGGACGGTTGCTCGCCGCAGACGTCAGCATCGCTTCAAAGACCGGCGCGACCTCGATCGTCGTGAAAGAGCTACTCAAACGCTTTCCGCCGGAAACTCTGCGACCCGGCGACGTCCTGGCCACCAACAATCCGTGGTGGATCATGGGACATCTCAACGACATCGCCATCGTCGCGCCGATCTTTCATAAAAAGAAGCTCGTCGCGTTCGCCGAGTGTATCGCACATATGGGTGACATCGGCGGCAGTCTCTCCGGTGCGCCGCGTGAAGTCTACGAAGAAGGTGTCATCATCCCACCGCTGCGCGTCGCGACGGCTGCCGGCGAGAACGAAACGTTCTTCAAGATGCTGGAAGCCAACGTTCGCACGCCGGGACAGGTTGGCGGCGATGTGCGTGCCTTAATCGCGGGCTGCAACGTGATGGAACGCTCGCTGCAAGCATTTCTCGAACGGCACGCGCTAGCGGATCTCGACAGGCTCGGCAGCGCGATTCTCGAGCGCTCGGCGCGAACCATGCGTGCCTCGATTCGCAAAGCGATTCCGAACGGGGTTTACTACGGCGAGACCGCAATGGACGGGCCGAGTGGGCCGATGGACATCCGCGCAAAGGTGACCTGCACTGACGGCGACGTGACGATCGACTTCGAGGGCAGCTCGCTGCAAAGTACGCTCGGCATCAATTCAACGCTGGTCTACACCGGCGTATGGTGCAAATACATCATGAAGTGCCTCGTCTGTCCGGAGCTGCCGAACAACGAAGGCACGTTCGCGCCCATCAAGGTGCAAGCACCGGAAGGTAGCTTCCTCAATCCGACGTGGCCGGCACCGGTTAAAATGAAACCGAGCAGCGGTCACTATATCCCTGTTGCGATCGTGGCAGCGCTCGCCGACGTGATCCCGGAGCGTATCTTGGCGGAATCCGGCAACAAGTTCTTGCTGTACCTCGCCGGACGCGACGCGGACGACCGTGCGTTTTCCGACATGTTGTTCGTCATGGGCGGCATGGGCGCGCGCGCAAACAAAGATGGTTTGCACTGTATGAGCTTCCCGGCGAACTCGTCAAACCTGCCAGTTGAAGTTTTGGAGAATGCGATTCCCGTGCTCGTGCGGCATAAGCGCTTGCGTCCGGATTCCGGTGGCGCGGGCCGGTTCCGCGGCGGATGCGGTCAGGATTTTGCAATCGAATCGCTTTCGGAACGGCCGGTGACGGCGCGCGCCGAGCACGGCAAGCTTCATACGCCCCCTCAGGGATTTCGCGGTGGAAAACCGGGAGCAGCCGGTGACCTGACGTTGAACGGCACGCGCATCCCGGACAAGCTGCCGGTCATCTTGAATCGCGGCGACGTTCTGCGGATGGAAACGCCGGGTTCCGGCGGTGTCTATCCCGCAAACGAGCGCAATCCGGACGCTCTGCGCGCCGACGTTGAAGGTGGAATTGTTTCCCCCGGCTCGGCGCAACGCGACTACGCATGAGTCCGAAGCGGTTCGCACTCGGCGTCGATATCGGTGGTACATTCACCGATCTCGTAGTGTTCGATTCGTCGAGCGGGCGCGTCCAAACAGGCAAGGTCTTGAACGACTACGGAGATCTTGCGGAAACCGTCCTTCGCGGTGCGCGGCAGATACTTGCGAACGGTTCGTTTGCAAGTGCCGATCTTGCACGCGTGGTTCATGGGACCACGCTCGTGACGAATGCATTGATCGAGCGGCGCGGTGCGGACACAGCGCTGATCGTGACCAAAGGATTTCGCGATGTCCTCGAGTTCGGTCGCGAAAGCCGCTACGACATCTACGCGATCGACTTGGAAGTACCGCAACCGCTCGTCCCGCGACAACTTGTTTTCGAAGCCGACGAGCGTCTCGACCGCTTGGGGAACGTTCTTCAAGAACTCGATGAATCAGGGGTCCGCACGCTCGCGCGCGATCTCGTCAAAGCCAATGTCCGTGCGGTTGCCGTCTGCTTGCTGCACGCCTATCGCAAGGCAGTGCACGAGCGGCGCATAGCCGCGATCTTTGCCGAAGAAGCACCCGGGATCGACGTTTCCCTTTCGTCCGACGTAATGCCCGACATCCGCGAATACGAGCGCGCGTGCACGACCGTAGCCAATGCCTACGTGCAGCCGCAGATTCGCGACTATCTGGATAATCTCGCGGGAGGCTTGCGTTCGCTGGGCGTGACGGCGCCGCTGCTCTTGATGACGTCCGACGGCGGCACGATCAGCTCGCAAACTGCACTCTCGCATCCGGTGCGGCTTGTCGAGTCCGGTCCGGCCGGAGGCGCGATTGCGGCTTCGTTCATCGGACGCGAGCACGATATCGATCGCATCCTTGCATACGACATGGGCGGGACGACTGCTAAGATTTGTTTGATCGAAGGCCAAGCGCCCGAGCATACGGATCGTTTCGAATTCGGGCGAGTCTTCCGGTTCGCAAAGGGAAGCGGGTTGCCGCTCAGCGTTCCTTCGATCGAGATGATCGAGATCGGCGCCGGCGGCGGAAGCATCGCACACGTCGACACAACGGGCCGCTTGCGTATCGGTCCGCAAAGCTCCGGCGCATCTCCCGGTCCCGCGTGCTATGGTCTGGGCGGCCAGTCCGCGACCGTAACCGACGCGGATTTGTTTCTCGGGTATCTGGATGCCGATTCGTTTTTAGGTGGCCGGATGAAACTCGATCGCGACGCGGCCGCGGCTGCGATCGATCGAAGCGTCGCGCAACCGCTTGCGCTGTCGCGCGTGCGCGCGGCTTCCGGAATCTATGACGTCGTCAACGATAACATGGCTCGCGCCGCCAAGATTCATTGTCTCGAACGCGGTAAGGACGCGCGCGAATACACGCTTGTCGCGTACGGCGGTGCGGGTCCCGTGCACGCTGAAGCGATCGCGCGCGAGCTTGGAATTCGAACGATTGTTTATCCGCTGCGCGCAGGCGTCATGTCGGCCTTTGGATTTCTGGTGGCGCCGCCGTCGTTTGAGATGTTGCATGCCATTCCGGCGCCGCTTGAGATGCTCGAGCCGGTTGACGTGAATCCAAGACTACGGGAAATGGAGTCGCGGGGCCGGGCACTCGTGCGAAGCGCGGGCGTCGCGGCTTCGGAATGCATCGTTCGGCGCGAGGTCGACCTGCGTTTCCGTGGGCAGAGCTTTCAACTATCAGTTGCGCTGCCGAACGCCGTATTTCGCAAAAAAGACGTGGCCACGTTGCGTACGCGTTTTCTCCATTTATACCGCGAACGATTTCATCGCCTCAATCCCGATGTACCGCTTGAAGTAACCAGCGTGCGCGTCATCGTGAGCGGCAAACGCAAAGCGGTGAAGCTGCAGCGTATCTCCGGTACCGGATCGCGGGCGAAGAAGGGCGAGCGCAAAATCTACTTTTCCTCGCGTGGCGCATTCGTAACGGGCGGGGTCTACGATCGTTACGCACTGCGTCCGAGGGCGCGCATCGCTGGGCCGGCGGTGATCGAAGAAGCGGAGTCGACCGTCGTCTTGCATCCGGGTTCGCGCGGGCGCGTCGCCGAGAACGGAAGCTTGATTGTGACACTGCCGTCATGACCGCCGCCGAGCAGCTCGGGCATTTCATCGCGCGTTTGCGCTGGAAAGACGTCCCGGCTCGCGTTCAAGCCCAGGTGAAGCTGCACGTGCTCGATACGCTCGGCGTCATCTGCGCCGGCGTGCGCGCGCCGGAGACAGTCGCTGCCCGAACGCCGTTCGAGCGGTGGGGCGGTGCCGAAGATGCCGTCGTGATCGGATGCAGGCGCCGCCTACCGGCGCCGCACGCCGCTTTCCTGAACACGTTTGCGGGACGCGTGCACACCTTCGACGACACCTATGAAGATGGTCCCGTGCATCCCGGCAGCTGCGCCGTCGGCGCGGCTCTCGCAGCTGCTGAAACAGCCGGCGCTTCGGGTGCGGATTTCTTGGCCGCGACGCTCGCGGGTTACGAAACGAGCGTTCGCGTGTCGACGGCGCTCGGGCCGACGCATTATGGCTCGGGCTTTCACAACACGGGGACGTGCAACGTCTTCGGCGCATGCGCGGCGGCCGCACGCGCGTACGGACTCGAGCCGGATGCGGTTGCGGATGCGCTTGGCCTCGCAGGTGAGACGGCCGCGGGGATCCGTCAGTATCAAGTTGACGGTTCGATGGTCGATACGGCGCTGAACGGTGCGCATGCCGCGCGCGGAGGGATTACGGCCCTCGAGCTGCAGCGCGCGGGCTTGCAAGGCCCGCACGGCGTCTTGGACGGCGAGTGGGGCATCGCGCGCGTGATGTCGCGCAACGGTAACGTAAGCGAGTACACACTTGGGCTTGGAGAAACGTACGTCTTCGAGCGCACGACGATGAAACCGTATCCGTCGTGTCGCTTCACGCATGGGCCCGTCGAGGCGCTGCTCGAGCTGCGCGCGCGTCATCATCTTCAGGCTGATGCGATTGAATCGGTCGAGATCGCGACGTTTCGCGAATCGATGCAAGTCTCGGATAAGCCGGCCGTCGTCTCGCGCGTCGACGCAATCCTCAGTCACCAGTATGTTGCGGCCCGCGTTCTGCTCGACGGCGCGATCGCGCTTGCCGATTTTGATGCCGATCGTCTTGCCGAACCCGCCGCCCGCGCCCTCACGCAGCGGGTACGCGTGACCTTCGATCCGGTACTGCAGCAAGCGTATCCGGAGGAATGGCCGCATCGTATTACGGTCGTGCTGCGAGACGGTAGCCGGTTCGTAACCGAAAGCCGAAGGCCGCCCGGCAGCGAGCGCGCCGCGGAAAAATTCATGATGCTTGCAGAGCCCGTCTTTGGGAAAGACCGGGCGCACCACGTGATGGATCTGGTCCAACGGCTCGACCAAGTCGCACACATTCGTGAGCTGGCATGCGCGCTGGAATAGGCAATCGCGGCGCATACGCAGCTTCGATTCTCATTGGACTGATCTGCTGGGAACTCGTCGCGCGCGATCTCCCACGCATCATTCTCCCGCCGCCCTCGATCGTTTTGGTGCGTCTGGCGACGGACTCGCTTTCCGGAGCGCTGCTCGTTGCGCTGGCGAAGGCATTGCCCGCGATGTTGATCGGCTCCGGGCTTGCGCTTGCGATCGGCATTCCGCTCGGTCTTCTCTTGGGGCGCAGCGCCGCTCTCTCAACGATGTTCGACCCGGTCATCAATGCGATTTACACGGTTCCTCCGGTCGCATTCGTTCCGTTTTTCATCGTCTGGTTTGGGCTCTATCTATGGGCGCGTGTGGCGCTGATCTTCCTCATGTCGATCTTCGAAATAATCATCGCAGTCGAGGCCGGCGTCCGTGACGTCCGGCCGCAATTGATCGACGTCGGACGCTCGTTCGGAGCGAGTGGGACTACCCTCGCTTGGAAAGTGCTCGCGCCCGCAATCTTGCCGTTCATCTTTCTCGCGGTGCGGATCGGAATCGTGCGCGGCATCAATGCGATGATCACGGCCGAGCTCTTTTTCGCAGCCGTGAACCTCGGATACATGATGAACGACGATGCGCGGCGGTTCGACACCGCAGGTGTTCTATCGATTATCGTATTGCTTGCGATCGTAGGTTTGGTCGCGCAAGAGGTTCTTAAATGGGCCGAGGCACGCGCGCTCCCATGGCACGTGAGAGCCTCATGAACCGCGCATTCAAGCTCGGCCTGCAGCTTGCCGGCGTCGCGATCGCACTGCTCGCGTGGCAGGCGATCGGCATGCGCATGGGCGACGCGCTGTTTGCGCCGCCGTCGTCCGTCGTTATGCAATTCATGCCTCAACTGTTGGACGGCAGTGCAGTCGACGCGCTAGCCGGCTCGCTGCGGCAAATGGCAATCGGCTTTGGTCTCGCGTACGCAATCGGAGCGCCGGTCGGCATCGTGATGGCGCGCTCGCCGCTCGTGGACGCTCTCGTCCACCCGTGGTTGAACATGGCCGTCGTCACGTCGGTCGCAGCGCTCGTTCCGTTTTTCATCTTAGTCCTGGGAACCGGCTTTTGGTTCCGCGTTTCGATCGTCTTTATCGCGACGATTTGGTTCGTGATGTTGACGGTCTATCAAGGCGCGCGCGGCATCGAGCCGCGCTGGCTGGAAGTCGGCCGTGCATTCGGCGCCCGCGCGGATCAGCGATTTTGGAAGGTCATGGTACCGGCGCTTTTTCCGTATCTCTTTACGGCCGCGCGTATCGGTCTCACGCATGCAATACGCGCGATGGTTGTGGCCGAAATGTTCGTGGTCGTCGGATACGGTGCGCTGTTGCACAACGCGGGACTCGGCGTTTCGACCGCGCCATTGCTCGGCCTCATCTTGCTGTTGATGACGCTGGGCGTAATCGTGAATACGTTGCTGGTGGCGGCATCGCGGATGCTGGCGCCTTGGTACGAAGAACGTGCTCGTGCATAACGAAGGAGGGGACCTATGAGTTTGATCAGACGTGACGCAATTAAACTGCTCGGCGGAATCGGCGGCGCAGCTTCACTGGGGTTGCCGCTTGCGGCAAGCGCGCAAGCGAAGCGCGCACTCGATATCGAGCTGCTGGGTTTTGCGCTCGACATTCACGTGCCGGGGACGGCCGCGGTTTTCGAAGGCATCCAGGCGATGCCCGCATACGCTGCGCCGAAGGTCGCGCGCATCGATCAGATTCGGACGCTGACCTCAAACCTGGTTGCGGGCTCGACCGAGTTCGGAACGCCGGGACCGACCGGCATATTCGGCGCCGACGAACAGGGTTCCGACGTCAAGATCATCGGCATGTACTACCGGAACACCGATTTGGTCTTCGTCGTCAACACCGACAAAGTCAAGTCGTACAAAGATCTGGAGAAACCCGACAACGCGGTTGCCGTCAACGGCAAAGGCGACATCACACACGTCATGCTGTTGGGTCCGTTGCTCAAAAACGGCGTCGACATCAACAAGATCACCGTTGTCGAGATCGGGGGCTCGGGCGGCCGGATGCGTGCACTTCTCTCAGGACGCGTCGCGGCTGTTCCGATTCATTTCGATCAGGCCGGTGAAGTCGCCAAACAAGGCCCATACAAGATTTTCTTCCAGCCGTGGGAGTTCTACAAGATCTGGATCAACGAGATCTGGGCCGCCAAGGGTTCGTGGCTGAAGAATAAGGATAATGCGCGCGCTGCCGTCGATCTGATAAAGGCGACGACCGTCGCATTCCGGCGTGCGAATCGTGATTTCAATTGGTACGTCGACATGTATCACAAATACGTGACGTTAGCCGATGCGAAGACCGCAACGCCGCAATCCCTGAAGCCGCTTTGGACGCAGCTGTCGACGACGATGAGAGCCTGGCCCGATCAAAACGTTCTGACGGGAGCCGACTTCAAGGACTTGATGCCGCTCTACAAAGCCGCGGGCGATATAACCGGTTCGATCAACATCGATCAGGTCGTCGATTCGTCGTATGCGGAGCAGGCCATGAAAGAACTCGGCAGGCAGGGTCTCTGATTACGACGCAGCCGAAGCTCGAGGTCCGTGACCTCAGCAAGAGCTTTAGCCACGGAGACCAGACGGTTCCAGTCATCGACGACCTGACGTTTGCCGTTGCCGACCTCGAGTTCTTGGCGATCATTGGTCCGAGCGGATGCGGAAAGTCGACCTTCTTGCGGATCATCGACGGCCTCATTCCGCCGGACAGCGGCAGCGTCTATCTTTCGGGCAAGCAGATAACGGGTCCGGGAAAAGGCCGCGGCATGGTGTTCCAAGGCTTCGATCTTTTCCCGTGGCGGACGACGCTGAAGAACGTCGAGTTCGGTCTCGAGTTGCTTGGCGTGCCGAAAGGCGAACGTGTCGAACGAAGCCGGCATTTCATCGACCTCGTCGGTTTAGGCGGATTCGAGAATGCCTATCCGCATCAGCTCAGTGGCGGAATGCAGCAGCGCGTCGGGATCGCGCGCGCACTGGCAGTCGATCCGGAAATACTCTTGATGGACGAGCCGTTCGGCTCGCTGGACGTGCAAACGCGCGACTTGCTGCAAGACGAGCTCGCGCGTATTCTCGAGCGCGATAAGAAGACGGTGCTGTTTGTTACGCACGGAATCGAAGAGGCGATCTATCTTGCCGACCGTATCTTGGTACTCTCAGCACGCCCAGCGAAGATTCAGATGACGATTGAAGTTCCGTTTCCGCGCCCGCGCACCGATGAGGTAAAGGCGCATCCCGAATTTCTCGCGATACGTCAACGCATCTGGGAGTTGCTGAAGACCTCGGCTTCGCTCTCGGGTTAGATCGGGATGTCGACGTCGAGCAACGGCGCGTGCTGCTGTGCGCCGTAGACGTCGGTGTCACCAACGTCGCCGGACGAGACGGCGCGCGGAATTGTGGCTTTAAATGCTAGCCCGGCCGGATATTCGGTGAAGAGCACCTCCTCCGGTTTCACGTTATAGAGCTTCGCAAACAACGACGGACCAAGGACGCGCGTCGCGGCCACTTTGTCGTACGTCGTCCGGTCGGCAAAGACGACGTCGATCGTGAGCTCGAAAGGGCCGGCGTTCTTGCTTTTGCAGACTTCGGCGATGTCACGAATCAGCGCCATCTCAGACGGCCTCGTATGCGATCGGGAACATCTCGTATGGATCCGCGGGCTGAGCAATGTGGAAGATGCTAAAGCGATAGCATGGTTCCGTAACGATGTCGGCAGGCGAGTACGGAAACGCCATATTCCCTTCGCGGCAGAGGCGTCCCGGAAAATCGGTGTGCAGCAGCGTCACGCGCGCGAGCGCAAGTACGGCGCTCGAAACCTCTTGGGTCGAGGCGACGACTTCGGCGAGTATTCCAACCTCGTGTCCGCGCACGTCCCGGATGAATTCGCGCGGGCCCATCACGCCGTCGTGCCCGTACACGTGGAAGACGAGCTTGTAGTCGTCAGCTTTTACGTCCAGCGCCTTGGCCTTGAGCTCAACGCTGGCGCGAACCTCATCGAGGAAAGTGTCGAGCCGCGCGACGAGCATCGGATCGCGAGTTCCACAAATCGTAATCGAGCGATAGCCGACGAATTCCGCGCCTTCGAGCTTGACGGTGTAGGGAGTTTGCGACCATTTCATGCCCGAGATCTTTACGGCTCGATCCGAAAGAGCTTCAAACCGGCAATCGGTCGTGTCGAGAATTCCGCCCGGCTCGACGAAGATCGTGGGACTCGAGTTCTCGTGCAAGCTGTGATTTGCAACCGAGACCGGAGTACAGCGCCGGGATTCGTTCATCGGTTCGACGGTGACATAGTCTTCGCCGACCCACGTCAGCAAACAATCGTGGCCTTTGGGGATGGCAGCGGTTGCGCCGCATTCGAGAAACTTTCCGCCATACCAGGACGGTGCGGGCGGAAGGCCGGCGCGCATCGCGCATGCAGCCCACGACGCCGGATCGCTGCTGCGACCCGCAAGCACGACTTGCGCGCCTTCATCGAGCGCGCGCATGAATGGTTCAGGCCCCATCATCGCCGTGATGTGTGCAGCACGATCGATCGTCGCTTCGTCGAGCGGCGGCGGACCGACGCGCAACGTCTTGATTTTTCCGGCCGCAAGGCGCCGCTTCAGGGAAGCCTTATCTTGCTCTGCGCGAATCAACGCCATCCGAAAATGCGAGCCATCCTCGCGAGCGATCTCGCGAACGATCTCCGCAACCCCCTCGAGATGCGGATCGGAACCCGAGCCGCCGCAGCTTCCGATGACGAGCGGAATGTTCGCGCCAAGAGCGGCTCGCAGCATCAGCGCAAGATCGCGCTTCATCGCGCGACGCGAGTTGACGGTCTTCCCGGATCCTAGATAAAACGGACCTGGATCCGTGCTCCCGCCATCGACGCCGATCATGTGTGGTTCGCGTGCGATTCCGGCTTCCAGCGAACTTTCGGGAAAGCCGTAACCCAACAAGCCGCTGGTCGAGAGCAGGCGAAACTCTGCGGTTGTAATCATAATTCGGCGTTCTGCATGACCGCGAAGCCGCCTTTTGCGGCGCAGCGGCGGTGTTACGCCAAAAGAAAAGGGACCACGATTATCGCGGTCCCTCGACTACGGCCTACTCTGGGCCTACGCTCGGGATGACAGTCCTATTGGAATCGGGTTGCGTAGAACGTGCCGTCTTCCCAATAGCCGTGCGCGGTAATCATTCGTCCGACTGCAACGCGACCGGTTTGGTCGGCTGAAAGTGCGGGTGAATCATTGATGACGAGCGTCTGGGTGCTCATCTGCACCGTCACGAGGTGACCTTGCACGGACGTGATCGTTCCGCGAACGCGCTGCATGACGCGGCCTTGATGTTCTACAACGGTCGTTGTCGTCGCTGCCGGGACTGCATCCTCGACGCAATTGCCGTTAGGAACAAACGTGCCGTTCTGCCACGATCCGCAGTACGGGTTGTGAGGTCCGACCACATCGACGGTCGTCGTCGTGGTGGTTTGTGCGCCGACAGGTGCGGCGATCATCGCGCCCGCGCTGAAGATAAGTGCTGCTAGGAACAAACGCATACGAGATTTGGGTCTCCTTTCGGTTGACACCCTATACCCGTCCGCGCGGATTGCTCATGCTTTAGGATGAAGATTGCGCGAAAAGTGAGCCTTTGTCTCGTAGAGCGGGCTTGCGTCCCCATACTAAGTAAAGACCAAGTGCAATCAAGAGCATGGTCAACAGGCAGAAAACGCTGCCTTCCGGACCGGTAGCGCCGCCGCTCAACCAGGTGGTGCCGGCCGAATGCGATTCGAGAAAATGTCCACGCATGCGTAAGCCGCTGTCAGCCACGCCGAATAGATAGCTTTGCGCCCAATCCCAGGCGGCATGAATGCCGATCGCCCAATACAACGATCCGGTCAGCCAAATACTGAAGCAGAAAACAAGACCGATAACCGCGGCACCGACGAGGCCGAGCGGAGATTCGCCGGGATTCGATGAGTGAATCGCTCCGAATGCGATCGAGAGAATGATCGAAGCCCAGAAAAAGTTCAAGCCGCGCGTCAGCGTGAAGAGCAAATAGCCGCGCGTCCACGATTCTTCCGCGATTCCGACGAATGTAAAGCCGATCAGCCATGCGAGCCCGTAGCCGAGGATCGACGGGCCGCTTAAATTTGGTTTATCGAAAACGATCAAATGCGCGAGAGCGAGAACTCCGACGAGCGCAGAGAGCGCGACGACGCCGGAAAGCAGACCCCAAAGAAAACGCGAGAGCCTACGCGGCCCCGAGTAGCCGTACGCGAGAAACGAACGGCCTTCGATGCGCGACATCACGAATGTCGGGATCGCGACCGTGACGATGAACACCGCCTCGAAGGCAAGTGTCACTAGCGGCGGTATCTCGCCCTGACCGGTAAGGCGATGCAAATGAAGTGCCCGGGCGGCAGAATTAAGAGTGAAGACCTCGAGCGCTACGATCGCCGCGAAAATAGCGATGCTCCAACCGGCGCGAATCCCGGCAGAGCCAAGGAAAACCCAGCGAAGGTTCACGGCTGCCCCGTAAAAGCCGGTTGCCGCTTTTCGCGGAACGCGGCCAGGCCTTCCGCAAAATCGGAGCTGTTGCCGGCGATGGCTTGCATCTCGGCTTCGTAGCGCAGCGCTTCGTCAACGCTCCGGGAACCGAAGGTATTGTGCGCAAGCTCGCGCTTTGCGAGACCCAGCGCGCGCGGACCGCGCGCGAGCGTGCCGGCAACCTCCATCGTTTCGGCGAGGAGCTTCTCCGGCGCACAAACGCGATTAACGAGGCCGATCTCATACGCGCGTTGTGCGGTGATCTTTTCGGAGAGCAAGATCGCTTCCATCGCACGGCCGTAACCGATGAGCCTCGGCAACAAAAACGAGAGTCCGCTATCGGGCACGAGACCGATTCGCACGAACGCCGTCGAGAACGAGGCTGTCTCGGAAGCCAAGCGCAGATCGCAGGCCAGCGCAATGCCCATGCCTGCGCCGGCAGCCGGACCGTTGATCGCCGCAACAATCGGTTTCTCGAGACCGAGCATCTTGCGTAAGAGCGGGTTGTAACGCGCTTCGACCGTACGCATGATGTCGATTTTGCCGCCTTCACCCGCAAGCGACGGATCGTCGAGTGACTGTCCGGAGCAGAACCCTTTGCCTTCTCCGGTCAGAACGATGGCGCGTACGTCTTTGTTGCGCTCCAGATCGACAAACGTTTTCGTCAGTGTTTCGAGCATCGTCGCCGTCAGCGCGTTGTACTGCGCCGGCCGGTCGAACGTGATCGTCGCGACGCCGCTTTCGATTGCGACGCGCAGCTCCGCGGTTATCGTCCCGTCCATTGTGCTGCCCTCCGTTCGCGAAATGCGGAAACGCCTTCGCGTCCGTCTTCGGTTTCGAGAAGCTCGAAGAAGATGGCGCGCTCGCGCTCGAGCGAGGTCCGCAAGCCATCTTCGAATGCGTGCATGATCGCGCGTTTCGCCGCGCGGATCGCAAGCGGCGGTCCCGCAGCAAGCGAGGTCGCGAGGTCGAGCGCCGTTGCTTCGACACGTTCTGAGGGTACGCAGCGATTCGCAAGTCCGCGTTCGTACGCGAGTTGTCCGCTGATCTCGCCGCCGAGCATGATGAGCTCGCTCGCCAATGTTTTTCCGAGCGCGCGCGTCAGCCGTTGCGTTCCGCCGGCGCCGGGAATAAGACCGAGCTTGATCTCGGGCTGTCCGAGGCGCGCGTCTTCCGCGACGACCATCAAGTCGCAGCTCATCGCAAGCTCGAGTCCGCCGCCGAACGCAATGCCGCGCACTGCGGAGATCATCGGCAGCTCGCACCTCCAGATCAGATCCCATGCAGCAAGCAACGGGCCTTCCTCGAGGAATTCATCCAGATCGGCGCCGGCAGCGAATGCGCGCGCATCGCCTGCGATGATGACGGCCCGGGCTCCGTCGATCTGCGCGTCTGTAAGCATCTCGCCGAGATCGGCGACGACGCCATTGGAGAGTGCGTTGAGTTTCTTGGGACGGTTGAGGCGAAGCACGACCACGCCGTCGGCGGGCGTCTCGCGGAGAATGTCGCTCATTTTGCCGTGTTTCTGTTGTCGAACACGCGCTTCACCTTCCCGACCTCGACGCGCTCGATGGTCATCGGCGCGAGGATTCGCACATCCAGCGATATGGCCAAGACTTCGCTGAGCTTGTGCTCGACGGCGGCTCTGAGCTTGATGTGGTCCATTTGCGTGCCGGTCGAATGCTCGACCTCAACGCTGAGCTTGTCGAGACCGCCGTGCGGACGTTCAAGGATGATACGGTACTGCGCAGTCAGCTCGTTGAACGAGAGCAAGACTTCCTCGATCGCGGTCGGGAACACGTTGACGCCACGCACCGTCAACATGTCGTCGACGCGGCCGAGAAGCCAGTCCATACGAGCATGGGTCCGACCGCACGAGCATGTGCTGCGATTGATACGCGTGATGTCGCCGGTGCGATAGCGCAGCACGGGCATCGCGTCGCGCGTGAGCGTCGTCAGCACCAGTTCGCCGAGCTGTCCGTCGGGGACCGGTTTCCCGCTCGAAGAGTCGATGATCTCGGGAAGAAAGTGATCTTCGAAAATGTGCAGCCCGGCCTTGGCCTCGGCGCACTCTTGCGCGACGCCGGGGCCGATGATTTCGGTCAGACCGTAAATGTTGGTCGCGGTAACGCCGAGCATCCGCTCGAGCTCGCTGCGCATTTCGGTCGTCCACGCTTCGGCGCCGCACAGGGCGATGCGCAGCGCTTTGGGCTTGCGCTTTTCGGCTTGAAATCGCTCGGCGAGTAAGAGCGCGTAGCTCGGCGTGCATCCGATCCCGACGACCGGAAGCGACTCCAGCAGCTGCATTTGCCGCGCGGTGTTTCCGCTGCTAGCTGGGACGACGCACGCGCCCAGACGTTCGGCGCCGGCGTGCATTCCGAGGCCGCCCGTAAACAACCCATAGCCCCATGCAACTTGAAACATCTCGCCGGTGCGAACACCGGCGGCAGCCAGGCAGCGCGCCGCGACCTCGCCCCAAATCTTGAGATCGAGATCGGTATAAGCGCCGACCGTCGGGTTCCCGGTCGTGCCGGAAGATGCGTGAATCCGCCGCAATTTCTCAGGTTCGACCGCGAGTAGTCCGAGCGGATATGTATCCCGGAAATCGGCTTTCTTGGTGAAGGGCAGCTTTTGCAGTTCATCGAGCGAACGTGGGGGCTGCCGGCCTTCGAGGCGCTCGCGATAGAGCGCGACGTTCGTCTTTAGACGTGCAAAGAGCGCCTGCAAACGTTCAAGCTGAAGTGCTTCCAGCTTAGGACGCGGCAGGCGCTCCTCGGGAGAAAAGATCAGCGGCGCTTAGCGGTTTTGCGCGCGGGAGCTTTCTTGGCTTTCTTTGCGCCGGCTTTGGCCTTTGATGCGCCACGCTTAACGCCGACTGCTTCCTTAAGTGCACGGCTGGGAAGAAAACGCATCACGCGCTTCGCCGGTACTTTCACCGGTTCGCCTGTTTGCGGATTCCGAGCCATGCGGGCAGGACGATTGCGGACTTTGAACTGGCCAAATGGCGTGAGCTGAACCTTCTCACCCTTTTTAAGGGTGGCGGTCATTTTCTCGAGGATAGTTTCGACGATTTCCGCGAGCTGTCTGCGCGGAAGTTCGAAGTCCTCGGCAAGCTCTCTAATAAGCTCAGGTTTGGTCATTCTTTCCTTTCGGCGGGAGCGTAACTCCCGAGAGCGTGGGGCACGACTCTAAGTGCCTAGCGGCAAGACGCTGCCAGGGCGATTATACGCCTCTTTCAAGGGAAATCGAGGGTTTCCCGTTATTTTTTCAGCCGTTTTCAACCGCCGTGTGACCTAGATATGCTTGACGTACGCCGGCATCTAATGCAATCTCCTCGGCAGGTCCGTGAAGCGCAACTAAACCCTCCGCGAGAACGTACGCACTCTTCGCTAACTGCAAGGACGATGCGACGTTTTGCTCGACGAGAACGACTGTCGTTCCGCCTTGATGGATCTCGCGAACCCAGTCGAAAATCTGCTGTACGATGCGCGGTGCGAGCCCAAGCGACGGCTCGTCTAACAACAGTAAGCGCGGCTCCGACATAAGTGCGCGCGCAATTGCGGCCATTTGCTGCTCGCCGCCCGACAGGGTGCCGGCAAGTTGCGCACGGCGTTCTGCCAGGATCGGTAGACGATCGTACATCTTCTTGAGATTTGCACGGGCGCGCGAGGTCGCGCGCGCTTCTGTTCCGGCCAACAGATTATCTTCAACCGACATCGCGGGGAAAAGCTGACGGCCTTCGGGCGTCAGCGCAATTCCGCGCTCGACGAGCTTGCGCGCCGAGAGTCCGTCGACGCGCTCGCCGTCGTACGTAATCGTTCCGCTACGCGGCGGCGTCAAGCCGGAAATCGCGCGCAGCGTCGTCGTCTTTCCCGCGCCGTTTGCACCGAGAATTGCAGCGATCGAACCTTCCTCGACTTCGAGCGAAACGCCGTGCAGCGCCTCGAAATCTCCGTAAGAGACGTGCACATCTTCCAGCTTTAGGAGGAGGCTCACGTCTCGATCGGCGTCCCGAAGTACGCGGAGATGACTTCCGGATCAGTCGAGATCTCCGCGGGCGTTCCCTCAGCGATCTTGCGTCCGAAATCGAGGACGATAATCCGGTCGGAGATGTTCATCACGAAGCGCATCAGATGTTCGATCCCGCCCACGGCGGAGATCCCATGCTTGCGCAGATCGAGAATAAACGCGCACATCGCGTCGACTTCGGTCGGATTGAGACCGGCCATCACTTCGTCAAGAAGTATGAGCGTTGGACGCGTCGCGAGCGCGCGCGCGACCTCCAAACGTTTGCGTTGCGTCAGCGTCAAGCTCGAAGCCGGGACGTCGGCCAAGTGCGCGAGACGGACGAGCTCCAAGACTTCCATCGCCGTGCGTCGCGCAGCAGCGTACGTCTTCTCGTGCACGAGCGCTCCGACCGCAACGTTGTCGACGACGGAGAGTCGCACGAACGGACGCACGATCTGATACGTTCGTCCGATGCCGGCGTGGGCGATTTTATGCGTCGGCATTCCGACGATCGACTTTCCTTTGAAACGCACGTCGCCCGTCGATGGCGGCATGACGCCGCTGATGACGTTGAACAGCGTTGTCTTGCCGGCGCCGTTCGGACCGATGATGCAAACGATCTCGCCTTCGCCGACGGAGAAGCTCACGTCGGTAAGCGCGCGTAATCCGCCGAACGAACGGCTGACGCTGTCGATCTCGAGCAGCGCGCTCATGTGACGGCCTCTTGCGGAAGTGGTTTCGCAGCCGCCTTCTTGCGTCCAAGACGTTCCACAATCGCAGGGACGATGCCGCGCGGCAGCGCGATCAATAAGACGACGATCAATGCACCGAAGATCATCAAGTGCGTCTGCGGGAATTTCGTGCTGAGCGTTTCGGAGACTTGCGACATCAAGATGCCGCCGACGAGCGGTCCCCACAGCGTTCCCATTCCGCCGAGAATCGCCATCGCGACCGTCTGCAGCTCGATCTCTGTTGAATAGATCGAGCTTGGCTCGACGTACGTCAGATACCACGCGTAGCCGCCGCCGAGTAGTGCCGGGACGATAGCGCTCAAGACAAAGGCTTGCACTTTGCTCGAAGTCGTATCGACGCCGAGCGTGCCCGCCGCGCGCTCGTCTTCGCGAAGCGCGCGCAACCGAAGTCCGAATGCGCTGCGATCGATCCATGCCGTCAGAAGAATCGCAAGCACCAAGACGCCCAGCGTCCAGTAGTAGACGACGACGGCGTTCGCGCCCGGCGGAAGATAGATGCCCTCGGCGCCACCGGTAAAGGGAATCGTATCGGTTGCTATGCGCAAGCTCTGCGCCAGGCCGAGCATTCCGAGTGCAAAGAACGGCCCTTGCAAGCGGAGCATCAGATAACCCATCGGGACGGCGAGTGCTGCGCACAAGGCGCCGCCTATCAGCGCGCACACCCACCACTCGGCGTGAAAGCGAGTCGTGCCGATCGCAACGACGTAGGCGCCGATCCCGAAGAACGTTATTTGCCCGAACGAAAGATAGCCGGCATAGCCTGAGATGATATTCCAGCCGTATGCGAGCCCAGTAAAGAGCAAGCTGATATAAAACAGCGAGAGAATATAACCGTTTCCGGATAACGGCACGAGCGCCGAAGCGATAAAAAGCACCGCTAGGGCGGCAAAACCGAGAATGCGTAGATTCACGTGGTTGCGGGCTTACCTAAAATTCCGGACGGCCGGAACAGCAGCACGAGAATGAAAACGACGTACGGCATCATCGAACCGAGGTGCGTGTTGCCGTAAAATCCCACGAACGATACGAAGAGGCCGAGCAAAAGCGCGCCGAGGATGGCTCCGGCGTAGCTTCCAAGGCCGCCGAGCACGACGACGCTGAACGCGATCAGCGTGAATTGCGAGCCCGTGTCGGGGTTGAAAGCGTAGATCATGCTGAGCAGCGCGCCCGACGCAGCAGCGATCGCGCAGCCGAGCGCAAAGCTCAGCGTGCGCATGCGGCTGATGTCGATCCCGCAGGCACGCGCTCCATCCAAATTCTGACTGGCCGCGCGCAGCGCGCGTCCGACTTGCGTCGAGCGCAGTACGAGGCCGAGAATGCCGGCGATCAAAATCGCGAGCACGAATGCCAAAACTTGCGCCTTCGGAAAATCGACTAAGCCGACATGCCATGAGTCCGTTAAATACGCAACGGAGCGGAAGTCGCCGCTGAAGATCGCAAGACTAAGTCCGATCAGGAAGTACGAGACGCCGAACGTGATGAGCAGCGACGACCATTCACGGCTCTGGGCGTGTTCGGGAAGACGCTGCAGCAGAAGACGCTCGAACACCGTTCCCAAGATTGCGCCCGCAATCAGCGCGACGGGCAGCGCTTCGATCGGCGTGATGTTGTACCGTTGAAAGACGACGGCGCACGCGAGCGCCGTCCCGATGACGATCTGGCCGTGTGCGAGATTGACGATTCGCGTCACGCCGAAAATAACGTTCAGCCCAAGGGCGGCGAGTGCGAACACGCCGCCCAAGAGCAGACCGTTGATGATGAGCTGGATGACCAGCTCTAGGTGCACTATTTAGCCCAGGCGTATGGAGTGATCAACTTCGCTTGTGCCCATTTGCTCGGGTACACGACGAGTTGTTTTCCGCCTTGCCACTGATCGGTCAGTGAATCGTAGCCCGTCTGCATTCCGGTCGAATCGACGTGATACGTTCCGCAGACCGTGTCGACTTCGTGCGTCGCCATGTAATCGCGGATCTTGTCGTTGTCGAGCGATTTCACACTGGCAATCGCAGCGCCGAGGACTTGCATCGCGGCGTAGTTTTGCGCCGAGTGATAGTCCGCATCCACTCCGAACGCGGCTTTGAACGCCTTGGCGAACTCGGCGTTGCCTTTCGTCTTGAGCTCTGAGCTCCAGTTACTCGCAAAGAGCACGCCTTGCGCGTCGGCTCCGACTTCCTTCGCGAAGTTCGGTTCGGCTGGGCCTATCGTGAAGAAGAGCTCCTTCGGCGTCACGTTGGCTTGTTTGAGCGCCCGAATGATGCCGACGGAATCCGGGAAGTACGAGATTGCGAGCACGACGTCCGGATTCGATTGTTTGATCTTCTGAACGATCGCCGTGTAGTCGGATGCGTTGTGCGGATATAGCTCGCTAAAGACGACGTCGAGACCAGCCGCCTTCGCCATGTCCGGGACTGCCGAGGCGATCGACTTTGGGAAAGCAGTGTCTTCGCCGGTCAATGCGATTCGCTTGTAGCCGTATTGCTTTGCGATTTGAATCGCGCCGTACACGTAGCGGTCAGACGTAGCCGTACCTTGGAAGATGTACTTGAGATTACGCTTGAACGGTCCCACGGATGCGACTTCGGGTGAGATCATCGGCATCTTGTACTGATCGGCGATGTTCGCGACCGCCGCGGTGATTGCACTCGAGTACGGTCCGACGATCAGATTCACGTGATCCTGTTGGACGAGCTTTTGATACTCGGTGACCGAAGTCGCCGGATCGCTCGCGTCGTCGTACACTTTCAATTGAAGCTGACGTCCGAGCCAGCCCCCGTGTGCGTTAATCTGATTGACGTAGAGCTGATAACCTTGTAGTGCGTACTTGCCGACTTCTGCGTACGAGCCGGTCTCCGAAACCGTCGTCCCGATGACGATCGGATCGGCCGCGCTTGCCTTGTGCGAACTAGCGCCGATAAAACATGCGAGTATGGCGGCGCTCAAAAGAAAAGCGATCCCCTTGGATGCGCTGGCTGACTTCATGCCCCTCTCCTTCCGGTGAGTTCCCCTGGGTTATGAGGAGTAACGGCAGCCATCCTCCAAAAGTCGCATCATATAAAGGAGGCCAAGATGACGACCCTGACCGCGTCCCCGGCACGCCAGTTGATCACGCGACGCCTTGCGGAGTATGCCGTGAACCTTGGGTTCACCGATCTTCCGGCAGCGACCGTAGAGAAGACGAAGCAGGCGATCCTCGACCTTTTGGGGATCGCGATCCGCGCAAGCATTGCGGGCGAATCGAGCGACGTCGTCCTACGGGTCGTCGACTCGCTGGGGAGCGCCGGGAAAGCGACCGGGATTGGAATCGGTCCGCGCTATCAAGCGCACTACGCCGCGCTATTGAACGGAACGTTCGCGCACACGCTGGATTTCGATGACACGCACGAGGGCGGCTCGATCCACCCGGGGGCACCCGCGATTACGGCCACGCTGGCGGTTGCCGAGGAGATGCGCGCCTCCGGCGCGCGGCTGATTGCGGCCGTCGTCGCGGGCTACGACGCGACCGTTCGCATCGCGGAAGCTGCGGATCCGGCGGCGCACTACGATCGCGGTTTTCATCCGACCGCGACCTGCGGGACGTTTGGGGCGACGGCCGCCGTCGCAAACGTCGCGAACGCGAGCGCCGATGTCCTCGAAAACGCTTTCGGGATAAATGGAAGCCAATCCGCCGGCTCTTTACAATTTCTGGAAAATGGCGCTTGGAACAAGCGGATCCACACGGGACTCACCGCGCACAACGCAATCCTGGCGTTTCGTTTTGCCCGGGCGGGAGCCGTCGGCGCTCGCGATGCGCTCGAGGGACGCTCGGGATTTTTCCGCGGATACACCGACGGCGCGGACGTCGAACACGTGGTTCGCACGCTCGGAGAACGGTTCGCCGTCGACGAGACCGCATTCAAGCCGTATCCTTCGTGCCGTTACTCGCACGCAGCCATCGACGTGATTCGCGAGATCGTCGCTGAAGCGAACCTGAAGCCCGAAGCCGTCACCGCGATTCGCATCGGCCTGCCGCGCAAGGGCATGGATCTTATCGGCGTCCCTGAGGACGCGAAACGTGCGCCGCGTTCGATCGTCGACGGACAATTCAGCATGTTCTTTCTCGCGGCGGTCGCGCTGCTGCACGGGCGCATGACCTGGGATGACTATAAGTTGCTCGGAAATGCGGACGTCGCGCGAACGATCGAGCGAATCGAAGTGCGCTTGGATCCCGAGATCGAAGCACGTTTCCCAACCATGGCTGCGAGCGTCGAGATCGATGCGAACGGCACTACCACGCGGCGGATCAACTGGACGCCGAAGGGCGAACCCGACAAGCCGCTTTCGTGGGACGAAGTCGAAGCCAAGTTCCTCAGCTTGGCGCGCGCAGTCTACGACGATGCGCACTGCGCGCGGATCGTCGAGACGGTGCGCGGTCTCGAACTTCTGGACGAAGTCGGTGAGCTGACGACGCTACTCGGCAGATGACGATCGACCAAGACGTCCTCGCGCAAATCCGGCGCTTCGCCGAGACGGAAATACGTCCGGTTGCGCACGATCTCGAAGCACGCAACGAATATCCGGCCGCGCTTGTCGCGCGCATGCGCGAGATGGGGCTGTTCGGTGCGATCGTTCCGGAAGCGTACGGCGGCGCAGGCCTCAACGTCAGCACGTACGCTGCGGTCATCGAAGAGATGGCGCGCGTGTGGATGTCGATCACCGGCGTGCTCAACAGCCATCTGATCATGTGCTACGACATCCTCACGGGTGGAACCGAGCGTCAACGTAAGGCGTGGCTGCCGGCCTTGAGCGACGGTACGAAGCATGGCGGCATCATGCTGAGCGAGCCGGAGGCGGGGAGCGATTTGCAAGCAATTCGCGTCACCGCGCGCCGCGACGGCGATTCGTATCTGATCCGCGGAACGAAGATGTGGGTTACGAACGGCCGCACCGGCAACACATTTCTCGTGCTCGCGAAAACGGATACCGAGGTGCGGCCGCGTCATCGCGGCATCAGCCTCTTCATTGTCGAAAAAGACAAGGGACCGGGGTTTACCGTCAGCCGCGACATCGACAAGCTCGGGTACCGCGCGCTTGATACGTGTGAGGTTGTCTTCGACGATTATCGTGTCCCCGCGGAAAATCTGCTCGGCGAACAAGAAGGCTTGGGTTTCAAGCAGATCATGAGCGGACTCGAGCTCGGGCGCATCAACATTGCCGCTCGCGGTGTCGGCATCGCGCAAGCCGCACTTGACGAGGCCGTCAAGTATTCACAGCAGCGCGAGACCTTCGGAAAGCCGATCTGGCAACATCAGGCAATTGCGCTCAAGCTTGCTGACATGGTGACGACCGTGAACGCGGCGCGTCTCTTGACCTACGCGGCGGCGGAGCGAAAAGATCGTGGAGAGCGCTGCGACATGGAAGCCGGAATGGCCAAGCTCTTTGCAACCGAAACGGCGATGACGTGCTCGCTCGAGTCAATGCGCATCCACGGCGGTTACGGCTACACCAAGGAGTTCGACGTCGAGCGTTTCTTCCGTGACGTGCCCTTGTTGATCATCGGCGAGGGCACAAACGAAATTCAGAAGACGATCATCGCCCGCCAGCTCATCGAGCGAAACACGATCTCGTAAGCCGGCGGGCCCGTCAGTGTTACGGTTGGCGCGGAAGGTTGTGTTTTGTGTAGTCGATCCGCTGCGAGTTATTGTTGAGCTCGTGGTTGATCTGATGATACTGCCCGGCCGTCAAGTGGCCGTCGTTGTGGCGCAGATCGTAGCGGCGCTGGGCATTGACGGCGTCCAGATGATTCTCGTCGCGCCGGTATTTGCCGTAGGTTAACGAGCCGTTGCGCACGCCCTGGTTGATACGGGCTTGCTGGTTGTGCTCGCGATTATAAACCTCGCCGGCTTGCACCGCGAGCGGCAACATCGACGCGACCAGCATGCTTGATGTGAGGCTGGCAAGCAAAACCTTACCGAAGAATGTCTTCATATCCCGAGTTTGCGCTTTGCGGCGAAAAAGACAACGCTTCGGGCGCGCATTCTAAGGGCGCCTTTAACGCGCCTTAAGGGCGGTCTAATCCCGGAATTCGAAAAAGCCTTCGTACCCGCGTACGAAGACCGATAGCAAATCCGGCGGCAGCGTAAAATTGCCGTTCTCGCTTTGCATCTCACCCAGCTGCGAGCGATGCGCGAGAACCGCGCGCTGCTTGCGCCCCAGCACCGAGGCGATATCGAGTTTCCAAACCGTCGGCGCAAGTTCGTCGCAGATTGCTTCTGTAAGCGGCCCGATCCAAACGGGATATTCGAGGATGCGAGGCGCGCGCTTCATCTGTCGCACCGCAGAACGAACGATGTGCCAGGTTGCGGTGTGGTCCGCGTTCGAGTCGCCGCGAAAAGGAATGATGAGCGTGCTCGGGTTGAGTGTCTCGAGCACCGAGCTAACGTGTTTTACGATTGCCGGAAACGCACTGACCGGGTCGCTCGCAACTTTACCGTCGGGGTAATCGAGAAACTGCACGTCTGCCGGCGTCACACCCAGCTCTTGCACCGCGGTCATGACCTCGATCTTGCGCATGCTGATAAACGCTTCGCGCGTAAACTCTTTCGAGTTCGGATGCGAGTTGCCGCCGTCACTTACGACGACGATCGAAACCGGCTGCTTGTTACGGTGGAGCAGCGCAATGAGCCCGCCGCACGCTAAAGTTTCGTCGTCCGGGTGCGGCGCGACGATCGTGGTTGGGCCGAATGCATTGAGCGATTTGTGCGGGAGCTCTGTGCCGCCGAACGTAACATGAGCTTCCCTCAACATAGCGAAGCACGAGGCTACACGTCCGGAGTCCAGAAATCGTCAAGGAATATATGAGGAAAATCGCCGTCATTTCGCCAAGCGCCCGGGTGAAATAATGCGAATTCTTATCGTTGAAGACGATCAACGCATCGCGAGTCCGGTTGCGGATGATTTGCGATTGCAACAGCACGTGGTCGACGTAACGAGCGACGGACGCGACGGTCTCAACTACGCGCTCGCCGGCTCTTACGATCTCATGCTTCTCGACATCATGTTGCCGGGAATCGACGGACTCACGATCTGTCGCAAACTGCGCGATGCCGGCGATCAAGCCATGATTCTCATCATTACGGCGCGCGATGCAATTGAAGACAAGGTTGCGACTCTCGATGCCGGGGCCGACGACTACGTCGTCAAGCCGTTCGATCTCGCGGAGCTGAGCGCGCGCGTGCGCGCGGTGTCACGGCGTACGCGCGAATCGCGCCCGATGGTCTTGGAGCGCGGACCGCTCTCGCTCGATCCGAAGAGCGCACGAGTAACGTTTGAGGGAAAGCACGTGCCGCTCACGCGCACGGAACACGCGATCCTCGAGACACTGATGCGCAATTCAGACCAGATATTCACCAGCTCGATGCTGCTCGACCGCGTCGTCACATTCGACGTCGGCAGCGGAACGGGTTCGATCAAAACGCACATCGCAAACCTGCGCCGCAAGCTCCGCGCCGCAGGATGCACCGATCCGATCGAGACCGTCTACGGTCTGGGGTATCGCTTAAGCGATCTCGGAGCCTAAGTTAGTGACGGTGGGCGGCGCGGTAGCGTAATCGTAAAGGTGCTGCCGGCTGCAAGGCGGCTCGTTACGAGGATGCGTCCGCCGTGACGTTCGGCGAGCGCGCGTGCAATCGCAAGCCCCAGTCCGCTTCCTCCGTCGTTGACGCGTGAAGGTGCGGCGCGCCAGAAGCGATCGAAGATGCGATCCAGATGTTCGGCCGCGATGCCGATTCCGCTGTCTTCAACCGAGACCTGAACGTTGACCGGATCGCCGCTACAGGAAATGATGACCGAACCATGTTCGGGCGTGTAACGGATCGCGTTCTCGACGAGATTCGCAATGATGCGCGAAACCTGTTCTGGATTGCCGATCACTTGGCCGCCGGCGCCCGGATGAATCGCGAGCTTGATCGACTTTGCGGCGGCCGAATCTTTGTAGCGTTCGCAGATTTCCCGGACGATCGCATCGACGTGCACGGTGAACATCTCGCGCTCGAGCGAACGGCCTGCGCGCGCCAGAATCAGCAAATCGTCGACCAGCCGGTTCATGTCCTTGGCAGTCGCGGCGATCGACGTCAGACGGTTCTTCGTTTGTTCCGACATGTCGGGCGCTTCGTGTAGCGCGACCGCGGCGGTGGTTGAAAGTGCGGTAAGCGGGCTGCGCAGCTCGTGCGACGCGTCGGCCGTAAATTCACGCAGACGCTCGTAGCTGGCTTCGGTGCGCTCGAGCGATGCGCGTGCCAGCATCGATCCGCCGACGCTCGCAGCGAGAATCGCGAGCAGCGAGCCGAACATGATGCCGAGATCGAGCGCGCCGACACCTTGCGCAAACGCGTCGCTCGTCAGCGCAGCACGCACGTACCCCACGTCTTGATGTTCCTGGTTCTGCAGGTAGATCGTGTAGGTTTCCAAGCGCTTGCCGCCCGCGCCGGTCAACGCGAACCGGCCGAGCTGCGGCGGAACATATGAGGGCGGCCCATGTCCGCGGCGCGTCACGAGCCGCTTCTGCGAATCAAACCATTCGAGCCCTTCGATTTTGGGATCGACGTCGAAACCGCCCAGCGAGTGTTCGTTGACGACGAAGCCGCCCGGTACGAAGTCGGTCGCAGCTTCGCCGGCACGCGCCAGCGTCGAAAGCCGGTTTGTCGCTTGCTGCTGCACGATCGATTCGAACGAGAAGCGAACCGCCGCGGCAAAGATTATGATAACGACTGCAAAGGCGCCCAAATAAGACGCGAACAGCCGGCGCTCGAGCACGCTATATTCCCCCCAGCGGCATCATCGGTTTGCTGGTGGTTCGACGCCTCGACCGCGTCCCTCCAGGCCAGCGCCTGGGGCCGTCGAAAGTGGGCCGCATCATGAACGGCCAGACGCTGCAGCCGCTCGTAATCGAGCCGAAGGAGACCACCGCTATCTGGGGTGGCGATGCCCTCGTCAAAGCCTACGGAAAGAAGGGCGATCCGAACGCGACCCTCGGCGAATCGTGGGAGTGCTGGGACGAGAACACGATCCGGAGCGGACCTTACGCTGGAAAGTCGATCGCGGAATTGCGCGCGTTGCTCGGCAAACGCCTCATGGGGACGCTCGAGACCGGACGCATCTTCCCGGTTCTCACGAAAATCATCGATGCGCGCAAGAACCTGTCGGTGCAGGTCCATCCCGACGATGCCTACGCGCAACGAGTCGAGCACGAGCCGTTCGGTAAGACCGAATGTTGGGTGATCCTCGAAGCGCAGCCGGGCGCAGAGCTCGTCCTTGGTTGGACCAAGGCAACAACGCGCGAAGAATACGAACGCCGCGTCAAAGATGGAACGCTCGGCGATATCTTGCGCCGCGTTCCGGTCAAACCGAACGACGCATTTTATCTTCCGTCCGGAACGTTGCACGCAATCGGCGAAGGCATTCAGCTCTTCGAGACGCAGCAGGCCAGCGATTTAACCTACCGGATCTTCGATTGGAATCGTGTCGGTCCGGATGGGAAGCCGCGCCAGCTGCACGTTGAAAAAGCCGGCGACGTTTTGAACTACGGCGCGGGAACTACGGCGCAGACCACGCATCTGAAATATGACGTCGACGGTATTCGCGCGGAAGCATTCATCGCAGATCCGCGTTTCGTCGTTGAGCGTATTAGCGTTTCGGGTGCAAAGGCAACGCTGCGGCCTGACGGCGAGCCGATCATCGTGATGACGCTGGACAATTCCATGACGCTCGTCACCGGTGAGTCGATGACGCAGCTCGAGCGTTGGACGACGGTGCTCGTTCCGGCCGAGCTCGGTTCGGTCGACGTGCTGGGCGGTTCGGCGCTTTGCGTCACCCCCAATCGCGAGGTGTTTGTGCGCCGCCTCGAGCGCGCGAGTGTCTCCGGCGCGCAGCGCGATGCATTTCTCGCGCAGTTCGAGCCAAAGAGTTTGCAATCCCGAGCGTAACGCGGCCATTTTTGTCATCTCTAGCGTAGCCCCGCCGTTCTTGTCATCCCGAGCGTAGCTTGCGCAAAGCGCAAGCGTAGTCGAGGGACCGAGAGAATCCTCAGCCATACTGTGGTTCGGCCGAACCACCACAACATGCACGCTTGCTCGGGATCGAACGTGCGCCCGGCCAATCCGGCACTGCGACTTCCAGTTGCGGGACCGAGGGCGTTGAGCCATTTGGCTCTCGCGTCTCCGGCGGCGAGCCGCTTACGCTGGCAGCGTGGCCACGGCAGCTCCGCAACTAATCTCGAGTCCGCAGCTTGGACGCCTCTCGCGTCCATGGATCATTACGCTGCTCTCGGCCGACATTCTCGGTTTCGTACTCTCCGCGTTTCTCGGTGCGCGTATCGCGCAAGCCGTCGCACACGAGACGCTCGATGCGTCGCGTGTCGCGCTCTCCGTCATCGTCTATGTTGCGTTGTGGCTGTGGCTGTTCAACCTGCTGGGGTTATACGAACGGTCGTTCGCCATGACGATCCAAGATGAGATCTACGCAACGATTGCGGCATTGTCGCTTGGAATCGCCCCGCAGCTCATCTTGTTCACGCTCGTGCCTTCCTTGTCGTCATCGCGGTTGGTTCTCCTAACCTCCCTTGGACTCTCGATCGCAACGGTGACGACCATGCGCGCAATCGCACACCGGGCACGAGAAGTCGAGCTCCTCGCACGCGAACGTCGGGTCGCACTGGTCGGAAACGCGGCACGATTGCGGGCTGCGTGCGAAGAGCTTGCGCTCGTTCCGAATACGCACATCCTTTCGATTCCGATCGACGACCTCGATCTGGATCTCGCCACGACGGTAGCCTTCGAAGAGCTGTGGTGGTTCGTGAAGCTCCTGCGTTGGGAGTGCGACACGCTGATCTTCGCGGACGTTCCCGACCCGCGCCATGTGCCGTCATTGCTTGCAGCCGCCCGCAAATGGGGTCTGCAGATCGCATTTGCGATGCCACGCATTCGCGCTTACGGTTACCAACTGCGTACGGAGATGCTCGGTCATCAAGCCCTGATCTTGCCGCGTCCCGTTCGGATTTCTACGTCCGCGGCGCGCCTTGTCAAACGCACCGCCGATGTGTGCGGCGCGGCGTTCACGCTGCCGTTTGCACCGCGCATCGCACTGCAAGTGTTCCGCGGCGAATTGGCGCTCGTTGGTCCGCGTAAGCACGATCCGGATGTCGCCGAATCGGCGCGTGCCTTCAACCCGCGTTACGTCGAGCGTGAGCTTGTGCGTCCCGGTCTCACCGGTTGGGCGCAAGTTCACGGCGCAAACTCGAGCGACGAGCGCGAACTCGCGTACGATCTGTTCTACGTTGAGAATTGGGGTTTGGTTCTGGACGCCTATGTCATCGTCAAAGCGGCGGCCGGACTCGTGCGCAAAGCGGCGATCGCGTCGCACAAGTATTTCGCCGACCAGCTCGGATAGCGTCCTCGTAGGTAGCGTCCCCAGATCGGATGCGATCCCGAAACAGCGCCGCGAACGCCGAGGATCGGATGATCGATCTTTTGGTGCCGGCAGATATCTTCGATGAGAACGCCGGCCGCATGCGGATAGCGGTGGTGCGGCTTCATCGACTCTGCGCTCACGAGGCAAAGCGCGATCTGCGCGCTTCCGGATAAGCACGAGTAGCGTTTGTCGCTCCGCCAATCGGTGTCGTATGCGCCGGCCAAACGCCCGTCCGAGGCGATTGCGTCATCCGCGAGCCGGCGCAGCGCGTTGATCAGCGGCGCGCCATAACGCGGCCAAGCGTCAAGTATGCGCGCACTTTCGAGAAAACCGCGCAGCGTGTATCCGATCGTGTGCGTGAACGCGGAGTCCGAGCCGCCGAATCCCCAGCCGGCAAATGCGCCGATCAGCGTTCTGCGCGCTCGCGCGCGTTCGAGAATCGCAATCGCGGCCGTGCGTTGCCGTTCTTCGCTCGTAATCGACCAGGCATCGAGCAGCGACCAGGCGACTTGCGTGTGATACGTCGCGTTCAGCGATTCGGAAGCGCTCGCGAGCCAGCCCGCCGCTCGCTCTGCGGCATCAAGCCAGATTGCTTCGCGCGAATGCCGGTAGAGCGCGCAGAGACCTTGGAGAATCTGCGCCGTGCTCATTGCATTGCGGGCTGCATGGTTGCGCGTCGGCCACATGCCGGCGGTCCAAGCTCCGTCGGCGTGCTGAATCTCGAGCAAGAACTCGCCGAACGAGCGTGCAAGCTCTTCATCGCCTGCTTGCAAAACGGTTGAAATCAGCGAGCCGGTAACCTCGGGGAATGTTCTCGACCAGCCGCGCAGCGGCGTGAAATAGGCGCGGCTCCCGCCGGTTCGCGGTGAGCGGCTGCGAACGATCCAGCCTTGAGCGGCGCCAAGATGGACGAGAAGATCCGTCTGCTGATTCACCACGTTCCACTGCCTTTTGCCCGCTACGCAAGCAAAAAGAACCTCAAAAGACTGTCAGTCCCAATCGAAACAGGCGAAAGTACCGCGCTTGCACGCTTAAGTGTACCGCGCGCGACCGAAGCCGGAAGCGTAAAATCGCGCCATGAGAACCGCAGCCCTGACGTTCGCCGCTTCCCTGCTCTTGTGTATGGCCGTTCCATTGCACGCCGCTGCGCAGACGCAGCCGCAAATGCAATCGCAGGCTGCGAGCGACTCACATATCAACGCCGGCGACCAGCTCAACGTACAAGTATTCGGTGAGCCGACGCTCACTCAAATCGTAACCGTTCAAGACGACGGTAACATTCAGTATCCGCTTGTCGGACGAATCAACGTCGGCGGCAAAACGCCCCCGCAGGCTGCCGACGAGATCAAGACGGCGCTTTTGAAATTCGTGCGTCATCCGATCGTGACGGTGGCTCTCTCGCAAGAGGGACAGAATAACGTCCTCGTGCTCGGCAACGTGAAGACGCCCGGCAAATACGTGGTTCGCAGCGGCGCGCATCTGAGCGATGCGGTTGCCGCGGCCGGCGGCCTGGGAACGACGAATGGCGACTACCCCAAAGCGCGCGTGACGCAAGACAACGGCACCGCCACGGAAGTCTCGCTGCAAGACCTCTTGGTCGGCGGGAAGAGCAAGCTCAACGTTCCGCTCAGCAACAACGCCGTCGTTTACGTCGAGGGCCCCCTGCCCATTCAAATTGAGGTCGTGGGCGCCGTCGATCATCCCGGCTACTACACGGTCCACCAGGGCGATCGTCTTTCCGTCGCGATTGCGCAAGCCGGCACCAGCGCCAATGCGAAAGCCGATCTCAATCACGTCACTGTAAGCCGTGACCTCAACGGAAAAGTCGAGAAGGATCAGATCAACATGTACGACGCCCTACACGGCGGCGATCGCACGCATTCGGATCCGGTCCTGGAGAAAGACGACGTGGTTTACGTGCCGCAAGCGCGTCAAGGGAATGCCTTCAATCCGATCTATTTGATCGAAAATCTGATCGGAATCGGGACGCACATCTAGCGAGCAAGCGTCGCGATTCTCATTGAATTCTTTTCGGTGAAAGGCGTTTAGCGGGGCGTTCGGGGGTATGAACGTCCCGTATCAGCTTCCCAAAAGGACTCTCTCCCGGCCCAATGTCGATATCTCCAATTCCGATACGTCCCACGGTCCGGGTCGCAGTCGTCGAAGGTCAGGTTCTTTTCGCGAAGGCTCTCTGCCAAGTCTTCGCGAGCGATCCCGGCCTCGAAGTCATCGGCGATGCCCAGACGATCAAAGACATTCCCACCGACGGGCACGCCCCGGACATTATCGTCATCGATCTGGACGGACATCCGATGGACTTCTCGGATACGATGCGGTATTGCCGGCAAACGGTGCCGAACGCGCGCGTCGTCGTTCTGTCGTTGAACGGTCACGCCGAGCTGCTGCAGCGCTGCCTATCCGCGGGCGCCGAAGCCTACGTGCTCAAAGATATTACGCCGGGGGAGCTGGTTCGTGCGGTCAAGGCCGTGGCCGGAGGCTCGACCTACGTTGATCCGCGCATCGCCGGAAACGTCTTACGCCGCCAGACACTGATGCCGACGCGTTCGGCGCTCAGCGATCTCTCCGAGCGGGAGACCGAGATTATCCGGCTGATCGCCCGGGGTCTTTCAAATAAAGAGATCGCCTCGCAGCTGTCCGTCTCCGAGAAGACAATCAAAAATCATATCAGCCGGATTTTTGCAAAGCTCGGAATCACGGCCCGCACGCAGGCCGCGATTCATGCAATGAAGGCGGGCTTGGTTTAGGCCGGTTTGGTTTAGCGCCGGACCAGTGGACCGGGTCGCGAGGATAGCCGCCGGAAAAACCCGGTGACGAAGATGCCGGCCACGATCAGGGCGGCAACGAGCGCGCCGACCACGAGCGCCTTGAGGACGAACGCCAGTACGACCAGCGCTACCACCGCGAGCGCGACGATGACCGTCAGGCGAATGAAAAGACTCAACTGCCTAGACCTCCATTAGCTTCTACGCCGGGGGCCGCCCAGAGGTTTCAGAGCCGGCCGAGCCGGTCGAGAATCGTGTAGATCGCGCCGACGTGATTGCAAACGTTGATCTCGCCGCTGTGAACGAGATCGATCAGCTTGTCGATGGGGACGAGCTCGACCGCGATGTCTTCAGTCGGATCCAGATGACGTTTCTGCGTGAGCGAGACGTCGTGCGCGATAAAGAGCGTAAAACGCCCGTTTGAGTTCGTCGGATCGACGATGAACGTTTGAACGCGTTCCAGTTCGCGCGGCGTCGTATAACCGGTTTCTTCACCGAGTTCGCGTAGCGCGGCATCCTCGGCAGATTCCCCTTGATCGATCGCGCCGGCGGGTAGCTCAAGGACGATTTCGCCGATGCCGTGCTTGTATTGCCGAACGAGCACGACGTTCTGTTCGGGCGTAATTGGGAACACTACGACGAAGCCGCGTGTCTCACGTATGTGGTAGCCCTCGACGATGGTTCCTGCGGGAAGTTCGATCGAATCACGGCGCAAACGCAGGTGCGGCGTGTCGATAACAACCTCGGATTTGAGGATCTTCCAGTCCGGCATGATATGAGCCCGGACTACGCGAAAACCACCCGAACGTCTTGCGAGGAGCAAAGGGCCAATCGATAGACTACGTATCGGAGAACTCTACGACACGACGTACGGCACGCTCTGGAAAGAGGGACCGTACTTTCCCCGCGGCACTCGCGTCCAGGTCGTCGGACTGCATATCGATCAGGGATTTTGCGTTCGATTTCCAGGTGAAGAAGCCGGCGAACCGCTCGAAGCATGGGAAGATTGGGACGAACTCGATTTTCTTGCTGAAGAAGGTTCGATAGAACCGTCGGGAGATTTGTCGCAGGCGGCGCTCGCCGAAGCGCGTGAAGTGTTGAACGAAGCCGAAGATGGCTGCCACCTTCACTTAGACGAAGAATAGGGCGCTCTGATTTCGCCATGACTTCGTTGCTGAAAGGCTCATTTGCCAAAGCAAACTTCGCCTTTCATCGCCTCGTCCTGACGAAATCATAACGCCCTATGCCTAGATGGTATGACCGTTATGCTGTTGTGGCGATTTTGTTTGCAGCACTCGCTATCTTGCCGTTCTGGCCGACGCCGGCGCGCATCATCTGCGCACTCCTTGCGTTTGCGATCGTCATCGTTGTGCTCGTCGTTCGGCTGCAGAGGCACGCATCGATGATTACCGGCTCACGCTCGACGATCAGAGATATGGAGTCGCGGATCGATCGCATTCGCGCCGATCGCGAAAAGCGCTTTACGCGCAGATAGTCAGTGGCGGCGCTCGTAGCCTGCGAAGGTTCCCTTTTTCACGCCCGTCCGGCGCTCGCCGGCCCCGATGACCAGAAGCTGGTCGTGGTTGTAAACCGCAATGGATCCAAGCTCGCCGCCGCGCAGCGTGAATCCGTGTACCCGCCAGCGATCCAGCCATCCGAATGATGCCGGCAGCTCGAGCGCAAGCTCGCCGAGACCCACCGCAATCGTTTGAAGTGGCGACTGTTCGACGACGGAGTTCGCGGCTTGGAGTGCGCGCTTGCGCGACCAGATCGCGAGCAGCGCGCGGCGTCGCGCAGCAGGGCTTAGGCCTGTAATCAAATCGCGCTCTTGCACGCAAATCGAATCTTCTATTGCAGGCATGAGCCGGTCCGCATCCAGCGGTGAAACGAGCTCGATGCCGATACGCGCCTCGCGCGAGATGATTACGACGCCGAGCGCCATCGAGCAAGCGATGCCCAGGTAAAGCGGCCTTCCGAGTACGTCTTCGCGTAAATACGTTCGCCCGTACGAGCTACGAGTAATCTCGATCGATTCGGGACGCCGCCATTGATATTTGGCGATTATGCTGCGCAGCGGCACATCGAAGGCGCTTTCATCCGCCTGCAACAGCCATGAATCGATCTGAACGTTCGAAAGTGTTAGCTGTTCGCGTTCCAGGATCGCATGCGTGCCGTTCGTTTGCGGCGCATTACTGCGCAAAAACATAATGTTTTCTTATGATACGGCCGCTTGGATTGTTTTGGATGCGGCTTTCCACCCGCGCCAACTAGGCTTTTCGCCAGTCCCGGAAGACTGCGCGCACTAGGACCAGAGACTGCTCTAGCCCGTCAGTAGATGTTAAAACGTGCCTTCAAATTGGGCCTTATAACTGCATGTGCGTTCGCTAAATTCCCATCGCAAGTGATGTGTTGCAAATGTTATCCTTGCGAACAACCGACCATCGGTTCCCCGCCTCTGCTTCCGACCCGCAACTCTGAGGAATCTCATGCTACAGATCGACACCCGCCCGCAACGCGTCGTCGTCATTGAATCGCAGGCACTCTTTGCCAAAGCCATTTGCCACTTGCTTTCGACCGACGACGAGATCGAGATCTTGGGCGACTATCGCAATATAACGCTCGCCCCCTTATCGAACTTGCGACCCAATCTCTTACTGGTTGACATGGAAGCGCACGCTTACGATCTCGCCGAGACGATCGCGCGTTGCCGCGAAACTCTTCCCCAGCTGCGCGTTTGCATTCTCTCGAGTCACCTCAATGCCGAGGCAATGCAGCGTTGTCTGAATGCCGGCGCTGATGGGTATCTTGTGACCGACATATCTCCGAGCGAGCTCAAACAGGCTGTAAAAGCCGTCTCATCAGGATCGTCCTATGTCGATCCACGCATCGCCGGAGGAGTGCTACGACGCCGCTCGACGATGAATGGTCGCGCCGACATCAACGAGCTCTCGATCCGCGAGACGCAGATCATCCGCTACATTGCGCGCGGACTGTCGAACAAAGAGATCAGCTCCGAGCTGTTTCTCTCGGAACGCACCGTCAAGAACCACATCAGCCGCATCTTTTCCAAACTAAACGTTTCAGCGCGAACGCAGGCTGCTGTTTACGCGATCAAATCGGGCTTGGCGTAAGCCTTCGGCACACTGACGGCTGCCACAAGTACCCATGCCGACAGTTTGCTTGGCCCTAACGAACGCTGCGTGCGCCAAACTATACTGGCGCTGTTTCTGGAGCGCTTAACGTGGATCAAACATTTCTCAGCCCTGACTATCGTCCTCAACTAACCGGATCCGTCATCGACACGATCGAGGACGTTGCAGCAGGCAATCGCACGTCGATTCGCGATCTGTGGCGCACGCTCGTTCGCCGTCGCAAAGTTTTTCTGGCGATCCTGATCGCCTTTCCGCTGCTGGTCACGTGGTGCACGCTGGTCATTCCGCGTTCGTACACGACGACGGCGAAACTCATGACCGGTCCGGGCGGCCCGACGAGCACGCAGCCTTCGTCGACGTTGCCGGTCCTCAACGAGTTGCTAACCGGCTTCGGAACGCAGACGGCGGAATCGTACGTCGAGCTGCTGCAGGAAGAACCGGTCGCGCAGGGCGTGGTCGATCAGCTTCATCTCAACGTTTCGCCGCCCGATCTGCTCAAGCACATCAAGGCAACGCCGGTCATCAACACGTCGATCATCTCGCTCGAGGCGACTTGGTCGGACCCGGTGACGGCTGCGAACATCGCCAACACCACGGCGAGCGTCTTCGTCGATCGCGAACGCGACATCGTGGCACGCGAAGCGATCAGCGCGATGAATTACATCGGGCAACAGCTCCCGCGCGCACGCAGCGACATGGAACAGGCAGCCACGGCGCTCGCCGCATTTCAATCCGAGCACAGCATCGCCGACATCACGAATCAGACGCAAACGACGATTCAAGCGCTCGCTGCGCTTGATTCCAAGCTAAGCCAGTCGCAGACCGATGCCGGACAGGACCAAGCCCAGCTCAAGAGTGTGGAATCCGTGCTCGCCAAGACGCCTACAACGTTGATCGGCAGCAAGAACGTCGGAACGAATCCCGTCGTCGATCAACTGCGCACGCAGTTGGCGCAGGTCGACGTTCAGCTGAAGACCGCCGAATCGGAGTATACGGAACAACACCCGACCGTGATTGCGCTCCGCGAACAAAAGGCGCAGCTCGAATCTCGCATCAATGCGCTGCCCCAGACGGTCAACTCGTCGAATTCGGTCGTGCCAAATCCGATCTATCAGCAGTTCCGCACGGAAGAAGGCACGCTGCAGGGTCAGATTGCTGCACAGCAGGCGCTGGCTTCCGGTCTGCAACGTCAACGCAACACGATGGAACAGCAGATTCGTACGATCCCAACGGAGCAGCTGCAGTACACGGAGCTCGCGCGCAAAGCGAAGTCGACGGAAGACATCTACAATGCGCTCGAAGGCAAATACAACGAAGCTTCGGTTGAGAAAGATGCTGCAATCAGCGACGTCGCCCTCATCTCGCCGGCACAGTCGACCCTCTACACCGTCATCCCGAATCTCAAGCTCAACGTCATCGTCTCGCTGATCCTCGGCATCATGCTGGCCTTCGCCGGCGTCGCGCTGGTCGAAGTCTTCGACGCCTCACTCAAAGGCGACGAACGCGAGCTCGAAGAGGCCTACAAACTTCCCGTGCTCACGACGGTCCCGAAGCTCGAAGACCGCCACGCGGAAAAGCTGCCCGCCGGTTCGCACAAAGTGCTTCCGCCCGCCAACGAAGACGCTCAAGGCGCCCCCGACGGCGAAAGCATTGGTTGGCTGCGTGCGATGTGGATCGAATCATTCGTCCGCCTCGTCGCCAACCTGCGCTACTCCACGGGCAAGCCGCTCCGCTCGATTGCGATCACGAGCCCATCCGCGAACGACGGCAAGTCAATCGTCGCGCTCAACACCGCGATTGCGATGGCCGAATTCCAGCCGCGCGTACTTCTGGTCGATTGCGATCTGCGCCGTGCGACGCTCCACACCGCGCTTGGCGTCGACGATCCACGCCCGGGCATCACCGACGTGCTTGTCGGCCGGGCAACTCTCAAAGACGCGATTCGCGCAACGCGGCACGCCGGACTCGATTTCCTACCATCGGGGACGACGTCGCCGAATCCCGCGGCTCTCTTGCAGGCAAAGCCCTTCGAAGAGCTGCTGGCAGAAGCAGCCGCCGAGTACTCGCTGGTCGTGTTCGACACGCCGCCCATGGCTGCGATGTACGACGCCGGCATTCTTGGGGCGCGCGTTGACGGCACCGTCATCGTCGTGTCGCAAAATCAAACGAATTCGCACGCGCTCAAGCGAGTGATTCGCGAGATCTCGCGCATGCGCGGCGTGAATCTGCTCGGCCTCGTTCTCAATCGGATCGCTCCATCTCGTTCGGCACAAGCCGACTACATGGATTACCTCGCAAAGGCGGGGCCTGCGCTTCTTACGCCATGAAATTCAATCCCAAAACGCTCATGACCGTGCTGCGCGCCGTGCAGCGCGAAGCCGGGTACGCGATCGCGCGTGAGAAGGCGCAATCGCAATTTCCCCACGTGATCTTCGGCGAGGGCGTCATCGTACGCGCACCCGATCGCTTCAAAGCCGGCCGGAAGTGCTTCCTCGACACGCGAGCCTACCTCTCGTGCGGCGGCTCGGCGTGGAGCGGCGGCAGCGGTTACATTCGTCTCGGCGACAACTGCGAGATCGGACCCTACTGCGTACTGTGGGGCGCCGGTGGAATCGAGATGGGCGACAACGTGCACATCGGCTCGCATGTCAACATCACCGCGCACGAGGCCGTGCGCATCAATCCCGAGGTCACCGATCCGATGCTGCCGCTCAATTTCAAGTTCGAGCCGGTCATCATCGAAGATCACGTTATCATCTGCTCGGGGACGAGCATCATTCCGGGTGTGCGCATCGGTCATCACAGCATGATCGGTGCAGGAGCCGTCGTGATCGACGACATCCCGCCGTACTCACTCGCAGTCGGCGTCCCTGCAACCGTCGTCAAGCGTTGGGATGAAAACGCGTTGCCCGAGTTGACGCTGTCGCGCGTCGAGCGGTGGGTGCCTTAGTAATGGAAACGCTGATCGCCGGCATCGTCATCATTCTCATTGCCGGTGTGCTGAGCTTCTTGATCGCGCCGCCGCGCCGTATGAAGAGGGCGGTCGTCGTCGAACCTGCTGCCAAACCCGTCGTGACGATCCCGCGTGCTGCGCTCCCGGATTTTCCGTGGGAAGTGCTGCTGGACCGTCCACCAGCGCGTATCGTGCTCGAACACGTCGAACCGTACGTACGCGACAACGTCGTGCTCGTGACGGGGGCCGGCGGTTCGATTGGCAGCGAGATCTGCCGTCAAGTATCGTCGCTCGAACCCAAGCAACTGCTCTTGATGGGACACGGCGAGAACAGTTTGTTCGCGATCCAGCAAGAGCTGGCCGAGCGCGGCTTTGCGCGGACGCGCATTGTCCTGGCCGACGTCGGCGACATTCAAGCAGTGCGCAACGTCTTTGCGAACGGGCAACCCGACATCGTTCTGCACGCGGCTGCGCACAAACACGTCCCAATCCTGGAAGAGAACGTCTGCGAAGCCGTTCGCAACAATATTTTCGGGACGCACAACGTCGCTCTCGCTGCCGCAGCCGCGGGCACGGGACGCGTCGTTCTCCTGTCCACCGATAAGGCGGTCAATCCTACAAGCGTGATGGGCGCGACGAAACGCGCGTGCGAACTAATCTGCCAGTCGTTCGCGCATCGTACGCCCACCGAATTTGTGTCGGTCCGGTTCGGTAACGTGCTCGGAAGCCGCGGCAGCGTGCTTCCGCTTTTCATCCGTCAAGTGCAAAAAGGCGGTCCCATCACGATCACCCATCGCGACATGGAACGCTTTTTCATGACGATCCCCGAGGCGGTCTCGCTCGTCCTCGAGGCCATGGTCATGGGCTACGACGGTCAAGTGTTCGTACTCGACATGGGCAAGCCGATGAAGATCATCGACGTAGCGCGCCGTGTCATCGAGTATCACGGGCTCGTTCCGAATCGCGACATCGACATCGTTGAGACCGGCATGCGCCCCGGCGAGCGGCTTTATGAAGAGTTGCTGACCGCGGGGGAGGGCATGACGCGTACCAGTCACGAGCGCCTCTACATCGCAGAGCAAGAACGCGTCGAGTACGATGTCGTCGCAGCTTCGATCGCTGAATTGCAACGCGCGGTGCGCATCTCCGACGTGAAAGCCACCGTGTCACTGCTGCAAACGCTCGTACCGAGCTTCACACCCGGCACACATCTGGTGCCAAGACCGGAAAGCGTTCCGGTCATCCACGAGGTCGAGGCGGCTGCTCGAGCCGCATCCTCGCCGCTCGCTCCCGCCATTGCTCGCGCTTCTTAAACGGACTCAAACGCCATAATGAATCTCCTCTCCCAGGCCACGCATGCCCAGCAGGTCCAATCCACTCCGCCGCAGCGGCTTCGGCATCTGATCAAAACGCACGAGGCGCTGGTCGGCGTCGTCGGCATCGGTTACGTCGGGTTGCCGCTCGCCGTCGAACAGGCGAAGGCGCGCTTCCAGGTTCTCGCATTCGATCGCAGCGCGATCCGCGTCGCGCAAGCCAATCAAGGCCTCAATTACATTCGCGACGTCAACGACGAGGATCTAGCTCGCGTCGTTGCCTCCGGCAAATTCACGGCTACGACGGATATGTCGCGGCTCGGAAGCTGCGACGTCATCGTCATCTGCGTCCCGACGCCGCTGACGCCGAACAAAGAACCCGATATCTCGTACATCACGAACGTCGTGCACGACATCGCCTCGCAGCTGCGTCCGGGTCAGCTGATCATTCTAGAGAGCACGACCTATCCGGGGACGACGGAAGAGGTCGTACTCCCGATACTGCAGCGCAGCGAGCTGATCGTCGGCAAGGACTTCTATTTGGGCTTCTCGCCCGAGCGCGTCGATCCGGGAAACAAGCGCTTCAACACGCACAACACGAACAAAGTCGTCGGAGCCGTGACGGCCGAGTGTCTCGACATGGCGGCGACGTTCTACGAGCAGACGATTACCGAAGTACTGCGGGTATCGAGCCCGCGCGTTGCCGAGATGACGAAAGTCTTCGAAAACACGTTCCGTGCCGTCAACATTGCGCTCGTCAACGAGATGGCGTTGCTGTGCGACCGCATGGGGATCGACATTTGGTCGGTGATCGATGCAGCAGCGACCAAGCCCTTCGGCATCATGCGTTTCGAGCCGGGTCCGGGTGTGGGCGGCCATTGCATTCCGCTCGATCCGCATTACTTGTCGTGGAAGGCACGCCAGTACGATTACTACGTACGCTTCATCGAACTCGCGGCGCAGGTCAATCAAACGATGCCGTACTTCGTGCGCGATCGTATCGCGAGATCGCTGAACAAAGAACGCAAGTCGCTGCGTGGCTCGCAAGTTCTCGTCTTGGGCATGGCCTACAAGCGCGACGTCTCGGATTGGCGTGAATCGCCCTCGCTCAAGGTCGTCGAGCTGCTCGAAAACGACGGCGCGAACGTGAAATATCACGATCCGCACATTGCGAGCTTCGCGGACGATCACGGAAAGGTCCGCCGCTCCGTACCGCTTACCGATGATCTGCTCGCATCTTCCGATTGCGTCGCGATCCTTACGGATCACTCCGCCTTCGATTGGGAACGGATTGTCGCGCGCGCACGGTTGGTCGTCGATACGCGCAATGCAACCTGCCGCGTCGAAAGCAACCGGGAGAAGATCGTCCTGCTATGAGCCGCACCAAACCGTTGCTCGGCATCGCCGGCGCAGGCAAGTGGGGCGCAAATCACGTCGCGACCGCTGCGTCGCTTGGGGTGCTGGGCGCGATCTGTGACGCCGATTCGGCGCTACTCGGGAAGACGTGGGATAAACATCCTGAGGCAACGGCGACCCTCCGCTTCGACGAGCTTCTCCGGATGCCGATCGATGCGGTGGTCGTCGCGACTCCGGCGCAAACGCACGCCCAGCTTGCGCTGGCGGCAATTGCGGCCGGCAAGCACGTCTTCGTGGAGAAACCCCTTGCGCTGAGCGTCTTAGACGCGCAAATGATCGTTGCAGAGGCGCGGCGCAAGGGCGTTCACGTTTTCGTCGGTCACATCGTGCTCTATCAGCAGGGCGTGCGCGCCGTGCTGGAAGCCGTGCGAACCGGCATGGTCGGCGACGTGCACCACGTGCGCGCGCGCCGCGCGAGCTTCGGGCGTCTGCGCTTTGTCGAGGACGTGTGGTGGAGTTTTGCGCCGCACGACGTTGCGACGATGCTTGCCGTCATGGGCGAGGAACCGGTCGGTACCTCGATTGCGCGGCATAGCTTCGCAACGCCGGGCATTGCCGATTTTGCGTACGGTGATTTTCGTTTCTCCGGCGGACGTAGCGCGCACATCGAAGTGACGTGGCTCGACCCTCTCAAAAGCGCGTCGCTCGACGTGTTCGGCTCGGGCGGAATGCTGGCACTGCGCGAGCTCTCGGGTGAGACGCGCTTGGCGTACATCCCGTGTGGCGTCGATCGCAAAGAAGTTGCGCGCGCCGAGCTTTGGCGCGGCGAGGAAACGACCCACCGTTTCGAACGGGATGAGCCGCTGCGCACCGAGCTGCAAGCGTTCATCGATCAAATCACGCACGGAACGCCGGTTCCTACGAACGGCGAGGCCGGGCTCGCAGTCGTGCGCGCGCTTTCGATGAGCGCATCGTCGGAACCGCAGATCCTCCACGAGACCTATGAAAGGACACCGGTATGAGCGCGGTAGCCGCAATTGCGTCGCCGCTCGTGCACGCTACGGCGGTTGTCGACGACGACGTCGTGATCGGCGACGGAAGCCGCGTGTGGCACTTCAGCCATCTTGGCAAGGGTTGCCGGATCGGCGAGCGTTGCTCGCTGGGACAGAACGTCTACGTTGCCCCAGGCGTCCGGATCGGCTCGAACGTCAAGATTCAAAACAACGTGTCGATCTACGAAGGCGTCGAGCTGCACGACGACGTGTTTTGCGGACCGAGCATGGTGTTCACGAACGTGATCACACCGCGTTCAGCTTTTCCGCGCAACACGTCGGAGCATTATGCCAAAACGATCGTCAAGCGTGGCGCGACGATCGGTGCCAACGCGACGATTGTTTGCGGCCACACGATCGGCGAATTCGGATTCGTCGGCGCCGGCGCCGTCGTTACGCACGACGTTCCACCGTTCGCGATCGTGGTCGGAAATCCAGCTCGTGTCATCGGTTACGCCTGCATGTGCGGTGCGCGTCTCGCACTCGAGCAAGGCGGTGCGCATTGCACCGGGTGCGCCAAACTTTATCGCAACAACGACGGAAGATTACAGCCGAAATGAACCAGATCCCAATCCTCGACTTGCGTTCGCAGCATCGCGCCATCCGCGAGGACCTTTTGGCTGCGGTTGAAGGCGTCATCGACAGCGGGCAGTTCATCCTCGGCCCGAACGTTGGTGCCTTCGAAGACGAGTTCGCAGCCTATCTCGGCGTCGAGCATGCGATCGGCCTGAACTCCGGAACCGATGCACTGCACTTGGCATTGCGTGCGCTCGACGTCAGTCCCGGCGACGAAGTCGTCACGACCACGTTTTCATTCATTGCAACCGCGGAAGCGATCTCGATCGTCGGCGCGACGCCGGTCTTTGTCGACATCGATCCGCAAACGTGGCAGATCGACGCGAAGGCAGTAGAAGCGGCGATCACGCCGCGTACGCGCGCGATCATCCCGGTGCATTTGTACGGAGCGCCGGCGCCGATAGACGAGATCATGCGCATCGCGCAGGCCCACAACATCGACGTGATCGAGGATTGCGCGCAATCGGTCGCGGCGGCGATCGGCGGCAAGAAGACCGGGACGTTCGGGACGATTTCTGCCTTCAGCTTCTTTCCGTCCAAGAACCTTGGTGCGTGCGGCGACGGCGGCGCGATCGTCACGGATCGAACCGATCTCGCACAGCGTATACGCGCGCTACGCGCGCACGGCGGCCGGAAGAAGTACTATCACGAGGAGATCGGTCTCAACAGCCGTCTCGACGAGATGCAGGCCGCGATCTTGCGGGTCAAGCTTCGTCACCTTGACGCATGGACCAGCTCACGGCGCGTCATCGCCGCGCGCTATAACGAAGGCTTCGCTGCCTCGGAAGACATCCAACAGCCGGTCGAAGAGAACGGCTGCTACAACGTCTATCATCAGTACACGATCGGCGTGGCAGAGCGCGACGCGCTTCAGGAACGCTTGCGTAACGCCGGCATCGCAACTGCCGTGTACTATCCCTTGCCGCTGCACTTGCAGCCCGCGTATGCCATGCTCGGTGGAAAAGAAGGCGACATGCCCTTCGCGGAAGCGGCTGCGAAAGCAGTGCTGTCACTCCCGGTCTCCCCCGACATGCCGGAGTCGGACCAAGATGTCGTCATCGAAGCCGTGCGTGAGCTGACCTTAACGTTGAGTGCTGCATGAGAACGATCACGGTCGTGGGCGCGCGGCCGCAATTCGTCAAGGCCGCGGTCTTGGCACCGGTTCTCGCACGCGCGGGCATCGCAGACTCGATCGTTCACACCGGACAGCACTACGATCGCAATATGTCCGACGTGTTTTTCGACGAGCTCGAGATTCCGGAACCCGCCTATACGCTCGGCGTCGGATCGGCGCCGCAAGGCGAGCAGACCGGGGAAATGATGTGCCGCATTGAGCCCGTTTTACTGCGGGAGCAGCCGGACTGCGTCATCGTCTACGGGGATACGAACACAACGCTGGCGGCCGCGCTCGTAGCAGCGAAAATGTCGATCCCGATTGCGCATGTCGAGGCCGGTTGCCGCTCGTTCGATCGCTCCATGCCCGAAGAAGTCAATCGCGTCGTCACCGATCATCTCTCGACATTCTTGTTTGCTCCGACGGAAGTAGCGGCCGCGAACTTATATGCGGAAGGCATCCGCAACGGCGTGCACGTCGTCGGTGACGTGACGATCGACCTCGCGCACGCCACCAGCGAGCGGCTTCCCGCGATGCCGAATATCTTGAGCCGCTGGCACGTACGTAGCGGAACGTATGCGTTTGTTACGATTCATCGTGCCGGGACTGCGAATGACGTCCTTGCATTCGAGCGTATCGTCGGAGCACTGCGGCAGCTTGGAATGCCGGTTATCTTCGCGGCGCATCCGCGCGTGCGCCCGATGCTGGACGCGATGGGGGCCGGTATCGACGGCGATCCGATCGTGGTGACCGATCCGCTCTCCTACATCGAAACGATTGCGGCGGTTAAAAACGCGCGTGTCGTCATTACTGATTCCGGCGGATTGCAAAAAGAAGCCGCCGTCCTCGGTGTCCCATGCGTGACGGTGCGAAGCTCGACGGAATGGCTTGAGACCGTCCGGTCGGGGTGGAATGTGCTCGCGGGAACCGATCCCGAAGCGATCGTTTCGCTGGCTCACCGCGCGCGTCCCGAAACGCCCCTTCCTTATGTCTCCGATGGCCGAACGGCGGAGCGCATGGTTACGATTTTGCTCGAATCGCGGACGCCGATGCGAGAGATCGCATGAGAGACATCGTCGAAAATCCGCGCAACGCCAAGATACTAGCAGCATCGGGCGCGGCGGTGACGATGATCGGGCTGGCATTCGTGGTCGCGCACGGCACGCCGATCACATTTGCGCTCGGTCTCGCCGTCATTCTCGCGCTGCCGTTATTTTATCTTGCGATCGAGCGTCCGCTGCTGTTTCCCTTCGGACTCTACGCGGCGATGGTTCCGTTCGATGACATCCTCAACTTCGGTCACGTTGGAACGATCAACAAATTCATCGGCATCCTCGCGTTTGGCGCGATCCTGTTCATGATGCTGCGGCGCGGAGAGATCTCGAAGCCCTCGCCCGCAGTGCTGGCGTGGATGGCGCTCGGCGTGTGGATGGGGGTCAGCGGATTTTGGGCTCTCGACAGCAAGGCGTGGCTGCTCGCGTATCTGACATTCGCGCAGCTCTTCTTGCTCTACGCTTTGCTGACGCTGACGATCGCAACAAAGGAAGACATCCGGGCGCTGTGTACCGCAATCGTCGTTGGCGGAATGGCTGCGTCGGCGTTCGCGATCGGGCCGTTTATTCACGGCTTCAACGATAAGGGACGCCTGACGCTACCGGGCGGCAATCCGCACGATCCCGTCGACCCGAACCAGTTTGCGGCCGCGCTCTTGCTCCCGTTCGCGATCCTGTTTGCGACGACGCTTTCGACGAAGAAGGCCATGCCGCTTATCTTCAACATCGCCGGGCTCGCGCTGCTTGCGATCACGATCGTGTTGACCGGTTCGCGCGCCGCAATGCTTTCGCTCGTCGTCGTCCTGTTCTTCATGGTCATCCGCAGCCGGCATCGTGTCCTCGCGCTCGGACTGCTCGTGGTTTCTGCGGGGGCGGTCGTTCCGTTCGCCATGAAGGTTCAGGAGCGTTTCTCGAGCGCGATCTCGAGCGGCGGCGCGGGGCGCGAAGACATCTGGAAGGTCGCGATCATCGCGCTCAAGCAGCACTGGCTGTTTGGCGCGGGCTTCGCGTCGTTCCCCGCCGCCTACGACAGCGCCGTGCTGCAGGCGCCCTTGCAGATGTATGTAGGCTGGCACCGGGCACCGCACAATCTCGTGATCGCAACCAGCGTTGAGTTGGGTATCGTGGGGATTGTGCTCGTCGCTTTGGCGTTATTCATGGAGTACCGCAACATGGCGCGGCTTCCGCGCATCGGCGGCTTCATGGACGAACTGCGCGTCGCGTTTCAAGCCACGCTGCTCGCGATCTGTCTCGATGCTCTTTTCCTCGACCTCACCAACCGCAAATATCTCTGGCTTCTATTTATCATGATGGCCTTGCTGAGATCGACCGTCCTCAATGAGGCGGCGTCTCGGCGTGACCGAAGGAGAACCACGTGCGTAGCAAGTTCCTTGCCTATTCCCGACCGGACATCGGACCAGCCGAAATTGCACGAGTCACCGAATCTCTTACAAACGGCTGGTTGACGACGGGCCCGAGCGTGAAAGCGCTCGAGGACGGATTCGTCAAGGCCTCAGGAATTGCGCATGCCGTGGCGCTGAACAGTTGCACGGCGGGTCTGCATCTCGGATTGGTCGCGCTCGGCGTCGGTCCGGGAGATGAGGTCGTCATGCCGTCGTTGACGTTCGTTGCGGGAGCGCAGTGCGCACGCGAGATCGGCGCGATTCCTGTCTTTGCAGATATCGATGAACGTACGCTGACCGTAACGGCCGAAACGGTCAAAGCCGTTACGACGCAACGCACGCGTTGCATCATGCCCATGCACTATGCGGGACGCCCTGCACCCGTCGACGAGATCGTCGAGTTCGCGCGTCCGCGCGGGATTCGCGTGTTGGAAGACGCCGCGCATTCTGTTGGGATGCTCAGTGGCGGAGCCTGGGCCGGCGCTAATTCGGATGGTGCAGCCTATAGCTTTTATCCGACCAAAAACATCACGAGCGGCGAAGGCGGATTGTACCTCACGAACGATGCCGAGATCGCGGCGCGCATTCGGCGTCTCTCGCTGCACGGCATGAGCCGCGATGCGTGGAAGCGTTACACGGCCGGTGGTGGTTGGCGTTACGACGTCGTCGAACTCGGCTACAAATACAACTTGCCGGATCTCGGTGCGGCAATCGCCGTTGCGCAAATGGAACGGCTCGAAGAGCTGCAAGAAGCCCGCGAAGCGCTCGCGCGTCTGTATCTCGACCGTCTTGCCGATCTGCGAGGCATTACTCCCCTCACCGAGTTCGTCGATGAACCCGATCGCCATGCATGGTGCATGTTCGTCGTTCGCGTCGATCCTCGAACCGCGGGAATAACGCGCGATGCGATGATCGACGAACTGCGCGCAGCGAATATCGGAACGAGCGTTCACTATATTCCAACGCATCAGTTTACCGCCTATAAAGATTTGCCGGCCGACGTTCCGGTTACGGACCGCGTATGGGAGCAAATCCTCTCGCTGCCGCTGTATCCGACGATGACCGAACGCGACGTCGATGACGTCGTCGACGCTCTCAGGGGCGCAACGAGAGCACGTCGTCTTGCGGAAAACGTTGCCTGACACGAATTTAACGAAGATGCAATGCGCCGGCGATTTATACACGCCGGCGCTTCTCTTTGTGCAAAGATTTGCGTGTTCACGTCGGGCTCGCTTGCATGCTATGGAATACTGCATGCTACCGCTCGAGCGACAGGAGCACGTTGCAGCGGGGCCTGAAGCGCATCCACAGTAAAGTCGGTGCGCGTTTCCTCACGCCCGTACCAAGCTAACCGCGCGCCACCTTAGAGTAAAAGGGAGATTAAGCTTTTGAGAGGGCGCATATCCGTATGCGGCGCGCTTTGTGCTGTGCTGCTTACTGTGGGTTGTTCACATTCGTCGGGAGGAGGTGGCAGCCAATTGCCTGCTACCCCGCTCCAAACCGGGGAAAATGGAGGCGCTGCGCGTTCCGCGATGAGCGTGAGTGTAAGCGGCTCGACTGCGACGGTAACCGGCACCATCACGAGCGGCAACAAGTTTGAATTCGTACTGAACGCGGGCTCAGGTTGTGGAAACGTTCCTATCCTCACGAACAGCGCAACTGCCTGGAGCACGAATGGTCTCAGTGTAACCTCTGGGACGGCGGCGACCGTGCTCGGTGAAGGGAGCTGCGCGACATCATTCACGGCCTCATCCGTGACCTTGGGGAGCGGAAGCAGCACCCCAAATCTCGCGGGGACGATAAACTCGACCGGCACCGACACGATCAATGTCGCCGGAGCCAACGGCTGCGGCGCGGTCAACGTAAATTACAGCTCAAGCACCGCGATCACGTACAACGGTAATTCGCTCGCAAAAGGCGTCCCAATTTCCGTTTGGGGCTCCGGGAGCTGCGCCACATCGTTCACCGCTACGACGATAACGCTGGGATCGGGAAGTTCGAGCGCGTCAACGACCTCGATGACGCACGTGCTGACCGCGGATTATCTTGGCGGCTATTCCGGAACGAACACCGTTACCGCGGCGCAAGCCGCGCCGTATCTGAGCTGGGCGTCGACGTCGACTGCCGATTCGAGTGGAATCTCGAAAGCGGGCATCAAGACGATGATGTATCTCAGTCCGACGCGTCAAGCTACCACGGATCCGCTCTACTCATCCCATGCCTTTGCGTACGCATGCGGCGGGAGCACTATTGCCATTCCGTACAACAGCACCACCACGTTCTATCTTATGAATCCCGCTTCGACTACTCTGCAAAGCGCAATGAATGCATGGGCTAAAAACGAGCAGAGCGAAGGTCACTTCGACGCCTTCTTCTTGGACGACATGGACGACTTATATTCCGTTCCGTCCACGCCGTGCAATGTAACGTCATCGGAGTGGGATTCCGAAAACTGGACGCTGATCTCGTCCTTCAACTATCCTGTTATATTCAACGGCTACGCAATATCTTCGGATAGCGAAGCGCTCATCGGTGATTCCCGCGTGACCGGAGCAATGGTCGAAGAGTGTTATGGCCGCGTCTCCAATCCAACGCCACCCTACTCGACCGGCTCGTACTGGACAGAGGACGAAAATCTGCAAATTTCGGCCGCAAAAGCCGGTAAGATGTTTTTCTGCTACAATAACGGCGCGTACGCTTCGCAGTCGTATATTCAGCTGCGCGAATACATCTACGCCTCATTCCTCCTGACGTATTCCCCGAGCTCATCCGTCTTGTGGGAATCGCTGGCGACGACGAGCGGCTTGCACGTTTTTCCGGAAACGAAGCTCGTTCCGACGAGTCCGTACGTGGCCGCGAGCACGGTTTCTGCGCTCGAGACGTCAAGTGGTCTTTACGCTCAAGAGTACGCAGCCTGTTATCTAGCCGGCCAGAGCGTCGGTCCGTGCGCGGTCGTCGTAAATCCAAACTCGTCCGGCTCTCTCGCGTTTCCGTCCCTCAGACATACGTACAAGCACACGATGGCCCTGAGTGGTGAGGGTGTGCTGGACGGAGGCTCAGTTTCAGTGACGGGATCTGCACCGCCGGCCTCCGTAGCGCCCGAAACGGGGTTAGTCGTCCTAGAATGAAAATCTAAGGCAACAAAATATACGCACTCAAGCCTGGAATAGTTGACGGCACGGCGGCGCCGGTTAGTGACACGGTTCCGCCGTCGAGAACGCTCAGTTGATTGCTGATCGTCATCGTATGACCGTAAGTTCCATTAAGCATTGGTTTCGCGTGCGCGCTCGAGGACGGATTCACCACGAACGCGCACGCGCCGACGCTCGTTCCGTTGTAAAAGCAGCTCTGATATTCGCGGAAATACGTTCCGGCGGGATCTTGCAGCGCACCGATGCCGGGCGAAGTCGACGGGTACGTGACGATCGGGTTGTACGCGGTGAGCTCTTCTTCGGGGAAGACGTGAATCTGCGGGTTCGTCGAGTTCGGATTCTTGCCGTTGCCGGGATAACCGTAGTAGTCGTTCTGATAAGCGGTGTAGACCGGGTCCCAGACCAGCATGAAGGATGCAAACGCGTAGGTTCGCGCGGTATACGACATCGCGCCGGTCGAGATCGAATCTTGATCTTGCAGCAAGTAGAGCTTTTGAGCGTTTACCGTGGCAATCTCGGCGTCTTCGGTGACGATCCATTGATTCACCAGCTCGCCGCTCGTATTCAGGCCAATGATCGCATTCTTCGTATCACCCAAGCACTCGTCGCACACGAATCCGAACACGTTTGCAAGGCCGGTGAACTGGTTGATCGCGTTGGCAATGTTGGCGGTGCTGCCGCCGGCCTGGATCGTGATCGCCGAGAGCGCATTGAGCAGGTACTTTGGCGCCGTGTGCCCGGCGAGTAAGCCGGCGACGCTCATCGAATCGACGATCGCCGCGTAGGCGGTCGAAGATGCCGGCTCCGACCACTGTATGCCGTTGTGGCACGGCAAATCGTTGTTGTCGTTGTAGAGGTAGGCGTTGACGTCGTCTATGAAGACGATGCCGAACTCGGTGCTATAGTTGTATTGCGTTGTTACGTCGTTGTCGTATAACGCGAGCGCAGCCGGTTGCCATGGATCAGACAGATAACCGTTGCTGTTCTTTTCCGTGACTGGGTTGCCGGCGCAATCCAAAGCTTCAGCGCTCGCGTCGAGCCCGCCGGGCTTGATGTTGTTGAACTGCGCATCACCTGAATACACGTGCGAGTCGTCGATGTAGGCGTAGACGTGACTGGCGGAGACTCCGGCCGCCGCGAGTCCGGGCGTTCCGTAGCTCGGATACGTTCCGGTCGGATCGTTATTCGGAGACGGCGCTGCGAAATACGTGATCCATGGTTTCGCCGCTGCGACGCCACCGGACGGTGTGTCGCTCGTGTAACCGCCGCAGCAGTAGTCAAAACTTTGCACATGCGTGAGCGCGTTTGGCGTAGGAGTAGCACCAGACTGTGACGTAGGTGACGTTCCTGGTGTGTTTTGTGTCACAGGGATGTTGTTTGCGACACTCGAGTGCGAGCCCGATCCTCCAGCGCCACCGCAACCGAAAACGGACACGAACATAAATCCGAGTAGGAACGCCAGTCTAAGCCGTCTTCGTAACAGCGACATCGCCCCAAAAAATTCGGTCTACAAACGAGCGGGCTTTAGCAAACGTTCTTCGACTTTGTAAAGCAGCCGCTAAGAAATACTGAGATCGATCGGGCGCTAGTTTGCACGCTTAGTAGTCAAGCATGCGCCCTCAAACCCTTGCTGCATAAGGGTTTTTCGAAAGCTTTTCGATTTCGTCGAGCGATTGCTTGCCTCTATGACGGCCAAGTATGGTCGTCCTAGACATCCAAATCGAACCCATTAGTAACTTATAGTGGCAGGCTGCGCGGCGTTCTCTTAGAGACTCCGCCTATCGTGCTTGGTCACGATACCTGTTACACGCAATGCCGCTTTAAAAAGTGGAGGACTTTCAGCGTGGCGCGATGGTTGAAGGTGTCCTGGGTTACAGCCGGCCTCTGTTTTCTATTTCTGGCCGCATGTTCCGAAGGTTCGCATACCACGTTTCCGATGACGGCAAGTAATGCGAGTCTCGGTAACGTCAACGGGGTTCGAACGACTGCTAGTGTGCAACTACCAGCAGTTGCCGGCACGATTCAAACCGTCAGCCCGTCGCAAATCAACATTTTGGCGCCTGCACCGTGTGGACACGTCAACGTCACCTACAGCGGTTCGACACAAATTGTTTATAACGGCTACACGCTAAGTGCCGGTACGTACGTGAATGTGTACGGAACCGGAAGTTGCTCGACGTCGTTTACGGCGACGGAGCTGTTCTTGGGAACGGCGACTCCTACGCCGGCACCGACGCCATCGCCGACTCCGACCGGCGTTCCCGCCTTAACCGCGACAATTCAGACCGTCAGCCCGACGAAGCTCAACGTCCTGGGGCCGGCACCGTGCGGTCACGTCAACGTCACCTACGGAAGCACGACACAGATCGTCTATAACGGCTACACGCTCGCGGCCGGCACCGTCGTCAACATTTACGGCACCGGCAGCTGCGCGACGTCGTTCACTGCGACGGCGCTTGTGCTCGGCACGCTGCCGACTCCGTCGCCGACGCCAACGGCAACGCCGACGCCCTCACCGACAAGCCCGCCGTTGCTCACGGCGACGATTCAATCCGTAACCGACTCGCAGCTGAAGGTGCTCGCGCCTGCGCCCTGCGGTCACGTTAACGTGAATTACGGACCCACGACCCAGATTAACTATTACGGTTACACGTTGGCTCCCAACGTTATCGTCAACGTCTGGGGCAGCGGCAGCTGTGCAACCTCGTTCACGGCCACGATCATGACTCTCGGCGTGCTGCCGAATCCGACCCCAACGCCGTCACCGCCGCCGGTGAACAATCCGCTCAGTCACGTGCAAACCTTCGACTATTGCTGCGGTGGCTATAGTAACGACACGCCGACGGGCGGCGTCGCGACGGCGAAACCCTGGATTTCGTACTACGCAGCGCCGTCTGCGAACGGCGATCCGAGCGGAACGAATCCGACCTATGGCGCACCCGGGCTCCAAGCTGCCGGAATCCCAGCCAGCCGCGTCTACACGTATATCGATGACTCACATGTCTACTCAGGCGATGCGCAATTCAGCAACGTCGCGCCCGGCGGCATCGACGCAAGCGCCGAAGCCAAGACCTGCGCCGGCGCTGCGATCACAGAAAAGAGCGGCGCCGGCTATCTCACCGATCCGTGGCAACCCGCGACACTGACGCTGTACGACAATGATGTCACCACCCAATACAACTACAGTACCGAGTTTGGGATGGTGTTCATCGACGACATGAATGCGTACATCTATAACGACAACAGCGCAATGCCGTGTCACAACGGCGCACAGTGGTCACAGCCGACGGCGTCGGCCGCCTACGCCACGATCGTGAATTCGATGACCGTCGCGAACCTACTCGCGGGTCATCCGGCACCTGCGTACATGCTCAACGTGCTCTCGCCGATCGAGATCGAAGCTTCCGGCAGCATACCCAGCATGTCCAGCATGATCACTTCCTTCTCGGGTCTCGCAAACGTCATGGGCTTCACGTGCGACGAATGCTTGGCCGACAACAAGAACGCGATCATCGGTCAAAACACGGCGACCGAGATGAAAAATCAGTGGAGCATGACGGAGAACGCTGAGATCGCAACGGTCAACACGCGCAAGCTCTACGTCCTGCTCGATCAAGATTCGTCGTCGCGCGGCACATACTCGTATGCGGGCCGCACGTACGCCTTCGCCTCCTTCATGTTGGCATGGGACCCCGTCTACACTGGGTATCAAACCGCATACTACGGTTTTCCGGGGAACGGCACCAACCCGAACTCGGCAAATCCGCAGATCCATGTCTTCCCCGAAGAAGCGCTGACGGCGTACAATCCGATCGTTCCGTATCCGTCGACTTCGACCGGCGCTGCGGCCTTCCAAGACACCGGCGGAGCATTCTTCCGCGAATATCAGAGCTGCTTCTACAACGGCACGGCCATCGGCGGATGCGCGTTCATCGTGAATCCGAATGCAAGCTCTGTCGGGACGCCGTCGCTGAAGGGCACGTACACGCATACGATGGTCATCAGCAGCGAGAACAGCGTCCTCGACGGTGGTACGGTCTCGCTTACGGGCGCGAGCGTTCCATCCTCAATCCCTGCCCTTGCTGGTTATATCCTATTGCCGTAAGCCTGGCCCGGCGCGCGGTGAACAAGTAGGCCTTTCAACCAACCGAGTCCATACGAAACGTGCATCGTTAGAAGCACGAACGGCATCAGCATTGCGAGCGCACCCAATTTCGGAGTTGCGGCCGCGCTCGCTGCCGCCGTGAAACACGCGTAGGCGCCCGGGACGAGCCAGCAGAGCGGCTGCGGCGCTATCGCCGAAAGTGCAAGGCCGAGCACGAGTGCCGGCGGAGCAAGGACACGGAAGGGGATGCGCGCCCCGAAATTCAGCTGGCTTTTTCGGCGCCAGAAACCGTAGCGGAACATCTGCGAGGCAAGCTCCGGAAGCGTGCGCCGAACATGGTAGCGGCAACGCAGCTTCGGACTCGTTGCGAGCTTGTAACCTGCAGCACGCAAACGCAAGTTGAGGTCGGTGTCTTCATCGAAGGGGACATCTTCGTTGAAGCCGCCGATCTCGAGCAGAACGTCACGGCGAACGAAGCCGACCAGAACCGAATCGACGTAGCGTTCATCATCGACGTAACGGAACGTGGCGTCGCCGACGCCGTAAGGCGACGACATTGCGTACGCGATCGCTCGTCCGATGGTACCGTCGCCGAGTGCCTTCGGCGTTCCGCCGACGTTCGCCGCGTCGAGACGCTCCGAGAGCGCAATTGCTTGCGCGATGTAGTCATCGCCGTATTCCGCGTGGGCAACGACAAACATGACGTACGTTCCGTTGGCAGAACGAATGCCTTGATTGTAGGCAAAGACTTGAAATCGCTTGGGATTCTCGATCAGGCGAATCGTCGACCCGAATTCCGGATGCGAACGGACGATCTCCGCTGTACGATCGGTGCTGCCGCCGTCTACGACCAACACCTCGAGCTTGCCGTGCATGTCGCGTTGCTCGAGCAACTCGCGCAAACAGCGCTCGATGTGCCGCTCTTCGTTGAAGGTGGCAACGACCGCGGTAACGAGCGGAGTCATCGCGTGAGTATGTATCCCGTGGTAGGCGCGAGCGATCCCGGCATCGGAGGTCCGTCGAAGGACAGGGTGCCGCCTTCGAGGACCATGCCGCCGTGTAGAGCCGCCGTGTGATTGTAGTTTTGCGCGAGGTGCGGCCGTGAGCGCGCCGCCGACCGATCGCTGTTGACGACGAACGCGCAGCCGCCGATCGGCGAGCGCCGGTAGTAACAGTGCGCGTATTCACGCACGTACGTTCCGGCGGGGTCACGCAGCTCATCGACCGATTCGATGTTGCCTTTGAGCGGATCGTGCGCTACGAGCTGTGTCTCCGGGGTCACGTGCAGCTGGCCGGCTTGATTCGGAGCGTATGCCGTTTGATACACCGAGAACTTGGGATCCCACGCCAGCATGTAGGACGCGAAGGTGTATGCGCGCGCGGCCGGATTGTTCGCGATATAGCGCACGTAGAGCCAAAAGATCTTGCGCATGCGCTCGGTCTTGATCTCGAGGCCGAGATCGTCGCGCCACTCCGTATCGTAGGTTACCTTATCCGGTTTGTTGCCTGCGAAGCACTCCTCGCACATTCCGCCGAGCACGTTCGCGGGTTTGAGCATCGCGAGCGGGACCGTATATTGGTCGCCCTTGTCGACGTAGTCCGAGAGTCCGTTGAAGATCAAATTGGGGACGATCGAGCGTCCAGCGACCTGGATGCGCGCGGCAGCTAGAAGTGTCGCGTCTTGCTCTGCTGTAGCCGGCTCGGGCCATGGCGTATTCCCGATGCACGGCGGTCCGTTTGTCAGGCCGTAACGATACGCGTCGGCATCGTCGATGAAGTACGCGTTGTAGGCCGGATAGTAACGGTACGCAAGCTCTTCGTCCAGCAGATTGAGCGTTTGCGGCGAGCGCGGGTTGGTCAGATAGCCGGGCGGCGATTCAGTACGGATCAACACTCCGCCGCAATTGGTTGCGCGCGTCGCAGCATACTTACCGCCGTCAACGGCAGCATACAGATGATCGCCCTGATAAACTTTGAAGACGTCGACGTAACGGTAGATGTTTTGGATTCCGGCCGCGCGATCGGCGTCCGCCCCCGGATTGTCGGGCGTCGCCGCCCACGTGAGGTACGGCGCCGCCGACGAGGGTGCGACCGTGTCGTTTGCGTAGCCGTGGCAACAGTAAGCTGCGGTCGGAACGTGCGCTTCAACCGGGACCGCTGCAGTTGCAGGGCGGCCAACCAGAAGTGCGGTTGCAAGTAAGAGTCCGAGTACGCGCACACAGGCAGTTTAGGTCGTTGCGGCCATCTCGAAAAGTGCCAAAAGGGCCGAGTAGGCAAGCGATTTCCGGGTAACGTAAACGCGTTCCCCGCATCTCTTGGATCGAGTATGGTCGCAACTGCCTTAGACTCTCGCTCGCCCGAAGAATCACTTCGTGGAAACGGCGCAACCTCGCTGCGCCACTATTCCGCGCGTTGGCAGGCGGTTATCATGGCCGTCGACATCGTCGCGTTCTTTGCGTCGTTCTACGTCGCCATGGGGCTCGTCAACCACACGTGGACGTTCCGCAATTTTATCTCGATCGTCGAGGTCGCCGGCTGGCTTTCGATCGGGATGTGGATTGTGATATTCGCGCGGGTCGGTATGTATCGCCGCTCGCTTGCGCTCAACTCGCGCGACGAGATCTATTACACGATCGCAGCACTTTCGCTCGGAATTTTGCCGCAGCTGATTCTGTTTACGATCGTCCCCTCGCTCTCGACGTCGCGCCTCTTGTTGCTCGTCGCCGTATGCCTTGCGACGCTCGGCGTCGGAGGCGCGCGTGCCGTCGTCCATCTTGCAATTCGCATTCAGGAGGATCGCACGTTCAGGCGGATCTTGGTCGTTACGCCGAGTCATGTACCGACGATGCTCGGTAACGACGGTGGAATGCCGAGCCAGTGGAGCCTCTTGCCGTACCGTTCCAACATCGAGCAGGCCTCCGGAAATTCGCCGGAAGCGATCGTCGAGCGCATCGCCTGGTTTCGCGCCGCGGCGCGTGATGGTTGCGATATGGTTTTGGTCGAAGGGCTGTTGCCGCCGCTGGCTGCGGCGCATGTTGCGGATTTAGCCGCGCGCGGGGGTGTCGAATTGCGATTTGCGCCACCCGAGCTGCAGGCGAGCGCATTCGAAGTGCGGATCGACCGTCGCGGTGGACAGACACTGCTGATGCCGGTGCCGCTCGGCGTACTGAGCCCGCCGGCGGAATTTTGCAAATCGCTGCTCGATCGCTCGGTCGCGTTCATCGCGTTGTGCGCGCTTTCGCCGTTGCTGGTGGCGACTGCGGTTGCAATTCGTCTGGAAGGTCCCGGGCCGGCCCTCTTCCGACAGCTTCGTGTCGGGCGCAACGGACGCTCGTTCAATGTGTTCAAGTTCCGCTCGATGCGTCTCGATGCCGGCGAAAACTGGGCGACGACAAACGATGACCGCGTCACTCGTGTGGGCGCATTCATTCGAAAATATAGCATCGATGAGCTGCCGCAGCTGCTCAACGTTCTGCGCGGAGAGATGTCGCTGGTCGGGCCGCGTCCCGAGATGCGTGAATACGCCGACCGTTTCAGCATGCAGTTCCCGCGGTATGCCGACCGGCATCTCGTCCGTCCGGGAATCACGGGTTGGACGCAAATCAACATGCGCCGCAACTTGACGCCGAGCGACGTCGAAGAAGTTCTCGAGAGCGACCTCTTTTATATCGAGAACTGGTCGTTCTTGCTCGATCTCTCGATTCTATTCAAGACCGCTTGCGAGATTTTCTTCCACCGGGGAGTTTAGCCGCTTCGAAAGATACGAGGAGATCAGCCTGCGGTATCCGTGGAGATCTTCGGGCTGCACGCAAGCGACGTGCCACAACGGCACTTTCGCCTGGATCGAGAAGATGATCATGCTCGCGATGACGGTCGAAATGTACGATACCGTCGTTCCGATTGCGGCGCCGACGATCCCGATGCGCGGGATCAGAATCAGACTGATCGCGGCACAGATGAATGCGGAAGCGCCGGCGATGATGAGCGGATATTGCGGCTTTTTCGCATTGAGCGTGTAGTAGCTCGAGATGATGCTCGCGGCGGACATCGGAATGATGCCGATCAGCAACACGCGTAGCGGCGCGACGGCGGGTAGAAATGCCGGCCCGAACAGCAGCTCGACGGCGGCCGGCGCGACCAGTGCGGCGACGATGCACAGCACGGTGATGAACGCGAAGTTGTTGCGCACGCAGCGAGCCGTGAGATGCGCCGCTTCGCGCGCGCCGAGCGAACCGATGTGCGGGACGGTAACGATCGAGCCGACTTGTGCGGCGACCAGTAACGTCTCGGCGGCGGATACGGCGGTTGAATAAAAACCGAGCTGGCTGTGCGAGGTGAAGAACGCGACCATGTACAGGTCGATGCGGTAGTTAAGGATGGAGACCAGGCCAATCGCGCCGATGCGAGCCGCATATGTCAAGAACGCCCACGTCGCAATGGGTCCGGTCGCCATCCCGCGTGCGCTCCAAAGCACGACGCAGATGGCGACGAGTCCGACGAAGACGTTGCCTGCAAACCACGATTCGATTGCGACGTTTGCGGTACGCCCGACAAAGAGTAAGCCGGCTGCCAAGCAGATGAAGATTGCGATGTTCGTCGCCAGCGTGAAAAGCGTGACTAGCCGCGGATTCTTCACGCCGTAGCCGTAGCCGTTGACGATGGCGATGAGCGCCATGAAGGGCAGCACGATCGCTGCGTACGGTGCCGCCCACAGCTGATTCGTCGCGACCGTAATCGCCATGACGACGACGATTCCGGTCGCGACCATCGGAACGGCGGCCGCAAACGCAGCCCGGATCGCACCGGAGCCGGCACGGTCCTTTAACATCGACGATGCAATCGTCGTCGTCAGTCCTGCGAACACGGTTGCAACGAGGCCTGCGAGCATGCCCGGCACCACATACGTGCCGCGGCCCTCCGGGCCGAGCATCCGTGACACAAAAATACTGACGCCTGCTGCACAGACCAAGTTGAGGACGCGGACGATCAGAATCTGAAAGCCGTCCGCGAACAGCGTCTTGGCCTTCACGGCGGACATTTACCACGAAAGCGCGGACTCAATCACGGCCTTTCGGACTAACGGGTGCGTGCTAAGGCACCTATCATAGTTCAGATCATCCTGGGGAAACTTATATGGTGAACCTGCCCGCAGGTCGAAACGCCATGCGCACCGCTCTTCTCTGGGGATACACACACCACGTTCATGCGATTTCGCAGTTCGTAAACGAGCACGCGTCGCATTGGCGCTTGATTCCTCGGGGAGGCGGGCGGGCAGCACGCAATCGTACGCTTGCGCTTTTGCCCTTCGTCGACGCGGTCGTCGAATTCGGCGGACCCGCACCCGACGCGCTCCTTGCAGCCTGCGCACGCCGTTTGCATAAACCGATCGGCGTCGTCTGGGCGGGCTCCGATGTGTTGCGTGTGCGAGAGAAGCCGGCCGAGATCGCACGAGTGCGCGCTCGCCACTATCGTCACGTAGCGTGCTCGGCAACGCTAGCGGCCGAGTTGCTCGAGCTCGGCATTGCGGCCAGTGAGCTGCGTCTCGCCGTTGCAACGCCTCCGGAGACGTTGCCGCCCCTCCCCGAAAAATTTTCCGTGCTCGGTTACGGACCCATGAGCAAGGAGTGGCTCTACGGAACTGACATTTTGCTCGCCGTCGCGGAACGCATGCCGCACGTGCGATTCGACATCATCGGCGAGACGACGCATCGTGAGTCAACGCTCAAGAACGTCGTCTATCACGGATGGTTGGACGACGTAAACCCTGCGGTCGATGCCGCAACGGTGATCGTGCGTCCGACACGCCACGACGGGATGCCCCTGATGGTGATCGAGGCCTTGGCGCGTGGCCGCTACGTCATCTGGTCGCGCGAGATGGCCGGCGCCCTTTACGGAATGACCGTTGAAGCGATTGTCGATCATCTCACGCGTCTCGAAGAGCAGCATCGGGCCGGAGAGCTTTCGCTCAATCACGACGGCGTGCGAGCGGTGCGCGAGCAATTCGACCCGGCGGCGATTACCGCCGGCGTCGAAACGTTTCTCGACGACTTGACCGCGCGTCCGCGTAAGCGCGTCGATCCACGAAAGCGCGCCGTGGTCTCGGGCGAGCCGGAGATCGTTGCGGCGTTTCTGGAGCGCGCACGCTTCGAAGCGCCGGATTGGCACATTCATTCGGTCATCGGACGCTCGCGCAGCGAGCGCCTCGACGACGTTCTCGCAATGGCTGTCAGCAAGCGTTGGTTCAATCTCGGAGACTCACGGCTCGATCCGATCGTTCGTACAGTCGCGCATCTTCTCGGGAAGAATCCGATTGCGGCCGGCTTCGAGGTAGCGCGCTCGCTCAACGTGTCTCTGCGGCCGCGCCGGCGCGGTCGTGGAAACCATCGTATCAAGCTGAGTCCCGCCGAATGGCGCGCCTTTGATGCATGTCATCCTGCGCCGACATTTTTTGCACGTCCGGCTTGGGGTCTCGCACTCGAACGCGTCTACCCGCGATTTGCAGCCGAGCCGACGCTGTTCAATCTCGCCGAAGGCGAAGCGATCTTTCCGTTGATGCATTCGAACGGACGCTTCACCTCATACGAGGCGATGCCACTCGGAACGTACGCGCTGCCGTTGCTTCCCGACGGACGTCCTGCCGATGCAAAGATGGCGCAAGCCATCGTGCACGATATCGTGGCGCAGGATGCGGACGAGTTCAGCTGCGCGTTTTGGCCGCTTGCCGGTTACAGTGAGTTTGGCCTCGGCGAAACGCGCGCGTATCAAACCTCGGTAATCGATCTGAGCGAAGGAGCCGACGCGGCCGTCGCACGCTTCAAGGGTGTTGCGCGCCGGATGGCGGGACAAGCGGTTCGTAAAGGCGTCAGCGTTTCATGCGAAAGCGGCGCGATCGAAACCTACTACGGATTGCTCGAGGACTCGGCCAGGCGTTGGGGTCGCGGTGCACCGCACATTCCGCTGAAGCTCTTCCAGGCGGTCGTCGAGCTTGGCGGTGACGACGTTGAAGTCTGGATCGCGCGTTATCGTGGCGAGGCGATCGCGGGCGGCGTGATGTTGTACGGCTCGACCGAAGCATTTTTCTGGTCGGCCGCGTTGCGCGCGGAGTTTGCAGATTTACGGCCGAGCAATCTGCTCAACGTTCAGATGATTCGGGCGGCGGCAGATCGCGGCATTCGCTGGTATAACATGGGAGCAAGCGAAGGGCTTTCGGGTGTGGCGCGCTTCAAGGAATCGCTCGGAGCCGAGCCCGTCGACTATACCGCGCTCCTGTGGCAATCGCCGGCGTATCGCCGCTATCTGCGATTGCGTTCGCTGTGGCGTGGAAACGCCGTGCAAGCGGCCGTGCTCTAATCCGTGCGCGCGCTCGTCTTCGCGCACGATTTTCCATCGAGTGAAAATCCGCAGGCAGGCGTGTTTTTCTTGCGGCAAATTCACGCGCTCGAGAACATCGGCTTCAAGATCCGCGTCGTACGTGTCGTCCCGCACGCACCGCCGTTCGGTGGCCGTTGGTCGAATTACCGGCGCGTGCCGCAACGCTACGAGTACGAGGGCGTGCAGGTCCGAACGTTGCGCGCCTTCGTTCCCCCGCGCAATCTCGGCTGTGCCTTCGTCGCGAAACAGCTGCGTCCGGCGCTATTGCGCGAGATCGCAGAGTGGAACGCCGATTACGTGCACGTTCACACGCTCATTCCGATGGCCGCCTACGCGATAGATCTGCCCGTCCCCGTCGTGCTAACGGCGCACGGCCGTGACACCTACGAGAATCCGTGGCGGCGTCCCGGACTTGAAGCGGCCGCACGCGAAGCACTCGCCTCTGCAACGGCAGTCGTCTGCGTCAGCGATTTTGTACGCACGCACGTCAAGCGCCTCGGGCGCGACGATGCGTTCGTCGTTTACAACGGGGCCGACGAACGTGTCTTTAGGCCGCGTGACCGGCGAGTTGCGCGCGAACGCCTCCGACTTTCGCACACGGCGCCCGTCATAGCGTTCGCGGGAAATCTCCTGCGCGCCAAAGGCGTGCTGGATTTGCTCGAGGCGGCGAAGCGGCTAGGCGATCTCAAGCCCACGCTCGTCTTTGCCGGCGACGGCCCCGAGCGAATTGCAATAGAAGAAGCGCGCACCGATCTGCAGATTCAATTGATGGGAATCGTGACGCAGCGGCAAATCGCCGACGTGTTCACCGCCGCCGACGTCGTGGTTCTGCCCAGCTATCGCGAAGGCTTACCGGCGACCGTGTGCGAGGCGATGGCGTCGGGCCGCGCCGTCGTTGCGACGCGCGTCGGCGGAATTCCGGAAATCGTTGAATCCGGAAGAACCGGAAAGCTGATCGAACCGGGCGACGTCGGTGCGCTAACGGATGCGCTACGTTACCTTTTGAGGGATCACGCGGAGCGAATTCGGATGGAATGCGCGGCCGCCTCGTTTGCTTCCGAACATCTGACGTGGCGTCATAATGCGGAAGCGTACGCGCAGATCATCGAAGGCTTTCGTAAAACCAATACAGCCGCGATGACTCACTGCTCCAGTTGAGCTCGCGCATAACGCGGTCGCGTCCGCGTTCACCCATTTCGCGCGCTTCCTCCGGGTGATTGTCGAGATACGCAATCGCTTGAGCCAGCGCTACGGGATCGTTCGGATCGATTGATATGCCACAGCCTTCCACGAGTGCGCGCCACCCTGGAAAATCGGAAGCGATCACCGGAATCCCGGCCGCAAAGTATTCGAAGATTTTCGTCGGCAGCGAATCGAGATGGCCGCGCGTCGCGTGCAGCATGCAGAGTCCGGCGCGTGCGCTCTGCAAGATCGGCGCGATCTGATCGTTGCGCAGCCGGCCATAGAAGTCGACGTTCGGCCAGCCGGAGAGGTTGCGCACCATCGACTCGACGGCTTCGTCGTGAAAGTTTCCGATCAACGCCAAGCGCCGGCCCGAAGAGATATTGGCGGGCGCAAAGGCTTGAACCATCTCCACGATCCCGCGCACGACCGTAATGCTGCCACAGTAAACGGCAGCGTGCGAGACCCTCAGGGATGCTTCGCCCGGTGTTTGGAGTGAAAGGTCGACCAGATTACGGACGACGACGACGTTTGCTTGCGGGAACCGCTCGGCGATCGTGTCGACGGCTGCGACGACACCGGTGAAGCGCCGTCCGGCCGCGCGCAATCCCCATTTCGCCGCGCCCGATACGAACGGGCGAATGCGCGACGGGATCCAGTCCTTGACCTCGATGTCGTACGGCAGATCTTCGTGCGCGTCGTACACGACCTTCTTGCCGCGCAGCCGCAAGAACAGTCCGAGCGGGATGAGCTCGGGATCGTGCAGATGGTAGACATCGGCGTTTTCTTTGATTGCCGCGCGCAGCATCGCCGCCATCGTTCGCGTCATCCGTTCGAAGCGGCCGCGGGCACGTGGCAGCGTCACGATCCGAACGCCGTCTTGAACGAAGGGCTCATCCCCCTGCGCGATGACGCACACGTCGTAGCCTCGTGCCTTGAGGCTGCGGGCTTCCTTGAAGAAAATCCGCGGATCCAAGGCGCCATGCACCGAGGTCAAATGCGCGACACGAAGCTGAGGCATGGCCTCTTTCTTGCTCTCCAACAATAGCGGGTTACAAACCTAAGCGACCACGTTTCGCTTTGCACACTCTGGAAAATTTAAGAATAATGCAACGACGGCGAGCACTGATCGTCGCCTATCACTTCCCGCCTGAACCGGCGTCGGGTGCCTTACGCATGGGGTACCTCGCCAAGTATCTTCCGGAGTTCGGTTGGGATGCGGTTGTGCTTACGCGGCGCCGAACGGGAACCGGACGAGTTGCGGCCACGCTTCCGCGTCTGGCCGCGAAGCCCGTGTTCGCGCCGCTGCGGAGCCGTCTTCGCGATGTCGTCTTTTACCCGGATCGTGCTTCGTGGTGGATTCCGCGTGCGATCCTGGCCGGGCTCCGAATGTATCGCCGGCAGCCGTTCGACGTGATCCTCAGCTCTGCGATGCCCGCGTCCGCGCACGTCGTCGGATGGGCACTCTCGTCGATGCTGCGGGTACCGTGGATCGCCGACTATCGCGATCTCTGGAACGGGAATCCGTACGTGTCGGAACCACCCTGGCGTGCGAAGAGCCTGCTGCAGCTCGAAAAGCGTCTGTTGCGTAAGGCTGCGCGGATCACGACGATCACGCCGTCACTCGCCTCGGCGCTGCGTCTATCGCACGGGCGCGAGGCTTTGGTCGTGCCGAACACGCTCGACGCCGAAGAATGGCGTGACGTTCCGTACGAAGAGCCGGCCGACTTTCGTATCGTGCACGCCGGGACGCTATACGGCGGCGTGCGGAGCCCGGAGCGCTTGTTTGCGCAGATCGCGGAGCTACGTGCGCAAAACGAAGCGGCCGGCCTTGGCGCGCGGATCGACTTCTACGGGCACGATAGCGGAAATTTGCTCGAGCTTGCGTCACGCTATCAGCTCTGTGATGCGGTGCGTTATCACGGCGTCGTCGAGCGGTCGGCGGCAATGCGCGCCGAGCGTGGCGCCGCGTTGCTCGTCGTAATCCAAAACAGCGATCCGCGCACGGCTTCCGAGTATGGAAGTAAGATCTTCGAATATCACGCGGCCGGACGTCCGGTGCTGGCGCTTGGACCGGATCAGAGCGTGCTGCGCGGATACGTTGGCGAAAACAAAATCGGTTGGTTTGCATCGACCGACGAAGAGTTGCGCGAGGCGCTATGTGCGGCACATCGTGCATTCACCGAAGGCCGGCTCGCGGAATACCAAGCGTCGAATGGACATTCGGCGCGTCCGATCGCGGAGAGTTTTGCGTCTATTTTCCGTTCGACGTGCGGTAGCGCCGCTTGAGAAATAGACGCGCCGCGTACCGAAAGATTCGATCCTCGCGTTGGTCGCCCAGCCGGTACCATCGCTTTGCCGTGATCAACGACAACAGGTCGTCGATGCGCTCGGTTCGCGAGCCGGAGATCGCGGCGTGAAACTCCCAGTCCGGCATCGTCGTCGCGGCGGCTTCAACGAAGGCGGCCACGCGTTGCGAGTTTCCCGAAACGATTCCGCGCTTCTTGGAGGCGGGAGCGTTCGCTGCAACGCGCTCGAAGAACGACTCGACGTGGGCGACGCCGTCGCTTTCCGGCGACGTGGCGATGGGGAACTCATCGGCGTCGATTCCGAGATCATGCAGCTCAGCCTGAATTCGTTCCGAGGACGCCGCGTGAGTGTAGCGCCGTGCGCGCACACGTGCTGCGGCATCATAACCCTGGTCGATGCGCGCGACGTCGCTTCCGGTCCAAACGATCCCAATAGGAACGCGGAAGCAATGCGCCCAGGCGGCGATCATCGGATCCGGTTGCGGTCCACCGATGGAAATGACGGCATCGACGAGCACGGGCGTGGAAACTGCGCGCCATTTCGTCGACGAGCGGTTTACCAAACGCTTTACGGCTCGTGCTTGGGTCGGGTATCCGGTAAGCAGTACTCGTTTCATCGGCCCTATCTGCGCAAACGAATTCATGCGCAGGAACGTCATCTCCTAACCCTGCTCGTACGTACAACGAGGAACCACACGGTTACCGTGTAGTGAAGAAAACTCTCCTCGGTATTGCAATAACTCTCTTGGCCACGAGTCTCGCTGCGTGCGGAGGCGGTGGAAGAAGCACGCCCGGGGCGTCGATTCCCGTTGTGAATCCGGCGGCGCCGAATCCCGGAACGTCAACGACGCCGATGCCGTCACCATCCGCGGCTCCGGCGACGTTGAAGGTCACGCAGTATGCGGCGCCTTCCTTGATCGAAGCGCTGACGCTCGGCCCGGATGGTAACGTTTGGTACATCCCGCAGAGCGGCACGACCGCGAGCCTCGTCAACGTTACATCCGGCGCGATCACGACGTACAATGCGGAGCCCGCATCCGAAGCGAGCTGCGTCAATGATTTCGGATTGCAAGAAAACGCGATCACGCCGGGTCCGGGCGGGACGTTATGGGTCAGCGTGTTCTGCGGTCAACCGATGCAGATCGGTTTCTGGGGTTTCAACGTGCTCACGACGAGCGGGACGGTTACCGCAAACATCGTGACACAGTACGATCCGCTTGTCATTCAGGGCGCGACCATGGGCAGCGACGGGAATGTGTGGAGTGATACGCTCGATCCCTCGAACGCGGCAGCCGTCGTTGAGTTTCCGGCAACCGCGAGCGGACCGTCGCAGGGCTGTTCGATCGGTCTTCCGGCCGAATCGGCGATCGTCCCCGGACCTGACGGGGCGCTGTGGCTTCCTTCGAATAACGGCAGCAACGCGCAATTGCTGCGTGTGACGACCCTGTGTGCGATCAACAGCATTGCTACGATTGTGGGCACGTCGTTTGACGTGAACACGATCGTCTCGGCAGGCGGAAGCTTGTGGGTGCTCGATCGCACTCACGGTGCCGTCGTGCGTTTCAGCACGAGCGGAACGTCGACGAACTACGCGATTCCAAATTCGTTCGGCGGTAGCGGCTTTCTCGCGTCGTCGGCTGCTTCGAACTATGTGTACTTCGACGACACGAAGAACGGCGAGATCGGACGCATCAACATTGCGACCGGGATGATCCAAGAGTTCTCGCTGCAAAGCTCAGGCGGAATTTTCCATCCAAACGATATGGTGATCGACGCCGCCGGAAACGTGTGGACGAACTGCGGAAGCGCGCTCTTGAAATTATCGATCTCGACCTAATCAAAGTAGCGGCAAGCCGCGTGCCGAAGGGCGGCCGTATGCACGTAACGGAAGCCGTGAACGCGCCCTACGTCGTGGAGATCTGGCGAGGGCATCAGATCGAGTCACGGCACCGGGTCGCCATCTGCGCGGTTGACGTCTCGGGCAAGGTGCTATTAGAGGTAGGGACGATCGACCTCCCCGTCTTTTTGCGCTCGACCGCCAAGCCGTTCATCGCCGCCGCCTCGGTTCGTGCGGGGGCGGTCGATGCATTCGGGTTCGATGACCGGGAGCTTGCGCTCATGTGCGCGTCGCACGCCGGCGAGCCCGAGCACGTCGAGACCGCTCGCTCGATGCTCGCAAAGGCGGGGATTCACGAGAACGCGCTGCTCTGCGGTGGCACGCCGAGCGCGATCTACAATAACTGTTCGGGCAAACACGCCGGGATTCTCGCGCTCTGCAAGCACATAGGTGCGCCCCTCGGCACGTATCTCGAGCCCGACAATCCCGCGCAGAAAATGATTCTCGCCTTATGCTCGCGCGTCATCGACGAACCGTTGCCGCCCGAACGTATCGCGGTCGACGGCTGCGGCATCCCCGTCTTTGCAACGAGTCTGCGCCGCGCCGCGCGCGCCTTTGCACGCTTTGCCGCGCTCGAAGAGCTCGATGCCGAAGACGGCGAGGCGCTCGCGCGTTGCCGTACGGCGATGGCGCAGAATCCGTGGTTTGTTTCGGGGACGGGACGCTTCGATACGGGACTGATCGAATCAACCGGCGGTGCGGTCATCGGAAAGGGCGGCGCCGAAGGCTTTCACGGCAGCGCCATCGTGCACGCGCGCGCCGGCCTTGCAATCAAGGTCGTCGACGGCAACGGCCGCGCGACCGCGCCGGCCGTGATGGCTGCGCTCACGAGGCTCGATGCGCTGACGCCGGCCGCAACCGATTTGCTCGCGCCTTTCACGCAGCCGCCGGTGCGCAACGTCGCGGGGCGCATCGTCGGAAAGATCGTCGCGCGCGTCTAATTGGCTATTCGCGAATGCCTTCACGTTCCAGCATTTTGCCGTAGATTTCATTGACGCGAGCGATCGTGTCGATCTGGTCCGCCGACTTGTCGTCGCGAATGCGGGCGATACGCGGAAAGCGCAGTGAGAAACCGCTCTTGTGCAGATCGCTCTTCTGGATGACGTCGAACGCGATCTCGACGACGATCTGCGGCTCGACCGGAATCTCGTAGCGCGACAGTCCGAGCTCTTCGTAGGCACGCTCCGCGTCCGGAATACGATGCGCGAGGAACCACGCAGTCATCTCGGCGATCTCGACGTCGGTCAGTCCCGAATAGGCTTTGCCGGTGACGAGCAGCTCGCCGGCTTCGCCGCGCACGGCGAACGTGTAGTCGGAGAGAACCTGCGCGCGCTTGCCGTGGCCCCATTCGACGCCGACGACGACGCAATCGAGAGTATCGAGCTCGCGCTTGAGCTTGAGCCACCACTTACCGCGCTTGCCGGGCGCGTAGGGCGAATCCGTTCGCTTGAAGACAAGGCCTTCGTTTCCGCGCGCACGCGCGGCTTCGAAGCGATCGTGTAAGTCCTCTTGCGTCGCGCCGGCTTCGACGGTGCTCCACCCAGCCGCCTGAACGATGCCGCCCAGCTGCAACCCCGCGAGCTCTTCGCGCCGCGTTTCGAGCGGCTCGTCGAGCAGAAACCGTTCGCCGCGCGCGAGACAATCGAAGACGACGAATACGACGGGGACTTCGGCCTGCAGCCCAGACGTCACGTCTTTGCGCTGCAGCCGTGTTTGCAAGTAGCGAAACGGTAGCACTGCGCCGTCACGCATCGCGACGACCTCGCCGTCGAGGATGACGTCGTCGGGCAGGTTGTGCATCGCTGCGACAACTTCTGGCCATGCGTTCGTCGTCTCGTTCAAACGGCGTGAGAAGAGCCGAATACGCTCCCCCTGTTTGTGGGCTTGGATGCGAACGCCGTCGTACTTGTCTTCGAGGAGCCAGCTTTGCGTCGCAAGTTCTTTGTATTCGGAGCCGAATTGCATCGGCGATGCGAGCATGAACGCGATCGGCGTTCCGTAGGCGATCTCGACGTTCGCAAGCGTTCCGTGTTTCGCCGCGATCGCCACAACGCCGACGTCACCGGCTGCCATCGCGGCGCGGCGCACGTCCGCAACCGGCACTGAAAACGCGGCGGCGATTCCTTCGACGATCAAACCTTCGCGCAAACCGATCCGCAGCTCGCCGGTGAGGATCTTGATGATGTACTTCGCTTCCAGGTCGGTTTCGCACGCGCCGAGAATGCGCTCGACCAGCACCTGTCGCTTTTTGTTTGCGAGCTTGCCGGATGCGCTCGCAGTCTCGTCGAGCAGCGCCATGAAAACGCCCGGCGTCAGTGCTGTCCGGAAGAGTCCGAGATCGTGCGCAGGCCGCACGTGCGACGCGAGCGCTGCACCGAGGTCGCCAGTGGCGCGATATCCCCGCGAGAGCTGAGCGTCGGTGATACCCCAAACCGCGCGCGCAGCCGCAACGATTGTCGCGCCGCCGACAGACAGCGCGCGCTCACTGGTCGGCGCGAATGGGCTCCCGGTGAAAAATCTCGCAGCGGGCGCGAGGTCCGCGTCGTCGAGCGTCCGCAGATACTCGCCGAGCAGCGCGACCTTTGCGAGTTTGCTCGGGTCGCTCGCGATCGCTTCCGCAGCCTCTGCGAACCTTTTCACCGCTTGCCGTGTTGGCGCCAGCAAATGGACCTAAGCACCTGGGTGGCCTTCGCGGTTCTCGAGACGATCCTGTGCATTACGCCGGGACCGGCGGTGCTGTTCACGGTCGGCTCGACGCTGAGCCGCGGCCGTACTACCGGATTCGCGGCGATGAGCGGGATCGTCACCGGAAACACGATCTACTTCGTGCTCTCCGCGACGAGTCTCGGCGCGATTTTGCTCGCATCGTACGAAGTGTTCACGCTCGTGCGCTGGGTCGGCGCCGCGTATCTCGTGTATATCGGTCTGCGCGCGTTGTTCGGTAAACAAAAGGCCCTGTCCGTAGCAGATGTCCGCGGTCCCTCGACGTCAAGGGGAGCGTTCGTGGGCGGAACGATGACGCAGCTCTCCAATCCGAAAGCGTTGATCTTTTTCAGCGCGCTGCTTCCGCAGTTTTTCGATCCCCATCGTTGGCTTGTCGGTCAGGTCGCGATCCTCGGCGTGACCTCGCAAATCATTGAGGCGCTCGTTATGACCGCGTATATTCTGCTCGCCTCCGGCGTGGCGCAATCGGCAAAGAAGACGGTCGTCGCCGGAATCTTCGAGCGTGTCGCCGGCCTCTTCTTGATTGGCGCCGCGCTCAAGCTGGCACTCACGAAACGAACGTAGGACATGGCTCGCATCTACGAAAATCTCGCCGACACGTTCGGCAATACGCCCCTCGTGAAGATCCCGCGCTTGAATCGTGGTATCGGCGCCACGATTCTCGTTAAGATGGAATCGTTCAATCCCGCGGGGAGCGTGAAGGATCGCATCGGCGTCGCGATGATCGAAGCCGCCGAGCGAAACGGATTGCTCAAGCCGGGGAAAGTCGTCATTGAGCCGACCTCGGGTAATACGGGGATTGCGCTCGCATTCGTGTGCGCAGCCAAAGGTTATCCACTAATTCTCACGATGCCCGACACGATGACGATCGAACGGCGCAATCTCTTGCGTGCGTACGGAGCGCAGTTGATTCTTACACCCGGCGCAGGCGGCATGAAAGCTGCGATCGCAAAAGCCGTCGAGATTCGCGATTCGAATCCCGAGACGTACTACATGCCGGGGCAGTTCGAGAACCCCGCAAATCCGGAGATTCACCGCCGTACGACAGGTGAAGAGATCTGGCGAGACACGGACGGCGCCGTCGACATCTTCATTGCCGGCGTCGGAACGGGCGGAACGATTACCGGAACCGGCGAGCTGCTACGCTCGCGCAAACCTTCGATCGAATGCATCACGGTCGAACCGGATACGTCGTGCGTTCTTTCCGGTGGCCAGCCGGGAGCTCACCGCTTACAAGGTCTCGCGCCCGGGTTCGTTCCGAAGGTGCTGAACACGTCGATCTATAGCGAGGTCATTCAAGTCAGTGTCGATGAGGCGTTTGCAACGTCGCGGCGTCTCGCTCGCGAAGAGGGAATGCTGGTGGGCATTTCGAGCGGCGCGAACGTGTTCGCCGCGTTGAAAGTCGCTGCGCGCCCCCAGAATTCCGGCAAGCTCATCGTCACCATCGCTGCGGACAACGGCGAACGCTATCTGTCCAGCCCTCTTTTCACGGAACTTGAAGCAAATGTGGTGGAGTCTGCGTTAACGTAGGGTATGAAGGCCCTGCATATGAAGTCGCTCTCCTCACTCTGCATTTTGAGCATGCTGGCGGTTTTGTTGGTCGCCCTTGCGCCCGCGCATGCACCGGCGCAAAAAGTCGCAGCTACGACCGTCACGCGCGCAACGCTCAAGAACGGCATGCAAGTCGTCGTGTTGCGCGATCCGCTCGCGCCCGTCGTCTCATTGATGACGAACTACGAGGTCGGCGCCGACGAAGAACCGATCACGGGGCTTGCGCACGCGCAAGAGCACATGATGTTCCGGGGCAGCAAGACCGTTTCGGCCGCGCAATTCGCGGAAGTCACCGCGCTCCTCGGCGGCAGCTTTGATGCTGATACGCAGAATCAGGTCACGCAGTTCTTTTTCACCGTGCCCGAGCAAGGCCTCGATGCGGCGCTGCATCTTGAAGCATCGCGCGCCCAAGGCATTCTTGACACGCAGGCCCTGTGGGAAGAAGAGCGCGGTGCAATCGAACAGGAAGTCCAGCGCGACAACAGTTCGGCGGGTTATCGGCTGTATGTTAAAGTGCTGCAGAATCTTATGGCCGGTACGCCGTATGCCGATGCGGGGCTCGGAACGATGCAGAGCTTCTCGCAGCAAGTCAGTGGCGCGCAGCTCAAAGCCTTCTATGCCAAGTGGTATCATCCGAACAATGCGATTCTCGTAATCGCGGGCGACGTCGAACCGAAAGCCACGATCGCAAAGGTCGATGCGCTGTTCGGCGCGATTCCCGCCAAAGCACTCCCCGCGCGTAAGGCCGTAAGTCTCGGAGCACTGCACCCGCAAACGTTTACGGATACGAGCTCTGATCCCCAAGCGAGTGTCTTCGTTGGTTACCGCTTTCCGGGTTACGACAATCCGGATTACGCGGCTTCGCAAGTGCTGCTCGATGTGCTGAATAGCCGCCGTGGAGCGCTGTATGGGCTCGTGGCCGACGGGAAAGCATTCGACGCCGGTGCGCAGGGACAGGCGTACACCAAAGCTGCAATGGCACTCGTCGAGCTCGACGTTGCGCCGACGGAGTCGCCGAAAACTGCCCTCGCTGAACTGCGCGGCGTGATCGACGGGTATCGCAAGAACGGTTTCCCCGCCGATCTCGTAGCGGCAGCGAAATTGCGTGAAGCCGCGCAAGATCAGTTCACGGCAAATTCGATTTCAGGCCTTGCACAAGAGTGGAGTCAGGCGCTTGCGGTCGAGCATCGCTCGCCGGACGTCGATCTGGCCGCGCTCGAACGCGTAACGCCGGACGACGTCAATCGCGTCGCGCAGCGCTACATGAGCGTCGAGCCGACAATCGCGTACGCAGTGCCGAAGAACAGCGGCGAGGTCGGGAGCGGTTCGAGCGCCAAGGCGCCCGAGAACAACACGATCATTCCCGCGCATCAGGAACCGTTGCCGCCGTGGGCGCAGTCGCTGCTTTCGCAGCTGCGCGTTCCGCCCGATACGACGAATCCGACGATCAGCGTGTTGCCGAACGGTTTGCGTTTGGTCGTTCAGCCCGAAGCGCTCACACATACGGTCGTCGTGCGCGGCGCGATTCGCACGTCGCCCGTGATGGAAGAGAAGGCCGGAAAAGACGGCGTCGCATCGCTGGCTTCAACGCTGCTCGACTATGGTACGACGACATACGATCGCCTGGCGTATCAGCGCCAGCTCGACAAGATTGCGGCGGACGTTTTTACCGGCACGAGTTTCGGGGTCGACGTCACGACGTCGGGTTTTGATCGCGGCGTTCAACTCCTGGCCGATGCCCAGTTGCATCCCGCGATGCGCGAGGCCGATTTCCAGATTGCCAAACGGCAAGAATACCAAGAAGTCGCAGGTGAAGAGCACAGCCCCGATCATCTCACGCGGCTATCGTTGATTAATGCGCTGTATCCCGAAAGCGATCCGATCCGGCGGCATCCGACCCCCGATAGTGTGAAAGCACTCACACTGGATGACGTACACGATTGGTACGACACCGCGTACCGTCCCGACCTCACGACGATCGTCGTGATCGGCGACGTGACGCCCGCGCAAGCGCAGCAAGTCGTTGAGAAATGGTTCGGCGGCTGGCAGGCGCACGGACCTTTGCCGAACCTCTATCCAAGCGCGGCTCCCAACAACGCAGCGGCAAATGTTACCGTCCCCGCTACGGGTCGCGTGCAAGATACTGTCATACTGTCGCAGACCTTGGGCCTCAAGCTCGAAGATCCGGACATTCCCGCTTTGCGCATCGCGAACGCGGCACTGAGCGGCGGGTTCTATGCGTCGATCCTCTTCCACGATCTGCGCGAGACCACGGGCTATGTCTACTCGATCAACAGCGACTTCGACCTTGGCCGTACGCGCTCGGCTTTCAGCGTCGTCTACGGTGCGTCGCCCGAGAACGTCTCGAAGGCGAACGCTTTGATCCAAATCGATCTGAAAGGTATGCAATCGACCCCGATCTCTGCGAATCGCTTGCAAGTAGCAAAGGCGCTGCTCCTCGGACAGCTCGCGACGCAGGGCGAGAGCTATAGCGAGATCGCGGGTCGCTTCCTTTCGGACGCGCGCGACGGTCTGCCGTTCGACGAGGACACACGCGAGGCGCGTGCCGAGCTGGCGGCCACGCCGCAACAGGTGCAGGACGCGATGGCACGATGGATACGTCCCGACGGCTTCGCACAAGTCGTTGAGGGGCCGGCTCCACAGTAGCAACCTTTCTGTGAAACCTGCGGTCGGTTGCGACCGTAAGGATTCCTGAGAATGTCATTCTTCCTACGGCGCCCCATATTCGCGGCGGTCTGTTCCCTGACGATTTTAATCGCCGGGCTCATCGCAATTCCGACGCTGCCCGTCGCGCAGTACCCGGCCATCGCTCCGCCCGTTGTGACCGTCACGGCGAACTACATCGGCGCGAGCCCGCAGGCCGTCGAGGCTTCTGTCACGACGCCGCTGGAACAGGCGATCAACGGCGTCGAGGGCATACGCTACATCTCTTCACAGAGTACGCAGGGCACGTCCTCGATAACGGTTACGTTCGATCTCGGCCGCAATCTGGACATTGCAGCCGCCGACGTGCAGAACGTCGCGCAGTCCGCGCTTGGCCAGTTGCCGGCTGTCGTACAACAGACCGGCATTACCGTAGGTAAGAATTCCGGATCGTTCGTCATGGCGCTCGGCTTGACGTCGAACAGCAATCAGTACGATACCGAGTTTCTCAGTAACTACGCCGAGCTGAACATCGTCAACGATCTCAAGCGCGTTCCCGGCGTCTCCGACGTTCTGATTTTCGGTGAACGCCGTTACGCGATGCGCGTCTGGCTCAACCCGGTAGCGCTGAGCTCACAAGGTCTGGCAGTTAGCGACGTTCTCAATGCGGTGTCGGAGCAAAACGTTCAGGTTGCCGCCGGGAGAATCGGTGATGCGCCCGAGTCTTCCAACCAACCGTATACGATGACGGTCAACGCGGTTGGACAACTGAGCGATCCCAAACAGTTCGCGAACATCATCGTGCGCGCTGATCCGAATGGCGGCTTCACGAAGCTCGGCGACGTTGCGCGGATCGAGCTCGGAGCCGAAGATTACTCATCGTTCGTTCGCTTCGACGGCAACGACAACGTCGTCGGTTTGGGCGTGATTCAACTCCCAACGGCGAACGCGCTTTCAGTCTCGCAGGCCGTCAAAGCGCGGCTCGATCAGCTGCAAAAATCGTTCCCGCCGGGCGTGCACTACTCCGTCGCCTTCGACAGCACGACGTTCGTGCAAGCCTCGATGAAGGAAGTCGTCGTCACGCTCTTCGTGGCGATCATCCTCGTCATCTTGGTCATCTATCTGTTCTTGCAGGATCCGGCGGCGACGCTGATCCCGAGCGCGGTCATTCCGGTCTCGTTGGTCGGTGCGTTTTTCGTGATGGCGATGTTCGGCTTCACGATCAACACGATCACGCTCTTCGGACTCACCCTCGCCACAGGTCTCGTCGTCGACGACGCAATCGTGGTCATCGAAAACATTGCCCGTTACGGGCAAGAGCACAATATTCGCGGCATCGAGGGTGCCGGCGCGGCTATGCGAGAGGTGCAGAGCGCCGTCGTTGCATCGTCGCTCGTGCTGCTCGCCGTCTTTGTTCCCGTCTCGTTCTTCCCGGGCACGACCGGCCAAGTTTACAAGCAGTTCGCGCTGACGATCGCGGCCTCGATTACGATCTCGCTGTTCGTCGCGTTGACATTGACGCCGACGCTTTCTGCGATGCTGCTCAAACACTCGCCGGACGCGACGCGCGGTTTCTTCGGTTGGTTCAACCGGATGTTTGCGAGATTCAAGGGTGCCTACGGCCGCGTTTTGCCGGGGTTGTTCCGCGCGCGCTGGATCGTGCTCGGTCTCTTTGCGCTTGCGCTCGTTTGGACGGGCGTGCTCTTCAAGACGACGCCGACGGGATTCATACCGCAAGAGGATCAGGGATACTTCATCGTCCTCGTGCAGGCGCCCGAAGGAACGTCGCTTGCCGGCGAGCGCAAGATCGCGCTCAAAGCCGAGAAGATCATTCGAGACAATCCTGACGTGGCCGACGTTTTCGACGTCGGCGGATTTAGTTTCGCGGGCAGCAGCCCAGGCCGCGGCGTCATGTTCGTTTTGCTCAAACCCTGGGATCAGCGCCCTGGATTCTTCCACTCGGTTACCGGTGTTCTGTACGGCCCGAACGGCGTACAAGGGAAGTTTGCTTCGCAGATACCGGAAGCCCAAATCTTCGGCTTCAATCCTCCCGCAATTAACGGCGTAGGGAGCATTGGGGGATTCACCTTCGAGCTCGAGGATCGCGGCAACATCGGTTTCCCTGCGCTGATGCAAACCGTATATGGATACGAAGGACTCGCCAATCAACCGGGCGGACCGACATCGCAGGTCTTCTCGCAGTTCCGCGACGACGCGCCGCAACTTCAAATCGTGGTCGATCGCAATAAGGCGAAATCGGTCGGCGTTTCCCTCAACGATCTCTTTAATACGTTGCAGACCGAGCTTGGATCAGACTACGTCAACAACTTCACGTACTTGAACCGGGCATATCGCGTCTTCGTACAGGCCGACGCGCCGTACCGTAGTCGAGTTTCCGATCTCCAGAGTCTGTTCGTGCGATCCTCTACCGGCGGTATCATCCCGCTGAGTGGACTCGTCAACGTTCAGCAGATCAAGGGACCGCCGACGATCACGCATTACAATCTGTACCGCTCGATCGAGATTGACGGAAACGCGGCGGATGGTCATGGAACCGGCGAAGCGATTCAGCGCATGCAGCAGATCGCAAAGCAGATCGATCCGCCCGGCGTCAGCTATGAGTGGTCCGGATTGTCACTCGAAGAAATCCAGGCTGGCTCTCAGGCTGCGCTCATCTTCCTGCTCGGGTTGGTCTTCGTCTATCTCGTGCTGAGCGCGCAGTACGAATCATTCATCGATCCGCTCATCGTCATTTTGGCGGTTCCGGCAGCCTTGCTAGGCGCGCTGGTATTCATCAAGTTCAGGTTATTCTTGGGGCACTTGCCCATGCCGTTTGCGATCATCGGCTACCTCACCAATGGATTCCTAAGATTGGCGAACGGCAATCTCACGCAAGATGCCTACGCGCAAGTTGGTTACGTGATGTTGATCGGACTCGCGAGCAAGAGTGCCATTCTGATCGTCGAGTTCGCAAATCAACAGCTCAAAGCGGGAGCAACGATCGTCGAGGCCGCGTTCCGCGCAGCGCAAACGAGGCTGCGTCCGATCTTGATGACGTCGATTGCATTTATTATTGCAATCTTTCCGCTCGTCGTTGCAACCGGAGCCGGTAGTGGCGCGCGTCAAGCACTCGGTACCGCAATCTTCGGCGGAATGTTGATCTCGACGTTCCTCAACTTGGTGATCACGCCCGTGCTTTACGTCGTGATTAAGGGTATCGAGCTTCGCGGTCACGATCGTCTGGAAAGGGTTGCTCCGGTTAACGGAAACCCTACGCAGTCGCCGCAAACGGTACCGTAAGTCACAGAGGCGTTGAGCATTGCTGGGAAGAAAGCTTGAGTACGTCGCTGCGAGGATAATGGACGCAGCGGCGTTCTCGCGCTCCCAGGAATGGTTGAGCACATGGTTGATCGACGCCGTCTGAATCTCGCGCGGACCGCGACCATCTTGTTTGGGATCGTCGCGGTAACCGATGTTTGGCGGTGGTTGACGACGCGCAACATCGACACGTTCGTGATCGCGGCGGCGTTCACGGCTGCAACGGTCGTGTGGATCGCTGTCTGCATTCGCTGGAGCCGCCAAATCTGATCGAAGCAGTTATCTTCGATATGGACGGCGTGCTGCTGGACAGCGAGCAAATCTGGGACAAAGCACGCGAGAAGTATGTGAAAGACGTCGGTGGCCGCTGGATCGCGAGCGCGCAGCGCGACATGATGGGCATGAGCTCGACTGAGTGGTCGCAGTACATGCACGACACTCTCAGCGTGCCCCGTCCGCCGAAACAGATCAACGCGGACGTGATCAAACTGATCGAGGAAATCTATGAGCGCGACGGGTTTCCCATCATTGACGGCGCCCTCGACGCCGTTGAGCGCATTTCTGGGAAATGGCGGCTCGGCGTCGCATCAAGCTCGAACCGGCCGATCATCGACCTCGTCATGTCGTCGACGCCATTCGGAGCGTTGTTCAAGGTTACGGTCTCGTCGGAAGAGGTCGCGCGCGGTAAGCCCAATCCGGACGTCTATCTGAAAGCGGCGGAGCTACTCGGCGCACGACCCGATCGCTGCGCAGGCGTCGAGGACTCGCACAATGGGATTCTTGCGTTGCGCAACGCCGGCATGCGTGCGATCGCAATTCCGAATCTACACTATCCGCCGCACCCAGTCGCCCTCCGCGCCGCTACCGTCGTGCTCGCAACGATCGAGCAATTGACGCCGGACGCCGTCGAGCACGGCATCGTCACTTCCCCGCAAGCGTAATATTACCGGGCGCGGGTTCCGGATGAGATAGGTGGTCTTCCCGCTCGCGACTTGCCGGCGCGATATGCGTCGATCCAAGGTTGCGTCGTCAGGATCTCACGGCCGCGCGTCACGATGCGCAAACGTCCACGTTGTGCGGCTTTGCGTAGCGCATCGACGCTGAGTCGCGAGCCGGCGAAGGACGCGAGCGGCTGCAGCGCGCCCGTGTCGACGATTGCTGCGGTCAGGCGCTCGAGATTCGCGCGCACTGCGCGTTCGAGGATGCTCGCGAGCTTGCTGCGATCGCCGGCGTCGGCGGTGCTAAGTGCATGCTTGTACGAATCGACGAGCGCGTGCGTGATCGTTGCGGGCGGATAACCGAGGCGCGATAGCAGCAAGTTAACGGCAAGCCGCGCGATACGCCCGTTCCCTTCGACGAAGGGGCGAATGCGTTCGAGACGCTCGTATGCGTCGGCGAGCCATGTGAAGAGTGTATCTTCATTCGGCGGCCCGCTGCCGATGCGCTCGACGAGCGTCGACATCTCGAACTCGATCAACCAGTGGGGCGTTGTCACAATCCCTTCGCGCACCGGCGGAAGATTGGTGCGTCGCCATGCCGTTTGCAATGCGGGACGCGGACGCGCCACATCCAGCGGCGCCATTATCGTAACGTGAAGCCGCTCGATCTCAGCGACGGAGGTAAGCCAACGTGCTCCCGGACGGAAGCGGTGTTCGCGCGCGATGTCGAGCGCCGCACGCGCGTAGCCCAGGACGAGAAGATGATCAGGAAGACTCCCGGCAACGGTGATGTTGCGTTCGAGGAGCCGCCGGACGGCGAGCGGCGTGAGGTGGACGCCCGCCAGCTCGCATGAGGCGGCAATCTCGTCATAAATGACGTCGCGCCGGGCGCGCTCGAACCGGCGCGTCGTCGCGGCATCGGCCGGACGGGCCTCGATTTCGGCACGAAGCTCCTGAACCGTCATTGTCCTCTTTTGTCCGATATTTGGTTAGCTGGACAATTTCCCCCGGGTACTTGGCGCACGACGGCGATCTATATAATGATGGCTTTTCTCGATGCCCTGCGCGACCGGGTCCTCGTCTTCGACGGGGCCATGGGGACGCAGCTCATGGCTCTCGAGCTCGACGACGCCGCTTTCGGCGGCGCTTCGTATCACGGCTGCAATGAGGCGCTGGTCCTCACGCGCCCCGAACTGATCTCGAATATCCACGCCGCGTATCTCGAAGCCGGAGCCGACGTCCTCGAGACCGACAGCTTCATGGCCTCACGCCACAAGCTCGGAGAGTATGGGCTCGCCGAGAAGACCGCTGAGATCAATCGCCGCGCGGCCGAAATCGCGCGCGACGCAGCCGACCGATTCTCGACCCGCGATAAGCCACGCTTTGTGGCCGGTGCGCTTGGGCCGACCGGAATGTTGATCTCATCCTCGGATCCGGCGCTCTCGAAAATCACGTTCGAAGAGCTCGCGGCCATTTACGGCGAGCAAGCGCGGGGGCTTGTCGAGGGTGGCAGCGATTTGCTGCTCCTCGAGACGAGCCAAGATCTCTTAGAGATGAAGGCCGCGATCATCGGCATCGTTCGCGAGTTCGATCGCGGATTACGACGCGTTCCGATTCAAGCGCAAGCTACGCTCGACGTGACGGGCCGCATGCTGCTTGGCAGCGACATTCGTGCCGTGCGCGTCACGCTCGAAGCGCTGCCGATCGACGTCATCGGCCTCAATTGTTCGACGGGTCCACAGCACATGCGCGAACCCGTTCGCTATCTCGGTGAAACGTCGCGCTGTCCGATCGCGGTCATTCCGAACGCCGGCCTTCCGTTGATGGGACCCAAAGGCGAAACGATTTATCCCGAAGGGCCCGAGGAAATGGCGCGCGAGCTGCTCGCGTTCGTTCGCGACTTTGGCGTCAGCGCGATCGGTGGTTGCTGCGGAACGACGCCGGCGCACATTGTCGAGTTTACTCGCGCCGTTCGCGGGTTGCGCGGACGCACTCCGACAGTCGAGCGCACGCAGTGGGCGGCATCGGCGATGACGGCGGTAAGCCTGGAGCAAGAGCCGCGTCCGCTGATGATCGGTGAGCGCATCAACGCTCAAGGCTCGCGCAAAATTAAACGCTTGCTGCTCGAGGACGACTACGACAGCATCATGCTCGTCGCGCGCGAGCAAGTCGAAGGCGGCGCGCACATCCTTGACGTTTGCACCGCGCTTACCGAGCGCGCAGACGAAGACGTACAGATGGAAGCCGTTGTCAAGAAGCTCGCGCAATCGGTTGAGTCGCCGGTGATGATCGATTCGACCGAAGCCAAAGTGATCGAACGTGCGCTCAAGATCTACGCGGGCCGTGCTATCGTCAATTCCATTAACTTGGAAAATGGCCGTGAACGCATCAACGCCGTCATGCCGCTCGTGAAAGAACACGGTGCTGGTGTCGTGGCATTGACGATCGACGAGCAAGGTATGGCGAAGACCGCGGTGCGTAAGCTCGAGATCGCGCAGCGCATTCACCAGATCGTCACCGAAGAGTTCGGGTTGCCGGAAGGCGCGTTGATTTTCGATGCGCTTACGTTCACGCTCGCGACCGGTGACGCAGAGTTCATCGATTCCGCGAGAGAAACGATCGAAGGAATCCGCGCGATCAAAGGGGCGATGCCCGAGGTTCTGACCTCGCTCGGCGTGTCAAACGTCAGCTTCGGTTTGAAGCCGCATGCGCGTGCAGCCGTGAACTCGGTGATGCTCCATCATTGCGTCGAGGCCGGTCTTGATATGGCGATCTTGAATCCGAAAGAGATCACACCCTACTTTGAGCTCAACGGTGAAGAGCGCGAGTTGTGCGACGACCTCGTTCTCAACCGCCGTCCGGATGCGCTTCAGCGGCTCATCGCACATTACGAGGAAAAAGGCACGGGCAATACGCCGCAGGTTGCCGCTGCCGAAGATCTCGAGGCGCCCGTCGAGGAGCGCATTCAGTACGCGATCTTGCACCGGCGCAAGGACGGTATCGAAGCTAAGCTCGACGAGGCGATGAAGGCCCGCGATGCCGTCGAAGTCCTCAACACGATCTTGTTGCCGGCGATGAAAGAAGTCGGCGATCGGTTTGGACGCGGCGAGCTGATTCTGCCCTTCGTACTGCAGTCCGCCGAAGTGATGAAGAAGGCTGTCGCGCATCTCGAACAATTCCTCGAGAAAGTCGACGGCGTCACGAAAGGCAAGGTTGTCGTCGCGACCGTCTTCGGCGACGTGCACGACATCGGCAAGAATCTCGTTTGCACGATTCTCTCAAATAACGGCTACACGGTTTTTGATCTCGGCAAGCAAGTTCCGATGAATACGATCCTCGAGAAGGCGCAGGAAGTCGGCGCGGACGCGATCGGTCTTTCCGCACTTCTTGTCTCGACGTCGAAGCAGATGCCGATCTGCGTACAAGAACAAGACGCGCGCGGGCTAAGCTTTCCGGTCGTCGTCGGCGGTGCGGCGATCAATCGCGAATTCGGCCGGCGCATCGCGTTGCTCGACGAAGGCCAGCGCTGGTTTGCTCCCGGGTTGTTTTATGCGAAAGACGCCTTCGAAGGTCTCGAGATCATGGACGTGCTTACCGGCGAGCCGGCACGGCGTGATGCATTCGTCGACAATAAAAAGGATGAAGCTTTCGCGGCAGCTGCGGCAACTAGGAATGCTACTGCGCTTCCGAAACATGGCCTGACCGCGCGTGGACAGCTCAAGGAAGCCGCCGTGCCGCGCGCGCCGTTCTTGGGCCCGCGCACGCTGCGCGACAGGATCGACGTGCGCGAGTTGTGGCCGTGCTTCGACCTCAAGAGTTTGTATCGTCTCTCGTGGGGCGGCTCGAGCGTCAAGGGTGAGGCGTGGGAAGCGCTCGTACGCGATGAGTTCGAGCCGCGATTGCATTCGTATCAGCAACGGGCGAAGAGCGACGGTCTGCTTGCCCCGCGCGTTGTCTACGGTTACTTCCCGGCGTCCGGAGAGGGCGACGATGTCGTCGTGTACTCGCCGAACGATCCCGGGTGGCCGATCGCACGATTTAGTTTTGCACGCCAAGCCGGCGGCGAACACTTGTGCTTGGCAGACTATCTGCGCGAATCAAAGGAGGGTCGCGCGACGGATTTGATTGCTCTACAGGTGGTCACCGTTGGAGAACGAGCGGCCGAGCGTATCGAACAGCTGCAAGCTCAGAATGAATACACGGAAGCGTACTTCCTGCACGGCTTCTCGGTGCAGACCGCTGAGGCGCTTGCGGAACACACGCATCGCCGCATTCGTGCCGAGCTTGGGCTTCCGCCCGAACGCGGCAAACGATATTCATGGGGCTATGGCGCGTGCCCGGATCTCGCGCAACACCAGCTTGTGTGGGAACTGCTCGATGTCGAAAAGGCGATCGGTGCCCGTCTGACCTCGGCCTTCCAAATCGTCCCTGAGCAATCGACCGCGGCGATTATCATCCATCATCCGCAAGCTGCATACTTCAATGCGGCCGCCGTTCGGGAGCTTATCGCCAGCTAAAGCAGAGGGAAGAACCGTGCCCCGGCGTACCTTCAAGCGATTCAACCGCTTTTGAGGAGGTTTGTCGATGCGCTCATTCCCCGCGTTAGGGCGTGCGATTTCACTGGCGGCGGCGGTCGCCATGTTCGGAACGGTTATGGGCGCTCCCGTCCAAGCCGCGACGACGTACAAGATAGGTGTCGATCTGCCCATGAGCGGAGCCGATGCCAGCAACGGTATCCCAACAGACAACGGGGTCGTTCTTGCCGTTGAAGAAGCCAACAAGAAAGGCTTGCCGGGCGGAATCACGCTCGAACACCAAGTGCTCGATGACGCCGTTCAAGGCGTGCACGATCCGGCTGCAGGCAGCCAAAACATCAAAACGTTCGCCGCAGATGCGAGCGTGATGGCAGTCGTCGGGCCGTTCAACTCGAACGTGGCGCAAGCCGAGATCCCCGTCACCAACGACGCAGGTCTCGCGCAAATCAGCCCGTCGAATACAAACGACAAGTTGACGATCGGCGAGGACGCGAAGAAGCTTCGTCAATCACATCCGGATACGATCACGTACTTCCGCGTTTGCACGCGCGACCACTATCAAGGTGCAGCCGGCGCGCAATCCGCAAAGAAGCTCGGCTTCAAGAAGATCTACATCATCGATGACAACGAGACGTACGGTAAAGGTCTCGCCGACGTATTCGAAGCCGCGTTCAAAGCCGGCGGCGGTACGGTTCTCGGACACGACCACCTGACGAAGAACCAACAAGACTTCAAAGCCCTGCTTACCAAAGCCAAGTCGACGAATCCGGACGCCATCTTCTACGGTGGCGTGACGGCGACGGGCGGCGGACTGCTGCGCAAGCAGATGGCAGATGCCGGTATGGCAAAGACGCCGTACATCGGCGGCGATGGAATCAGTGACGAAGAGTACCTGAAGATCGCAGGTTCGATGGCGGACAACAGCTACTATACGGTGGCTGCTCCCGATGTCGGAATGGCGAGCGCGCAAGCTTTCAACAAGGCGTATCAAGCCCGCTTCCATGCGGCACCGGGCGCGTACAGTGCGGCTGCATACGCTGCTGCCAACGTGATCATCAACGCCATCGCGACGGCACAAAAGAGCGGTAGCGTCACGCGCGCTGCGGTGCTCAAGAACATCCAAAACACGAAGGCAATGCCTTCGCCGGTTGGTCCTGTTGCGTTCGACAAGAACGGCGACACGACCAACGGTGTAATCAGCTTCTATAAGATCGAAGGCACGCCGCCGAAGGCGAAATTCCTCAGTACCGTCAGCATCGCAACACTCTAGGCCAACTCGTTGGAGCTGTTCTTTCAGCAGCTCGTTAACGGGCTGTCGCTCGGTGGTATTTATGCGCTCATAGCCCTCGGCTATACCATGGTCTACGGGATCATTGAGCTCATAAACTTCGCTCACGGCGACATCTACACACTAGGCTCGTTCTTCTCGCTTTCGATCCTGACAGTGCTCGGGATCGAGAGCGAGATGCACGGGTTTCCGCTCATCGCGGCAATCATCGGCATCATGGCGGGGGCGATGGTGTTTTGCGGCATCGTCGGTGTCCTCATCGAGCGATTCGCATATCGTCCCCTCCGCAATGCGCCACGCCTTGCGCCTTTGATCACGGCAATCGGCGTGTCGTTCATTCTCGAGAACATCATGCAATTGTGGCAGGGCCCTTCGCCCGTGCCCGTTCCGACCTTCATCCCCGATCCGAGCTTTGTGATCGGCGGTGTATCGATCGAGGTCAAGCAGATTCTCGTCGTTGGCCTTGCGATCGTCATGATGATCTTACTCAATTTCTTCGTTTACAAGACGAAATTGGGCAAAGCGATGCGCGCGACCGCACAGGATCGCGACGCGGCGCAGCTGATGGGGATCAACATCAACACGACGATTATGTTGACGTTCTTGATCGGGAGCGCGCTTGCAGGCTCAGCCGGCTTCGTGTCGGGTGTCTACTACGGTACGACTTGGTTCTTCAACGGTTTCGCCGCCGGCTTGAAAGCATTCACCGCCGCCGTGCTGGGTGGAATCGGAAACCTTGCCGGCGCCATGCTCGGCGGATTCTTGATCGGACTCGTCGAGGCGTTCGGTGCGCAATACGTCTCGGATCAATGGACGAACGTCATCGTCTTCTCGCTGCTCGTCCTCGTATTGATCTTCCGTCCGTCTGGATTGCTCGGCGAATCGCTGCCGAATAAAGTCTAAAGCTTGAGCTTCTGGACTGCGCTGGATCCCCGCGTCAAAGGGATCATCGTCGTCCTCCTCGTCGGGTTCGTCCCGTTCTTCGATCACAACGGTGCGCACTTGAACTTCCTCGCCGATGCGTCGACGTTCGTACTGCTCGCGCTGGGATTGAACATCGTCGTCGGATTCGCGGGGCTCTTAGATCTCGGGTACGCCGCGTTCTTTGCGATCGGCAGCTATTCGTACGCGATGCTCGCGAGCGGCCAGTTCAACATTCATATCCCGTTTTGGGTGTTGCTGTTTCTGGCCCCGGCGATTACCGCGCTTTTCGGCGTACTGCTCGGTGCTCCGACGCTGCGGCTGCGCGGGGACTACCTTGCGATCGTCACGCTCGGTTTCGGCGAGATCGTCCCGCAGACGTTTCTCAATCTTTCGCAGTGGACGAATGGACCCAACGGCATTTCGGCGCTCGATTCGCCGGTTCTCTTCAACTACAAATTCGGTTTGCAAACGCTCCCGTATTTTTACGTCGGCCTGCTATTGCTCATCGTCGCGATCATTATCGTGCACAACCTGCAAGACAGCCGCCTCGGCCGATCGTGGATGGCGATTCGCGAAGACGAGCTGGCTGCAGCGCACATGGGCATCAATACGACCAAGGCAAAATTGTCGGCGTTCGCGCTCGGCGCGTCATTCAGCGGTCTTGCCGGTGTCGCATATGCATCGAAGCTAAGTCTGGTCTCGCCCGACAACTTTCAGTTCAACGTCAGCATCTTCGTCCTATCGATGCTCGTTCTCGGCGGAATGGGCAACATCTACGGCGTTATCATCGGGAGCCTGCTGCTCTCGTCGCTCGAGCGGTTCATCTTGCCGCAAGCCACGATTTTCGCCCATAACCTCGGCTTCATGAGCGTCGACTTTTCACAATTCCGCTTCATGATGTACGGCATCATCTTGGTTTCGATCATGCTCTTCCGGCCTGAGGGATTATTCCCGAGCCGTCAACGCAAGGCGGAACTGCACGCCGCGGAGATCGAAGCGAGCCTCGCCGCGCAGGAGCAGAGCTTGTACGAGGAGGCCGTGCATTGAGCATCCTCGCCATCAAGAAAGTGACGCAACGCTTCGGCGGCTTGGTAGCCGTTAAGGAGCTCGATTTCGAGGTCGAAGCCGGCTCGATCGTCGCCATGATCGGTCCAAACGGCGCCGGGAAATCGACGGTGTTCAATCTGATCACGGGCATCTATAAGCCCAGTGAAGGCGCGATCGAGTTCAACGGCGCGCAAATTCAAGGACGCTCGACCAGCGCGATCGCGGCGCTTGGTATCGCGCGGACCTTCCAGAACATTCGGCTTTTCGCGTTTATGTCGGCAATCGACAACGTCATGACGGGCCGTCATGCGCGCATGCACGCCACGCTGGCGGATTCGCTCTTGAATACACCGCGCGCGCGAAAAGAAGAAGGAAGCGTGCGCGAGCGCGCCCACGATATATTGAAGTTCTGCGCACTCGACGAGCACGCGCACTCCTACGCGGCGAATCTGGCTTACGGCCCGCAACGCCGTCTCGAGATCGCGCGCGCGCTCGCGAGCGATCCCAAGCTTTTGCTGCTTGACGAACCCGCGGCCGGAATGAATCCGAACGAGAAGACCGATCTGATGGCGCTGATCCGCCGGATTCGCGATACCGGCGTCACGGTGTTTTTGATCGAGCACGACATGGGGCTCGTCATGCAGATCAGCGAGCGAATCGCCGTTCTGGACTACGGGGAAAAGATTGCCGAAGGTTTGCCTGAAGCGATTCGCGCCAACGAGCGTGTCATCGAAGCTTATCTCGGGAAACCGGCCTGATGCCGCTGCTGCAGCTCGAAAGCGTCGAATGTGCGTACGGCCGGATTCGCGCGCTGCGCGGGATCTCGCTGTATGTCGATCAGGGTGAGATCGTCACGCTCATCGGTGCGAACGGCGCGGGCAAGACGACGACGCTGCGTTCGATTAGCGGGTTGCTTCGTCCGACAAAAGGCAAGATCACGTTCGACGGCATGGATTGCACGACGACGACGCCCGATAAGATCGTGCGTCACGGTTTGAGTCACTCGCCCGAGGGCCGCCGCATCTTTGCGCGCATGACCGTTCGCGAGAATCTCGAGCTTGGGGCGTTTACGCGCACGTCTCAAAGCGAGATTGACGAAGACTTCGCACGCGTCTTCGAGATATTTCCACGCCTCAAAGAGCGCGTCGATCAAAAGGGCGGAACGCTTTCGGGCGGCGAGCAGCAGATGCTCGCGATCGCGCGCGCGATGATGTCGCGTCCGCGTCTGTTGCTGCTTGACGAGCCGTCGCTTGGGCTTTCGCCGCTGCTCGTGCAGACGATCTTCAAGATCATCCGCGAGATCAATGCCGCCGGTACGACGATTCTTCTGATCGAGCAGAACGCACGCCAGGCGCTGCAGATCGCGTCGCGCGGTTATGTCCTCGAGGTTGGGGAGATCGCGCACACGGCGGCCGCGAGCGAATTACTCGCTAGCGAGGCCGTCCAGGCCGCTTACCTCGGCGGCGCCGCCTAAGCGAACGGCCGCGGCGCGATAACCGGGCGCACGTTCGATTTATCGCACGCGAAGCATCTCGCGCGAAGGGCCGCCTCGGGTGACGATTACGCCCCCGCCTGTCATCCCGAGCGTAGGGAGCGAAGCGACCGTAGTCGAGGGACCACTCGAATGATGCAGGCAGCGAAAGGATGCGGCAAGGTCAGGGCACGATCATGCCCTCAACCTATTGAGATCGTTGCGCGACCGGGATAAATCCTGCGCTCCCTCGACGACGCGCTCCTGCGGAGCGCTACGCTCGGGATGACAAGAGACTGCGGAGCGCTACGCTCGGGATGACAAGAGAGTGAGCCTCAGCGACGCGTTTACCGTTTCGCTTTGTAGCGGAAGCAGGTGATCAAATGGTCGTTGACCATTCCGGTCGCTTGCATGAAAGCGTAGGCGATCGTCGTTCCGAAGAACGTGAACCCCGCTTTCTTCATCGCTTTCGCAAATGCGTCGGATTCGTTCGTCGATGCCGGAATCTGCGACGAAGCTTTTAGCTTGTGGTCGATCCTCTTTCCGCCGACGAAGCTCCACACGAACTCATCGAGGGTTTGACCTGATTCGCGCAGCGCCAAATAGGCGCGCGCATTTTTAACCGTGCCTTCGACCTTGGCACGGTTGCGAATGATACCTTCGTTGCGCAGGAGCGATTCGATCTTGCGCTGGTTGAAGCGCGCGATCTTTTCCGGATCGAAACCGGCGAAGGCTTCGCGATAAGCGTCACGTCGATGAAGGATCGTTTTCCAGCTCAGGCCGGCTTGCGCGCCTTCGAGCGTCACGAACTCGAAGAGGCGTACGTCGTCATGCGACGGTACGCCCCATTCGGTGTCGTGGTATGCGATCATGAGCGGATCCGTTCCGGCCCATGCGCAGCGGGTTATCTTCCGAATAATCCCACGTACTGCCCGCGCGCGAGCATCTTGGCACCGCTCTTTGAGAGCAAGAACTCAAGACGTGCGCCCGTGACTTCCGGACCGAAACCGGTGAACGCCCGATCGAGTGCCGTCACCGTGATGTAGTAGTGATGCGGTGCATCACCGACCGGCGGACACGGACCACGATATGCACTCGTGCCACCGTCGTTCATGCCGATGATCGCGCCGGGCGGCATTCCGGTCGCGGCTGCATTGGCTGCAAGGCTCGTCACGTTACCCGGAATATTGTAGACGACCCAATGATTGAAACCGATTCCGGTAGGCGCGTCCGTGTCGAACATATGGATGGTGTAGCTTACCGTTCCGGGAGGACCAGCGGACCAGGTTAGCTCCGGAGAAATATTTGATGCTGTCGCTCCGCCGGCGCCGCAGCCAACCGTTGCGTTGGGAGACGGAATCGTGCCGCCCTTTGAAAACGTCGCGCTCGTTATCGTCAACGTCGGAATGCCGGTCGGGATGATCGGCGTTGCAAGAGGGGTCGGATACGCTGCGCCAAGCGACGCGACAATAATGCCGGCGAGAACCGTAAGACGTAGGTTCATGCTCATCCACCTTTCGTGGCCGCTACAGTTTGCGGGAAAGGCTCATGCGGCCTTTCGGGGAACCGCGGGCGCATGGACGAGTTAATCCGCCGGCGGCGCAGCATCGGACGTTCGGAAGGCGAGGTTTCTCGCGAGACGATCACCGAGTTGATCGAAGCCGCAACGTGGGCGCCGAATCATCATCTGACGGAACCGTGGACGTTTACGGTTCTGACCGGCGATGCACGACGTCAGCTCGGCGATTACTGGTCGAAAACGCGCGCCGACGAGCTTGCGCTCGAAGGCGAGAAACGCGACGGTTTCATCCAAGGCGAAATGAAGAAACCGCTGCGCGCGCCCGTATTGATCATCGTGAGCACGCGTACCGACCCCGATCCGGTGATTGCAGAAGAAGATTTCGCTGCGACCGCAGCCGCCGTTCAAAATCTCCTGCTCGCCGCCGAAGAGCGCAATCTCGCCGCGATGTGGCGGACCGGCGACATCGTCTATCATCCAAAGGTCCGACAACATCTCGGTTTGCATAGGACGGACAAGATCGTCGGTATCATCTACCTCGGCGAGCGCGGCGTCGCCGACGCGCAACCTCGGTCGCGCAAACCACCGGTGATCAACTGGCGCTCGTAGCACTATTGCAGCACGGCTTGCCCGCATGGAATCGTGTGCGCTTCGGTCGCGACTCCATCCGAGAACGTCAAGCCGATCGTCGTGTCACACGCTGGTTCGGAAGATAGCACACCGGCATTCACGGTCCATGACGTCGTCGACGCCGTTCCTGAGCTTGAGATGAAGATTGCAACCGGCGTGAGCGCAACATTGCCTTTAAGCGTACGCACCGGCGCGCTGCTCAAGTCGGCGCCTTCGAGCGGACGATAGGGATAAAGCGTCGCGATAAATCCGCCCTGTGTGTCGCCGGCGATCTCGATTGTCGCCCCGGTGCCGCTCGTCTGCGCAACGGCGCGCGCATCATCGAGAAAGGCGGCAAAGCTCTGCACCGCCGCACGCAGCGCATATGACTTTCTTCCAAGCGTGTAGGCGCCGAATCCAGCCGTCACGATGACGATGATCGCGACGCACACGATCGTTTCGATCAGCTTCATCGCGACCATCCATTCGGTTGAGCGTTGGCGTTGTACCATGTGCTTGGCGGCGTGTTCACGGGATCAGCGCTGACGAATTGCTGCGCGCACGCTCCGGTCCCGCCCGCCACGCATTCCCTCAGCGCATGAATGCGCGTGTCCCCCGGATTCATGGCGGCGACCGGCGCAGGTGTGCTGCCGGTCGATGCATTGTTCGTATCGCAGGTCGAAGGCGTGGTAGGGTCGCAGCCGCCGGCATCGCCTTCGAGGGATACGTCGCGTGCTGCGGACGCATCAGTCATCCCGTCGATCCCAGCGTAGGGTGGCACGCCGAACGTTCGCAGCGTCACGTATTCGGTGCGTACGGCAAGCGCCGTGCCGTCGGCGGCGCTAACGGTTTCCGTGATCGTTGCGGCGATGCGGCCTTCAGCGATCACCGGATGCGACTGGACGCTCGTCGCCACGACGTTGGGTGATTCGATGTCTCCAAGAGCTCCTTGCAATGCGAACGTGGCTGCCAGCGTGAACGGGCACGGCGTTGATTCGCACGCCGGCGTTGCCGCGAGCGGCGCAGGCGCTTGTAAGTCGTGCACGCCGGCCGACACTTGTGCAGCGATGCCGTTCTGTAACTGCAAGCGGGCTTGCGCGAGGCCGATTTGCGCATAGTGCGACGCGGCGTGCCGCGCGCTGATGCGTGCAAAGCCGAGCCAGCCTTCGAGCGCTACGCCTGCGGCGAGGCCGATGATCGCAATGGAGAAGAGCGCGACCGCAAGCATATGCTTACGGGACGAGAACGTTGCCCGACGTGTCGACGATCGCGCCTTGCGGTAGCGCTTCGCGCGAAACCGGATAACGCACCGTCGCATTTTGCGTACCGGACGTCGCGACGAGCACGAGCGTTTGACCATCGATCGTGCTGCGCATCGTGACCGTGCCGTCGCTCCAGGTTGCGGGCGGCGCGGAAAGAATTGCCGCCGCCGCGCTCGCGTCGTACGCAGCGAGAGCGCGAGCTTCGACGGCGGCGTTGTGCGCCGCGACGAGCACATGGTCGCGGCTTGGAGGCACACTCGTGACGCGTGAAGATGCTAGCGTCGCGCTGAGCGCCGCGCCGGCGGCGATTGCGGTGAGCCCGATCCCGATCACGCCTTCGAGGATTGTCACGTGCGGGTTGGTACCCGCACCGACGCGTTGCTAGCCGCCGATACCCGCGGTGCCGCGTTGGTGCAAATGGACGGACCCGTAAACGGGCGTGCCGCCGACGACCGTTGCAACGACGCGCAATTCTTCGTCCCACACGGCGAAATCGGCGCGCATTCCCTCTGCGATCGTTCCGAGCTCGCGCTCGAGCCCGAGTAGCCGGGCCGGTGCGGCGCTTGCGTTGACGATCGCGCGTTCGAACGGCAAATCGGCATACGACATCAAGTTGCGTACGGCCTGATCGCAGCGCAGTGCGCTTCCGGCGATCGTTCCGTCTTCGCTGCGCACGACGCCGCCGTCAATGCGATATCCCGATCCGGACGGCGGCATATTGTCCGTCGCCAAAACCAACCGCTCACCGACGGTGCGGTAGAGCAGATCGACCATCGGCGGTGCGACGTGGTAGCCGTCGCAAATCAACTGGACCGTCGTACGCGCTTCTTGCATAAACGCGACGAGCAGCGACGGATCCCGGTGATCGAGCGGCGGCATCGCGTTGAACGCGTGCGTCAGCGTACGAAACCCAAGTCCGATCGCGAGCATCCCTTCGCGATATTTCGCGGCGGTGTGTCCCGCCGCGCACACGATGCCTTGATCGAAAAGAAAGCGCGCGACTTCTTCGGCGCCTTCGATCTCCGGCGCGAGCGTGACCATGACCAAAGCGCCGTGACAGGCGTCGACCATCTCGCGGGCGCGCTCGACCGTCGGACGCACCACCCAATCGCCGCGATGAACGCGCCGGAATTTCGGATTGAGGAACGGTCCTTCGAAGTGGATGCCCAAGCACCGCGCGCCGATGCCGCCCTGCTCTTCGAGTTGATTCGCCGACTCGCAGATCTCACTCGCGGCGTGCAGCATCGACTCCCAGGGTGCGGTAATGATCCCAGCGACAAAGCCGGTAACCCCTTGCTTGACGTACGAGCGAGCGGCTACTTCGACCGCGCTCCCCTGATCGCGGTTGAACAGCACGTCCTCGGCGCCGTTCGTGTGGACGTCGATCATCCCGGGCGCGATCGTGGTTTCGGACTTGACCTCGACGTCACTCGGGCCGCGCGGCTCCAAAATCGCCGCGACGCGCCCTCGTTCGATGCGCAGGCGTGCTTCGCGCGCGGTGCCGTCGCCAAACGCAATACGCGCTGGCCCTAATGTATAGGAGTCGGTCACGTCACCAGTCCTTCGACGCGCGCTTCCGTCACCTTCGCGCGCATCCGCTTGGCTTCCATCGCGAGCCGAAAAGGCGCTCGTACCTCTCGCGCGAACGACGCTTGGTGCGAGCGAGGAGGACGTTCGTTCTTGTTGCGGTGCTGGCGGCAGTTTTGTTTCCGATGCCGTCGCAATCGCAAGGCCCCGACGTTTGTAAGGCGTCGGTCGGGCAGCGTGTTCTCCTTGAGTCGATCGACTCCGATCCAGACGTCTTCGTGTGGGACAGCCGTTTTCGCTTGATCGAGTACGCCGCTGGAAATTTCGACAAGGCGAATCAAGTGATGGCTCACACCATACTCGCCAATCCTGGGACGCACGCGATCGTCGCGATGTGCGCTTCACGCACGGTAAGGCCCGCATACAGTCCGGAAGCCTACGATGCCATCGGTGTCAAAATTACATCCGGCCCTTTCCGCAATCGCTGGGGCTGGGTTAGCTCCGAAGACGTGCGGGTTTAGGTGCCTAGTTTTTTGCGTGTGCGATCTGCTCGATCAGCCACTTTAGGCCGGCATTGTAGCGCGGACTCGGGTGCAAAAGGATGCCCGGATCCGGAATCATTGCGACATTCCCGCGCTGGACTGCGTGCAGTGAACGCCACGGCTCTCGGTTTTCCATGGATTGAAATCCGACTGCGGGATCGACGACGATAATGTCAGGCTGCAGCGCGAGAACTGCTTCGGCGCTGTATTGGCCGTACGCCTCATTGAGGTTCGCGGCGTTCCTTCCGCCGGCCATCTCGATCAGCGCGTTGATGTACGACCGTTTACCGACGGTGTAGATCGGCGCGACGTCGAGAATGACGAAGACACGCGGCGCGCGCGAGCGATCGACGCGCTGCATCAAACGTGCACTCGTCGCCCGCATGTCCGCGACGAGCGCGTTCGCTTGCCGCTCTCGGCCGAGCAACGCGCCGAGCCGCTGTAGCACGGCATAGATTTGCGGGACGGAGTCTTCCGCAAAGAGCTCGACGTGAAGCTTCGCGCGCGCGAGCGGCTGAACGAGCGCTTCTTCTGAGGCATCGCCGACGATCAAGTCGGGATGCAGTGCGACGATGCGCTCGGCATCGAGGCTCGTGAAGGACGCGACACGCGGAAGGCGCTTTGCGTCCGGGGGAAAGTCGCTGTACTGCGAGACGCCGACGACGTTTGTGCCTGCCCCGAGCGCAAAGAGATCTTCGGTCAGCGAAGGGATCAACGAAACGACGCGGTGTGCTGCAGGCTGACTCTGCGAGGGCGTCGCGAGCACGACGAAGACCGAAGCGAGGAACAGAGCGAGAGCGCGTTTCACAGGGAGCGTACTCTGCGGGAGTGAACGCCGCTCCTCCCTTGAGATTCGACGACGAATTTCGTACGGAACTGACGCAACTGTTCGCGTGGCGGCGCGACGTGCGGCGTTTTCGCGCCGATCCGATTCCCGACGAAATCGTCGAGCGGCTCGTGGCGACGACGTCGTTTGCGCCATCGGTTGGCTACAGTCAGCCCTCACGTTTCGTGCGGGTCGACGATTCCGGGCGCCGTCTGAACATTATTGCTGAGTACGAGCGCTGCAATCACCAAGCGGCAGAGGAATACAGCGGAGAGCAGCAGCGTCTCTATGCCGGCATGAAGCTTGCGGGCCTGCGCGAGGCGCCCGTGCATCTCGCGGTGTTCGTCGATCGTGACACGCCGCGCGGATCGGGCCTGGGGCGCGCTACGATGCCCGAAACGCTCGCGTATTCGACCGTACTCGCGATCCACACGTTGTGGTTGATGGCGCGCGCAATGGGAATCGGGGTCGGCTGGGTTTCGATTCTCGACCCTGACGCCGTCACGCAGATTCTCGACGTTCCGCCGTCGTGGTCGTTCGTCGCGTATCTATGTCTCGGCTATCCGCAAGAAGAGCATCTTGATCGCGAACTCGTTCGCGCGGGTTGGGAAACCGATGATTCGGAGGCAACGAGGCTGCACCGGCGTTGACGCAGAACCGGCCGGACAGCGTGCTCGCGATGGGAACCCGGTGGAAATCCGGGACGGTCGCGCCACTGTAAGCGGGGAGCCGCCGAAACGCCACTGGCGCAAGCCGGGAAGGCATCGGCAAACGGCTACGATCCGCGAGTCAGGAAACCGAGCGGGCCGCATTTGATCGCTTCACCTCGCGTAAAGGTAGGAAGATCGTGCTGGCTATCCTATTCGCTGCCGCGCTGACGGCGGCAAGTCCCACTCCGTCGCCACAGCCGAGTGAAATCGGGCATGTCACGACGGCCGACCGGCAAGACGAGCCGGTAACAATGACGACGCGTCCGACGTTCGTCGTCGATCGATCGACGATTCAAGCACAAGGCGATCGCACCGTCGCGGACGCCCTGCGTGACATTCCCGGAATCACGATGTTTCGCTACGGCGCGTTTGGCGCGCAGGCAAACTATGGCGTTCTCGGTGCTACGTCCGAACAAACGCTGATACTCGTCAACGGCTTTCCGGTCGCCGCGGGGTCGGCGGGATCGATCGATCTCGGAACGTTCTCGACCGTCGACGTCGAGCGCATCGAAGTCGTTGAAGGCGGCGGCTCGACGCTTTACGGCAGCAGTGCTGTCGGCGGCATCATCAACATCATCACCGGTCACGTCCGTTCACCGTATCTCGAGGTTGCCGACGGAACGTATGGCGAGCAAGATGCGCGGCTCGAATTCGCTCTAGGCGGCTTCGGAGTCGGATTCGAGCGCCATACTGCGACGAACGTCTATGACTATCCGAGCCTCGATGGATTTCCGGCCGGTACTCGCGCGAATTCGTGGGCGCAAGCGACTGCCGGACGTCTCGACTATCAGTCGAATCCGAGCGCAACGTATACGGTCGATGCAAGCTTAGGGAACGACGCCGTGAAACTCGGTGTGCCGGGGAACCTCTCGTTTCTCACACCTCTCGCATTGCAAGCGACCGCGCAAGGTGACGGACACATCTCGGTCACGCGTCACACACCGAACTCCGCGCTGAGCCTATCGTTTAGCGGCGCAAATGCGAGACTTGACTACGACGATCCGCAGAACGGAGGCGAAAACGACACGTACGACTCTCGCACGCAAGTCTCACTCCGTGACGTCATCGCGAACCCATCCGGTTCGCTTGTCACGGGAATCGATCTCTCGCGGGAAAGCGTATTGCTTAACCTCGGCACATTCGCGGTTCCGCCGGCTTCGTCGGCTGCGCAATCGTCCAGCGCCATTTACGCGCAGTATCGCGACAGCATCTCAAACAGTGTAATCCTTACCGCAGGATTGCGCGGCGAACACGATGCTCCGCAGGCTTCGGTTCTCGAGCCCGCGTTCGGAACGTCCGTACAGCTCGGAAGCACGCGCTTCTCGGCCAACTACGCGGGTACGTTCCGCGTTCCGACGCTCGACGAGCTCTACTATCCCGGATTTTCGAATCCATCGCTCGTTCCGGAACGTTCGAAAAACCTCGACGCAACGTTCAACGCACCGCTAGGCGGGGCGGGTGCGAGCCTCGGCTGGTTCGATCGTGAAGCAACGAATCTGATTGCGCTCAACGCGAGTTTCGTCCCGGAAAATATCGCGCAAGCGTCGCTCGCAGGATTCGTTTTCTCGGCTCACACTGCGCCGTTTCACGATCTGGTCGCAAAAGTCGGTATAACCGATATGTATCGCGCACAGAACCTGACGCTCGGGCAACCCGCCGTCCGCCTCGATTTCGAGCCGGTCACGACGACCACGCTCGGACTCGAACGCGGGTTCTCCGGGAACGTGGTTGCGTTCGGTGCCGACGCCCAGATTCAAAGCCCGCACAATGAATCGGGCGTGTTGCGCGGCGGACAGACCACGGTCAATGCATACGTGCGCGGACGATTTGCGCAGAACGTGATCGCGTCGATTCGTGTCTACAACCTCGGCGACGAGCGCTACGCACCGATTCTCGGCTATCCGGCTCCCGGCCGCACCGTCGAGTTCGAGCTCTCGACGCGGTGATTGAATGACGCGCCCAGCAGTGATCGTTGTCGCCCTGCTTGCGCTCGGCGCGGCGATCATTGCGGGCGCCTCGTGGGGAACGATCGGGTTTTCGCCCGCCGCGATTCTCTCTGCGCTCGCTCATCCGCATGCGCAGACCGATGCGAGCACGGTGCTGTGGTCGCTGCGCCTGCCGCGCGTTGCGATCGCAGCGCTCGTCGGCGCTGCGCTCGCTGTTGCGGGACTGCTGATGCAAGATCTGCTCGGCAATCCTCTGATCGATCCGTATCTGACCGGCACGAGCGCGGGTGCGGCACTCGCGATTGCAGTGGCAATTGCGCTCGGCGCGCCGCCGGCGCTGTATTCCGCGATTGCACTCTGCGCCTCGCTTGCGACCACATTGCTGGTCGCGGCGCTCTCGCGTGCTGGGACGGGACTCTCGGTCGAGCGCATGATCGTTGCCGGCATTGCCCTTTCGTCGCTGTTCGCCGGACTTACAACACTCGTGATTTTGTGGTCGCCGTCGGCTTCGGTGTCGCTCAGCATCTTGGCATGGTTGGGCGGAAGTCTCGCGGGGCACGGCTGGCGCGATCTGGGTTGGGCCGTGCTCTATGCGGCGTGCGGGCTTGCGCTCGCGCTTACGACGATTCCCGCGCTCAACGCGCTGCGACTCGGAACGCGGCGCGCACAGGCGCTCGGCGTCGATTTGGATCGCACGCGCTGGCTGGTCGTCCTGTCCGCGTGTTTGCTAACGTCGGCAGCCGTAAGTGTTTCTGGCGTGATCGGTTTCGTCGGCTTGATGGTGCCGCACATCGTGCGCGGCGCGATCGGGCATGACGTACGTTGGACGATCGCCGCGGCACTGCCGGTCGGTGCGATCGTCTTGATTCTTGCCGACACGTTTGCGCGTTCGGCGACGCCGCCGACGGAAATTCCACTCGGCATTCTTTTGTCGCTCCTGGGCGTGCCCGCGTTTCTGTATCTCGCCTCGCGGCGGGCGAAGCCGGTATGATCGACGCGCAGGATCTGACGCTCGCGTACGGATCGAACGTTGTGCTGCACGACGTCTCGATGCAGCTCGGCGAAGGCGAGCTTCTGGCGATCATCGGTCCGAATGGCGCGGGTAAATCGACGTTGCTGCGCGCGCTCGGCGGTTTGCACGCGCCGCAGCACGGTAGCGTGATAGTAAACGGCCGTGCCGTCGCGCAGATGAACGCACAAGAGCGCGCGCGCCGTCTCGCGCTGATCGAAGTCGACAGTGCGCCGGTCGCGAACGTGACCGTACGCGAAGCCGTTGCGCAAGGGCGCCTTCCGCATCGTCCTTGGTGGCGTTGGAACGAGTTGCCTGAAGACGAAGCGATCATCGACGAAGCTCTCGAACGCGCCCAGCTGACCGATCGTTCGGAGCGTTCGCTGGATGCGCTTTCGAGCGGCGAACGTCAGCGCGTCTGGGTTGCGCTCGCGCTCGCACAACGCGCGCCGAGCCTGCTGTTTGACGAACCAACGACGCATCTCGATCTCGGCCATGCGATGCACATCTTGTCATTGCTGCGCGAGCTCGCCGATGCAGGCACGACCGTGATCATCGTATTGCACGATTTGAACGTTGCAGCCGCGCACGCCGACCGCATCGCGCTCGTCGGAAAGAACACGTTGCTCGCCTGCGACGTCCCAGAACGCGTTTTTCAAGAAGAGTTGCTCTCGACTGCCTACGGGGCGCCGATCGTCGTCCGCCGCGAGGAGGGGATGTTGCTCGCATTCGCAAGGCCACCCCAGCGTAAAGGAGATCCCCGATGAATCTGCCGCGCATTCCGCTTCCCGACCCGGCGATCGCAAAAGCCGCGCGCGAGCGCGTCGATCAACTTACGAAGCCTCTCGGAAGCTTGGGGCGCATCGAAGACTTGGCGGTTCGCCTGTGTGCGATAACCGGCGGCGTTCCAAAGCACGCCTTCGAACGCCGTGCGGTTCTGATCGGCGCGGCCGATCATGGTGTTGCGCGCGATGGCGTCAGCGCGTATCCGCCGGAGGTCACCGCGCAAATGGTCGGCGGATTCTGCGCGGGCTTCGCCGCGATCAGCGCGTTCGCGCGGGAGGCCGGCGCCGACGTATTCGTTGCGGATTTCGGCGTCGATGCCGAGCTAGCGCCGCATCCGCAGCTGTTCGATCTCAAAGTTGCACGCGGAACTGCGAGCCTCGCTCATGGACCGGCTATGTCGCACGATGACGTCGAGCGCGCGCTGGGCGCCGGTATCGAAGCCTTCAATCGCGTTCGCGAACGCATGGGCAGGCTCGATATCATCGCGCTCGGCGACATGGGAATCGGTAACACGACGAGCGCCGCGGCATTGATTGCAATCTTCTCGACGACGCCGGTTGGGTTGGTCGTCGGTCGCGGCACCGGCATCGACGACGAAGCTCTGTCGCGTAAAATCTCGATCGTCGAATCGGCAATTGCGCGCCTCAACGGTAGCGATCCGATCGCGGTCGCAAGCCAGGTCGGCGGCTACGAAATCGTCGGGCTCGCGGGCGTGATGCTCGCCGCTGCAGCGTCACGCACGCCGGTCGTCGTCGACGGCTTCATCGTCACCGCTGCAGCGCTGTTGGCGAAGGCACTCGATCCGAATGTCGCTTCGTATCTAATCGCATCGCATCGTTCGCGGGAGGCGGGGCACACGATCGCCTTACGAGCGCTCGGGCTCGAGCCGCTCTTGGATCTCGACATGCGCCTTGGCGAAGCGACCGGCGCTGCACTCGCACTTCCATTGATCGGCGCGGCTACGCGCATGATCTCCGAGATGAAGACATTTGCGGAAGCGGGCGTTTCCACTGCGGAGGGAGCGCCGGTTTCGTGAACCTGCGGACGCTGGCCGCAGCGTTCTCCTATTTCACGATCTTTCCAACGGTCAATCGCGAACATACGCCGCCGGCATCAGCTGCGTTCGGATATCTTCCCATCGTCGGCATCATCATCGGCGCGATCGCGGGCTGGGCGGGCTACGGTCTTTCGCTGCTTGGGCTGCAACCGCTCGCAATTGCATGCGCGTTCGCACTGCCGATCGTGCTCACCGGCGCGCTGCACGTCGATGGGTTTCTTGACAGCTGCGATGCGCTGTTTGCGTGCGTCGATCCCGAACAACGTTTGCGCATCCTCAAGGATCCTCATCACGGAACCTTCGCGATTGCGTACTTGGCGGTCGCGGTCGCCGTATGGATTGCGGCGATTGCGATGCTGCCGCCGGTCGCGTGGCCCGCGTCCTTTGCCTTGGCGGGCGGGATCGGACGCTGGAGTGCAGCCATCAATCTCATGCGCTATCCCTACGCGGGCACGGAGCGCTTCACGACCGTTGCCGTCATGGCGAATGCTTTCTTGCTCGGCGTTCTCTCGATGACGGTAGCGCACTGGGCGCGATTCGCGCTCGTCCCAGTGGCGGCGCTTTCGCTCATAATCGGCGAATGGGCCGCGCGCCGTTTGGGCGGACGCCTGACGGGAGACGTTTACGGCGCACTCATCATTGTGTGCGAAATTGCAACGCTTACGATCTACGCAGCGCTCTATGGACGATAGTGCTGACGTTCATTACTGGTCCGGTCCGTTCTGGGAAAAGTGCGCTTGCGCAGCGTCTTGCGCTGCGTTCGGGTCGTGGCATCGTCTTTTGCGCGACCGCGGCGCTCGACGTCGACGACGAAGAGTGGAGCGCGCGAATCGCGCGGCATCAAGCCGAACGTCCGAGTGACTGGACGACGATTGAGACGGCCGTCCCGGGGGGTAAGGATCTGGTGACGGCGCTGGACGGCGCACAAGCGAACCAGATCGTCGTCGTCGATTCGATCGGAACGTGGCTTGCCGACGTCATGGGGCGCCATCCGCTCGGAACGAGCGTCGTGGAATGGCACGATCAGATTGAAGCTCATGCGTCGCGTTTGACGAGTACCCTCGAACAATGCGCAGCCGACGTTATCGTAATCAGTGAAGAAGCCGGTTGGGGCGTCGTCCCGGTGCACGTTTCCGGTCGTGTCTTTCGCGACGTGCTCGGACGAACGAACCAGCGTCTGTGCGCCATGGCGAATGACGCGTTCCTTGTCGTTGCCGGCGCCGCAATCGATTTGAAGAAAACATGAAAGCGCTCATTGCCGCCGTCGATCTACAGGATCGCGAATCGCCGCTGGCGCCGCAGCTCGAAGAGTTCGCAGCGCTTGCGCGCGCCGCCGGCGCAACGATCGTGGGTGAAGTCGTGCAGAAGCTGCCCCGCGTAAATGCCGCGACGCTCTTCGGCGCTGGCAAGGCTGCAGAGATCGCAGGCACCGCGGACGAGCTGGGAGCGGAGGCAGTTCTTGTGTACAACGACTTGCGTCCACGTCAGCGGACCAATCTCGAAAAGGTTATCCCGCTGCAGATCATCGATCGCACGATGCTGATTCTCGACGTGTTTGCGCAGCATGCGCGCAGCCGCGAGGGCAAGCTTCAAGTCGAGCTGGCCCAGCTGCGCTACCGGCAAGCGAATCTCATCGGCGTCGGTACCGAGCTTTCGCGTCTGGGCGGCGGTATCGGAACGCGCGGCCCCGGTGAAACCAAGTTGGAAACCGATCGCCGCCAAATTCAACGCCGCATCTCGACGCTGCGCCGTGCGCTCGAAGACGTGCGCACACAGCGCGCTACGCGCCGCGTTTCCGGCGGGCGCGAGCCGCTGGTAGCGCTCGTCGGGTACACGAACGCCGGAAAAAGCTCGTTGCTCAATCGTTTGACCAGCGGCAAAGATGCGTTTGTTGCGGATCAGCCTTTTGCTACGCTCGACCCGCTCGTACGCCGCGCTTGGGTTGCGCAGGATCAAACGGTTCGTCTTGCCGATACGGTCGGCTTCATCACGAAACTTCCCGAAGAGCTGGTCAACGCGTTTCGCGCGACGCTTGAAGAGCTGGAGAGTGCTTCGCTGCTCGTGCACGTGATCGATGCGTCGAATCCGGATTGGCAGCGTCAGAAGAAAGCCGTCGAAGCCACACTCGATGAGCTCGGACTCGGTGAGAAGCCCGTGCTCGCGGTCTACAACAAGGTCGATCGCAGTCCGCGAGACGTTCCCAGGGATGCTTTCACGGTTAGCGCGGTAACCGGCCACGGCATACCCGAGCTGCGCGCCGCGCTTGCCGCGCGCGCCTGACGTGCGGCGCGGACTGGTTCTCGTGGTGGTGGCGCTGTGCGCCTGCGCGCGGCCGAGCGCGAACGGCAATCTCGAGGGATTGTACCGGCAGATTCACCCGAGCGTCGTGTTTCTTACAATGAAGGCTCCCTCGGACGATCCGAAGATGCATGGCAAGATCGACGACGCGTACGGAAGCGCGTTTGTCGTCGCGAGCGGGGATTGGGGGACGCGGATCATCACCGCCAAGCACGTCATCGACGACGCACACAACCTGCGTGCGCGTATCGGCGATGCTGAGCGCGCGCAGACCGTTCGCATCGTAGCACAGGACGATCGCGAGGATCTCGCACTCCTCGAGGTGAGCGCGATCAGGAACGCCGCCGTCGTCAAGTTCGATAATTCAAATGCCGTCGTTCCGGGTGAACCGATCGGGTTGCTCGGCTATCCGATCCCGGATGCGTTTATCGACGAGGGCTTGGGAACGACTGCTTCCTTTTATACCGGTCACGTCGCGAGCGTCCGCGACGTCGGCACTCCTGATGAGACGATCGAGCTTGATTTGCCCGTAATTCCCGGCGAAAGCGGCGCTCCGGTGTTCACGCTCGACGGAAGAGTCATCGGTATGGCCGAGTCGCGTTTCGAAGAAGAGCATGCGATCGGATTTGCGACGCCCGTCGACATCATCAAAAAATTTCTATTGCGCGAGCGTTGATTTCAATCGGATATAACCGGCGTCGCTGGTTTGATCTTTCACGACGTTGACGTCGAAGCTCGCCGGTATGTACGTGATCGCATTGATGTTCACGGTTTGTTTACCGACGGGAACTTTCGGGAGTACGAAGCCGCCTTTGTTATCGACTTGCGAAACGACAACCGATCCGACCGAAATGTAGACCGTTGAGACGCTAAGGGGTTCGCCCGTTCGATCGTCGAGCAATCGACCGGTGATCGAGCCGAACTCCTGGAGGCCGCCTCCGTTCGGATTTTCACACCCGGCGCCGAGCAAGGTCACGACGGCGAGGGCACAGATCAGGCTTCGGGTCAGGATGCGCAAGGCCGGTCCTCCAAAAGTAGCATCGAGGGTCCCGTACGTTGTCTGCGAAAAGTGCCCCGGCTATGTCTCCGTACGGTCCCGTCGCCATTTACTTGGCGCTCGCGTTCGTCGCCTCGCTGGTGTTCTCCATCGTACCCGGGCTCCTGGGTAAGAAGAAGCCGAATCCGGTTAAGGAGGAGGCGTATGAGTGCGGCGTCGAGCCGACGTCGGACGTTTCCGGTCGCTTTCCGGTACGCTTCTACCTGATCGCGATGCTCTTTGTGGTCTTGGACGTCGAAGCCGCGTCGTTCTACCCATGGGCCGTTCAGATGCACGCGCTGCGTGTGTACGGGCTGCTCGAGATGGTCGCGTTCGTCATCGTCCTCGGCATCGGTTATGCGTACGTCTGGAAGCGGGGAGGGTTTCAGTGGAGGTAGTCCCAGGAACGCAGTTCTTACTCGCGCGCGTCGACGACGTCGCCCGCTGGGCCCAATCTTCGAGCGTCTGGCCCCTCACAATGGGTCTCGCCTGCTGCGCCATCGAGATGATGAGCGTGACGGCGCCCGAGTACGATATCGCCCGCCTCGGCTCCGAAGTTTTCCGCGCATCGCCCCGCCAGGCTGACCTCATGATCGTCTCCGGCCGGGTCGCGCAAAAAATGGGCCCCGTCATCAAGCGGCTCTACGACCAGATGGCCGATCCTAAGTGGGTGATCTCGATGGGCGCCTGCGCCAGCTCGGGCGGCGTCTTCGATAACTACGCAATCGTCCAAGGCGTTGACACGATCATTCCCGTCGACGTCTACGTCCCCGGGTGTCCGCCGACTCCCGACGGCTTGCTTTACGCGGTGAACCTCATCCAGCAGCAGATCCGGCAAGGCGGACGGGGAGGCATACTGGCGCGTGCCTAGCCCGCAAACACCACCTCGCGGGGGAAGTGCCCTCGATCCGACGGCCATCCGGCCCGATATCAACGACGCCGTCATCGAACGAGTCGAACCCGCGCAGCTTCGCGGGCGGCTCGAACAATTGAAGGCCGAGGGTGCCTCGATGCTGCTCGACGTCGGCGGCGTCGACTACCTCGAGCGTTCGCCGCGTTTCGACGTCGTCTACCATCTTTTGAAGCTACCGGATCGCGCGCTCAATCCCGCGTCCGTCCGCGCGCCCGTGCGCATTCGCGTATTGTGCGGCCTCGACGATGGGCAGTCGCTCCCGACGATGAGCGATCTGTGGCCGAGCGCCGATTGGCCCGAACGCGAGATCTACGATCTCTTCGGAATTACGTTCGACGGTCACCCCGATTTGCGGCGCATTCAAATGCCGAAGGACTGGGAAGGCTATCCGCTGCGCAAAGATTATCCGTTGCGCGGACCTGCGCTCGAGAAAACACCGCGTCCGGATTTTGCGCTGAAGAGCAACTTGCTCGCGGGAACGCCGGCATCCGGTAGAACGGCGGCTGCACTCGCGAAACAGATCGCCAAGATTCGGGGACAAGCATGACGGCGACGCGCGTTCCCCTTGACGTCGTTGCGATGGAAGGCAACAAGATGTTGCTGTCGCTTGGACCTCAGCATCCGTCGACGCACGGCGTTTTGCAAGTGCTTACCGAGATCGAAGGCGAGACGATCACGAAGGCCGATCCGGAGATCGGCTACCTGCACACCGGTATCGAGAAATCGGCCGAAAATCTCTTTTGGCATCAGGCCTCGACCGTCATCGAGCGGATGGATTATCTCTCGCCGCTCACCAATGCCATGTGCTACGTCCTCGGTGTCGAGCAGCTGCTCGGCATCACGAGTCATATCCCCGAACGCGCACAACAACTACGCGTTCTGCTTTGCGAGCTCTCGCGTATTGCCTCGCACTGCGTGTGGCTCGGAACGGGCGGGATCGACCTTGGCGCCATATCGCCGTTCTTCTACGCGTTCGATTTGCGCGAGAACATTCTGGATCTGTTCGAAGCCTCGGGCGGCGCGCGGATGCATCCGAATTACCTGCGCATAGGCGGCTTACGCGAGGACGTGCCGCAAGGCTTCCTCGACCGGCTCGACGATCTGATCAAGAAATTCCCGGGCCGCGTCCGCGAGCTGCGTGGCGTTCTGCAAAAGAACCCGATCGTGCAAGACCGCATGATCGATGTTGCGATCCTCTCGCCGGAAGAGGCGCTTGCGTGGAACATCACGGGACCGCCGCTGCGCGGATCGGGAATCGCGTACGACGTGCGCAAAGCGTTTCCGTATTCCGGCTACGAGCGATACGAGTTCGAGGTACCAGTACGAACCGAAGGTGATGCCTATGCGCGGTTCTTGGTGCGTCTCGACGAGATGGACGAATCGATGAGCATCATCCGCCAAGTTCGCGAGCAGTTGGTCGAGGGTTCGGTGATGATCGACGATACGAAAGTCGGTCCGCCGCCCAAAGAAGCGATCGCGCTCTCGATGGAAGCATTGATCCATCACTTCAAATATGTGTCCGAGGGCTTCCGTGTGCCGCCGGGCGACGTGTATCAAGCGGTCGAGGGTCCGCGCGGCGAGCTCGGCTACTACATCGTTTCCAACGGTGAGAACCGTCCGTGGCGCGTTCGGACGCGTCCGCCTTCCTTCTATAACCTGCAAGTACTCAAGAAGCTCGCGATCGGCGAGCTGATCGCGGACATGGTCGTGTGCATCGGTTCGCTGGATCCGGTGTTCGGCGAGGTCGACCGATGATCGACTTGAGCAGCGAAGCCAAAGAGATTCTCGCGCGCTACGAAGACCCGCGTTCCGCGACGCTCCAGATCATCTGGCGTTTCCAAGCGGAAGAAGGCTACGTTTCGGCCGACGCGATGAAACAGACGGCCGAATGGGTCGGCGTGCCGCTCGCCGTCGTCGAGTCGACGGTCTCGTTCTACACGCTGCTGTTCCGCAAGCCCGTCGGAAAGTACATGCTGCAAGTGTGCCGCAATCTTTCGTGCTCGATCAACGGCGCGGAAGACATCATGGCGTACTTTCGCGAGCAGCTCGGCGTCGGACATCTCGAGACGACGGCCGACGGACTCTTCTCGTACGAAGAAGTTGAGTGTCTGGCCGCGTGCGATCGCGCACCGTGCATGCAGGTCAATCTCGATTTCGTCTACGATTTGACGCCGAAGATGGTCGACGACATGCTGGCGGCGATCCGCGGAGGGACGTACGACGTCCCGCCGATGGCGCAGACGAAGAAGCCCGAACGCACGTGGTCCGTCCCCAAAGATACGGTTCCGAAATCACTGGGTGCGCAGCACGTCTCGAATCCGAACGATGCCGGCGGGATCGGGGATCGCAGTGGCGTCATCATGCTCGACCGCTTCGTGCGCGACATTACTCCGGATCGTTCGCGCGAGCGTTTGGTGAAAGACGGACGCGCAATTCTTGAGCACGAGGACGGCCATGGACACTAAACCGGTATTGATGAAGGGCGTCGGCGAGCTCGACTTGCGCTCGATGGACGTCTACAAATCACAAGGCGGCTACGAGATGCTCGAGCGGGCCGTCAAAACGATGCAGCCGGCCGAGATCGTTTCGATCATCGACAAGTCCGGTCTGCGTGGCCGCGGCGGCGCCGGTTTCCCAACCGGCCGCAAGTGGCAGTTCTTGCCCGACAACGGCGAGCCGCGCTACATGGTGTGCAACAACGACGAAGCCGAGCCCGGCACGTTCAAGGATCACATGCTGCTCGAGGAAACGCCGCATCAGATCATTGAGGGCATGCTGATCGGATCGTACGCGATCCGCTCGCATCACGCGTTCATCTATATTCGCGGCGAGTTCAAGCGCGGCTATGAGATCTTTTGCAAGGCAGTTGAGGAAGCGCGCGCAGCCGGCTATATCGGTAAGGGTATCTGCGGCACCGATTACGACATCGAGCTGACCGTCCATCGCGGCTCGGGAGCGTATATCTGCGGTGAAGAGACGGCCTTACTGAGTTCGCTCGAAGGCAAGCGCGGCGAGCCGCGGCTCAAGCCGCCGTTCCCCGCGGTCAAAGGGCTCTACGGGAAGCCGACCGTCGTCAACAATTCCGAGACGCTTGCATATCTGATGCCGATTCTGCGCAACGGCGCGGAGTGGTTCGCGAGCGTCGGTACCGAGAAGTCGAAAGGTTACAAGATCGTTTCGGTCAGCGGCCACGTGAAGAAGCCGGGCAACTATGAAGTTCCGCTCGGAACGACGCTGCGGCAGCTTATCGACGACTGCGCGGGCGGCTTGCGCGACGAGCGCAAGTTCTTGGCAGTGCAGCCGGGCGGCGGCAGCTCGGCGTGTTTGTTCGAAGAGCATCTCGATGTGCCGTACGACTACGAGAACATGGCCAAGAACGGAACGATGCTCGGTTCCGGTGCGGTCGTCGTGTTCGATGATACGACCGATTTCGTAAAAGCCGCGCTCGCACTCGTGCGTTTTTTCTCGCATGAGTCGTGCGGACAATGCACGCCGTGCCGCGAAGGCGGCCACTGGCTCGAGCTCATGCTCGAGCGCATCTTGGAAGGCAAGGGCGTGGCGAGCGATATCGACATGCTGCTCAGCGTTTCGCACCAGATAACCGGACTGAATTTGTGTCCCCTAGGCGATTCGATCGAGCCGTTCCTCGCATCCGTCGTGAAGCGATTCGAGAGTCACTTCCGCAAATATATCCGCGAGCCGCAATATGCCTGAGCAAAAAATGGCGACCGTTACGATCGACGGCGTGAAGGTCGAAGTCCCGGCCGGTACGCTGCTCGTCGAAGCTGCGAAGCAAGTTCAAAAAGACATTCCCGTCTATTGCTATCACACGAAGCTCGGGCCGGCGGGTCTGTGCCGCATTTGTCTGGTTGAGATCGAGGGAATGCCGAAGCTGCAGATCGCGTGCAACACGGCAGTAACGGACGGCATGGTCGTCAACACCGTCGGCGATAAAGCCAGCGAAGGCCGTCGCGCGGTTCTCGAAATTCTGTTGCTCAATCACCCGCTCGATTGCCCGATTTGCGACAAAGGCGGCGAGTGCGATTTGCAAGACTTCTCGATGGCCTACGGCCAAGGTGCTTCGCGTCTCGCCGATCCCAAGGCGCTCAAACCGAAAGCCGTCGATTTGGGTCCGACGATCGTCCTGGATGAAGAGCGGTGCATTCTCTGCTTGCGCTGCGTGCGTTTTGACGACGTGATCACGCGCGAGCGCTCGCTGC